>NZ_JAHYBW010000004.1:0-377973 GCF_032027985.1 Haloarcula sp. 1CSR25-25
GGCCCGGTATCTTGTCTCAGATACCGTCTCCAGGCTCTTGCTCTCACAACCTGTACCGATTATCGGCATGGTGGGCCGTTACCCCACCATCTACCTAATCGGCCGCAGCCACATCCTACAGCGCCGGAACGTTTCCAACTCTCGGCACTCCAGCATGAGAGTTGTATCCGCTATTGGCCTCAGTTTCCCGAGGTTATCGCGGTCTGTAGGGTAGTTTGGCCACGTGTTACTGAGCTATATGCCACGAGTCTGAACTCGTGCGACTAGCATGGCTAAATCGGACTCCGATAGCAATGGCCTCCGGCAGGATCAACCGGAATGTGCTGACTAAGTCAGCGGCGGAAGTGGTTGCACTCCGTCGGAAGCTAACACACTGGTTCCTACACCAGTGCTGACTACTGCATGGGTCCGTGGGCTCACATCAGATTCCATCTTGACGGCGGACCGCAGGGGTGGAATCCTCATACACGAGCACGGAGCCGGGATGGCCTCGTGCTCTAAGCGAATGACCCAGACCACCTCGACGGTGGCGTTGGGTTGTCGACCCGGGCTCGCTGCCCGGTGCGACCTTCGCATCACATCCGATGAGTGGGGTATATATAAATGGACGGTCTCGGACCTGCTGTGCGTACCTACCGCACGGTAGATATTAACTAATGACTTGTCTCATTAAATCGTAACAAATAGCCCTAATTTACACTCGGATTTCGGTGTCTACCCTCCGTTTTCTCCCACACTCCAGACACTATTGCTGTGAAACTTTACTAATCGTAATGTGTGTCGAAGCCACCGACTGGAACGAACACAAAGTCTGGCTCACCGACAATGAGATTGAGGTCCTCCGGCGAGCCACCAACAGTCAACGCGACGACCTCAGTATCCAGTTCGGTGCGTTCGTCGGTCTACGCGCCTTGGAGATACCGCAGGTCCGACCAGGGACATCAAGCAGACTGACAGCGGGCAATATCGGCTCCGTGTCCAAGCCGGGAAAGACACCAGCGGCAACGGCGGGAAACCCCACAATGCCTTCCTTCCCGACAACGTCGAGCACGACATCCAGCGCTACCAGAACGAACACAACATTGGTCCGAAAGATGCTTTATCGATTTGAAACGACCCGGCGTCCGCGGCGTGATCCGCCGGACAGCCGAGCGGGCAGCTCGGGACACGGACGACGACGATTTCGAGGGGAGGTGTCGAGTCGTGACCGCCGCCGGCGCTTCGCCAAGTGCCTGCTCGTCGTCGAACGGATGAACCCCCGGATCGTGATTGCCACCAGCGGCTGAGACTCATTCGCTGCCATCGAACCGTGCCTGAACGCGCCCGTGCTTCGTACATACTCTAAGTCTTACACGCCGCTCGTGACAGAAGGTGTATAAAACGACGGCCAGTGCGATACGTCACCTCTCTGTATTGGCAAATTAATCGCTACAACCCCGTGGATGGGGTTGGCGTATTCACAACGGTTAACGGAGATCGGCCCATTTTCAAGATGGACAGATGAGCCGACGAGAAGGCGCAGTGAATCGGCACTGTGGTGCTGCCGCTGGACAGCAATTTCCCCCGACACGAGATTGCAACCGGCAAGCGAACAGCAGTAGGATGTCTCGTCCTAATTGAGGTCGTCCTCAGAATGGATACGTTGCTAAACGGGTCCAACCCGTCAATCCACGCTGCGAGCTAATCATACAGTGTCTCCCTGGCATGGCGTGTGCCAAGTCTGGCCGCTCCGCCATCCGTCCAATCACTACGGAGCGTCGTGTACTAGTGGTGTGCATACTCGACCGAATCGGCCACCTCCACGCTTGTAGAACCTCGAAACAGAGTTTCCAAGTCAGAAACTCGCTATGTGGTTTTAGTGCACATCGGCCAGTAGGTGTAGGTAGCCGCCGGTCGGAGGCGGTCCCCGAAAAGTATCCGACGCACCTGCCCACCATCGCCCTCGCCCGTTCCCCGCTTGGGGCTGGAGCCCACCGAGTGCCCCCTGACATGCCCTCCTCACGCACTCCATTCCCCCTATTCCCCTCGTGTCGCTTCATCAGGTCTCCAGAGCCCGCCGCGTTCTCGCTGTGAATTGTGCTCAAACCAGTACCATGCATACGTAGATAGAAGCCTGGCGGACCTCCTACGGCGTCGGTTCAGTCATAAACGGACCACCTTTTCGCGGGTCCGTAGAAGGTACTTGCTTTTCACTCATATTCCGGGACGTATCCTGTCGGAGGTCGATATACAAATGGAACCATACTCTGAGTCCTCTGCTACAGCGGACAACTTTCCCGCTTAGCGTGTTTTCTGAAGGTGAATTAACTATGAGGACCCCCTCCCCGCACATCGTTTCTGAGTAGTACGGTACTACTCAGGGTCAGTGGTTCACGACCCGATTTCTAACGTGTGACTCAATAGCTTATCGAGGGTTTCGGCGTCAATGCGGTCCATCTTCGCGGACCCGACGACATTGATCATCACGACACCCGTACCGGAGTCGTACGAAGCTACAATTACCGAGTCGCTTGCTGTGAGGTCCAAGAACACCTCTCCATCTTGGGGGGAGATGTCGTCTCCCAACTTGACGAGGTCGGACCCGTCTGGCCGTTTGACGGCCATACCGTCGACAGTGTAGTGACCCGGGTTGTTTTCTTTGGATGGGTCGGACAGTGCCATATATGATATAGCACTTACAGGTACTTAGAACCTTGCCAGCGTATTTATTCTATTAAGTAATCTCCAGAAATAAGAGTTGCTTAACCAACAATGGGAGGACAGCAGTCGGAACTGTTGGTTAAGATGTCGGACTCTTATGTAGAACCGTGGAAAGACGCAGTAAAATCGCTATAGCAGCGTTTCCTACGCAAAACGAATTCTATCGATATGGTCCTGATTACAGTACCTGAGGCAAGATTGATTATAAAAGCCACAGCCGTGTTTCCGTAGCTTTGCACAAGAGCGTACCATTAGAACGAGGGGATCTAGTTCTGGAACCCTCCTCAGAAGCGGCCAGTCGATGGCAGAGATCCGGGGATAGAGGAGAGGAGACAACCAGTCTCCTGCCTTCCTGTGCCGCGGATACGCCACGCCGCGGCTTATCTGAGATAGGTGTCTCTATTCGAGTATGTCCGAGCAAGTACCGGCGAAATCGAAGCGGTTCGCGGTAGACCAGCCGGGCCGAGGCACAGACAGAAATCAAACCCTTGCTGATTAGGCCAATCCAGCGACCAACGAGATGCTGCTCCCCTCGCTCAATGACGGTATCACGTTGCTCGATGTGGACGTCAGTCGCGATATCCCGCTTCTCCAGTCCATCGTGCTCGATCATCTGCTCATGAACGGCGGCTCCGCCTTCTGGGTTGACGCAAACGGTCACGCGACGACGACCACACTCTCGCGGATCGTAACGAGCCAGCGGTTGCTCGACAGTCTTCAGGACGCCATCACGCGGCTCCACGCTGGAACGGTGCCCTCTCCGCTTGGATGGGACCGCACGGACATTCAACAAGAACTCTCAGAGACACGTGAGACAAAGCTAACCGATTTCCAGTGACCGAGCAATAAGTGATTTCGATTGAGTGCACGGTCACACCCCTTCCCCCGTCATCGATGTGTAAAACCATGAGAGGTATGTTCCAAACCAAATGCTTGATCCAGTTCTCACTCCTCGTGGAACACATTCGGCTGAGCATTCACGACTGAGCTGAGGAGTCCTTGCTGCTCGGCTATCCTCCAGGCGGGTATCATCGACAATCCGAGTCATTATATCTTCAGGATCGCCTGTGAGTGTGAACTTCATATACATCCCGCCAACTCGTCCGCGGGTCTTCCGGGAGGTTGAAATCAATCCATATGCCGAGGTTCCTTGACACATTTGACGTACGTTTCGCGGGTCATCTGGTCAGCATCGAATCTATTCGGCCTTGTTGAACACTCAATCTGTGATGTGTCTCAGCAGTCCTGCTGCATACAGAGCGCCAGTCAGCATGCACTGTGGAGCATGAATTCGGCCGAATCCTTCCGTTCAGAGAATTGACTTACCACGCCTTTCGAGAGCCATCAAAGAGTGATAGTATTTATACGGTATAATTAAAGCGAGTGGCGCTAATCGAATGTTCGCGGACAGAATGACAAGTACCATACAATCAATTATTCGATTATATACTGTTCTACACCTATCCATCTCGAATGGTAACAATATATCAACCTATTATAAACGTCTAATACTATCGTGTCGGGGGATTTACTCGCATGGCAGATGACCAAAGGGAACTGCCACCCTCGGCCTCTCGTCGCTCGTTCCTCGCGGGCGTCGGAAGCCTGGCCGGGGTATCGGCAGTTGAGCGCGCAGCAGCTTCGGCAGACGGCAACGCACATGCGAAACACGGCGAATCCGATTCAATGAACCCCCACGAACCCATGAACCTGGTTGACGGTGTCGAACAGAACGATAACTTCCCACAGACGGCGACAGCCGTTGCTGCGATAGAGAAGAGCGGACAGATAAAGTACGAGTACCGAAAGGATATTCCGGGCTTCATACTCGACCGCGCGCTCTACAGTTCGGTCGCCTACCCTGGTGACTACGGCTTTTTCACGCAGACGGCTGGCGGCGACGGTGACCCGCTCGATTTCCTGGCCCTGACCGAGGACGGTCTGTTCACGGGGTGCATTTTCGACCTTCGGCCAGTTGCGGTCATTCGTATGAACGACACAGGCGAGAAGGACGACAAGATAATCGGGGTGCCTGCCGATGACCCGCGATTCGATCATATCGAGGTTCGAGAGGACATTCCCGACCACCAACAGGACGTCATCGAGGAGTTCTTCCGTACCTACAAGAATTTAGAACCCGGCGACGCAGAAATCGTGATCAAGGGCTGGGACTCACGCGATGCTGCCTACGACATCCTCAAAGAAGGCCGCCAGAACTGGGAGAGGCTCCAACAGGGAAACAGTAACGGAAACGCCAACTGACCGACCGGTGTACAGTATCGGCGGATTCGGTTTCTCATTTCTGAACGCCGTCCAAGATGGAAGGAGCATATTCAGCATCGCTTCTACAACGAGAGAGATTGACCAGCTTCCCGATGATGCCGGGCCCGGGGACGATCTGCTTGACGCACTGCGCGAACACGACACCCGGCCGCCGTACATCTCGACCAACGGTGTCCGGTCGACTCTAAAACGTCTGTGTGAGGCCAGCGATATCGACGTGAACGGCATGAAGGAGTACATCACTCCCCACGCCGCCGTGGCGTCGGGGAGTTCCTGTATCGAAACGTTGGCTTCGAGGCTGGCCAGCGGGCGCTGCGATACAAGGACCCCAGCACCACGAGCGAAATGTGCTCTCGTATCGGAGCGAGCGAACTCGCGGATGTGACGACAGAGGCGTTCGAGAGTGAGTGAACTTTGTTCCTACGCGTGCAATACGTCGCTAGTATGGGTTCTCATCGCGATAGACCCAGTTCGTCAAGCACCCACCGCCAGTCATGTGCTGGATTCCCGAGCTCGTAGTAGCGTTCTGCTGAAATATCCGGATCAAGATGGCCGCTGTCCACACCAGATTCAATAAAGTGTGTCGTGGGTCGGCCGGCGGCTTCCACCCCACAGCCAGTGAACTTGGCTCGTGGAAAGGAGCAAACGTCCCGCTACTTGGATCCCACCACGGTTCGAGGTGAGCGACAAGGTCCACGGTGATTTCGTCCACAAGTGACGCGACCAGCACTACAGGTTGGGCTGGTCAACGACGACGGTGCCGCAGCGGGGGCAGAGCAAGCGGTCGCGATGGACTGAATCGTCCATGATCCAGTCACCGTCGATAGGGCTGGCGTGCTCGCAAGCTGGGCAGAACAGCGCTGTTTTTGAAAATTGGTGGTCGGAGTCGCTGGCGGTGGGCATCGAGGCGGTCATGCGCTTGGAGAGTAGTTGTGCCCGAAGATGGCACAGACAATGTTCAGGACGACTAAGCCACTAACCAGGAGGGGCTGTGCTGCAACAACGTTGGACGCGAGCGTGCCCGCGATAACAAGTGGGAGCGGGATGCTCGCCCAGAAGGCGACTCCCTGGAAGACGGAGACGATCGTTTCGACGACCATCGCAAACAGTGATTGCACGTTCGATTCGGCAGCCGGGGGGCGTGGGATAGAGAGATCAGAGGTAGCCATTGGAGGGTTGTGTACTACACCAATGCACTGGCATCCGCATATAAACCGCAGACCGTCAGCATATATTTGATTCACTTCACTGTCTGCCGGATAGTTTAGCACTTTTCACGGCGGTGAGAATACATCTTGAAACGAGCGCAGAACTCTTTAGAGATTTTACAACCGGTTGTAAACAGCTTACTTTTGATTGCATGGTATACTGCTATCATGACCGGTCAGCCCCTCACTGGTAACTGCGATTGGACAGGCTGTAATAAAAATGGGTGGAAACTTCCTGCTGACCGAACAGGACTAACAGCAGATGAAGGCTTCTTCAATAGGGGTTCAGTAAAAGCTAACCAACAAGCAGGAGCGCTCGGACAGTTGTAGGTTAGCCCAAGTGTTCCTCAGACGTAGTTAGCCCGTGTGTTCCTCAAACGTAGGACGTGATTCGAGCTTGCTGGGCTTCTTCGGAATCAGACCAGCGTGGAGGCCGGGGAAGTCAATATATCTGGGAAGAAGTTGGTCCTACACCGCCATCCCACGTCTCAGACAGTCTGGTTTAGGGTATCTACGGCGAAGATAAGAGGAGTGTGGTCTCTTCATGTCTTGGTACACCTCGGTCAGTAACGGTGGAAGCAATTTGCACAGCTACCAGCGGAAGTGGTGGGGTAGGTGTTGACCAGTGGTTGGCCATTCGATCACGTGTCGGTGAGTTGTGGATACCGCAACTGGAGTTCGCCATCCAACGTGTAGTCATTACTGAGAGGGCCGCCACCCGAGAGTTCGATGATTGTGTGGATATTGAGGCGTGTAGCCGGTTCTGAACCCGGAATTACGATGAGATTGATCGTGCTGATTGTTTCATCTGCGAGGTCGTCAAGATCGGTAATTTCGATGATCGTTCCGAGGGCCTGTTCAGGCGTATAGAGTGCTATCGATGGTGGTGGGGAGCTATCCCCCTCAATTGGCGAGACGACGGCGACCTCTGCCGGGGATTCCATTGCTGTTTCGGGCATCCAGACTCTCAGTTGGATGGATTCTACATTCGTCCCATCCTGGTGCCATATCTCGGTCGAGAGGTCGATACGATCGGATGTAACGCTTCCATCGACACCCAAGTGACCTACTTCCTCGTCGTTCTCTGTAAAAATGAGAGTCTTCCTCCCACTTGATTCCGCATTCACAGTCGGTTCAGAGAGTGTTTTGCTACTCGACACTGTACTACACCCTGCTGTTGTGGCGACGCCACCAGCACATACCGATGCAAGGTACGTCCGTCGGTTCACGTGGGGAGAGAGCTTTCCGGTTCATAAAATCGTGGGGGACGCTCAAATCCCACTTTGGGCCTCGACCGCTCTTACATCTGGATGGCTCCCCCTGCGCGCTGTACTACCTGTACTGAACTATTGCGGATAGTGTTGGTAGGAGAGTCGTGAGCGTTCCTTTCGAAGCTGTGATGTCTGCCTTCTCGCGTGCAGTCTCCAGTTTGTCTTCCCACTCCGCTTCGTTCCGTTCGGACGTTATCGCCAGTTCCGCATCGGAATCCGCGGTGTCGATAGCCTGGAGCTGCTCGAAGGCATCGGTTGCAGACCTTGATCTCCATTTTCTAACCAACACTGCAGCCACAGCCCGTTTTGTTGGTTAGCCTTGTCGTTGGTTTATTTCAGCGGCTGGCCAAGGATGTCGAAAATACTGACGGCTTTGAACTCCTGATAGCGTTCTTTCCCGGTTCTTTCGGACAGGACGACTTGAGGGCTTTGCGGTTCGATTGTTCGGTATAGTCGACTAGACGTACTGCGACGCGTCGCCGAGGTGCTCCGCCAGTGTCTTCAGGAACCGTGCGGCGTCAGCGCCGTCGACCACCCGATGGTCGAAACTCAGACTTGCCGTCATCTGCCGGCGAAAGGTCACGTCCTCATCGACAGCAACGGCAGGTTCACTGATGCGGCCGAGACCCAGAAGCGCAATTTCGGGCGGATTGATGACCGGATTGAACGAGTCCACCCCGAACGGACCGAGGTTTGATATCGTGAATGTTCCGCCCTTGAACGTACTCATCGTGTAGTCACCCGCCTGTACCCTTTCGGTTAGACGCCGGCGTTCGGTTGCTATCTCGTTCAGAGACAGCGATCCGATATCCGCCATGACGGGCGTGACGAGGCCGCCCCTCGATTGTGGTTGCGACGCCGACGTTCTGTTCCTCATAGAGGCGATGGGTCCCGTCCTCAAAGGTGGCGTTGAACGCCGGGTGGGCCGCCAGCGCGTCCGAAAGCGCACACAGAACGATGTCGGTCACCGTCGGGTCGGCCCCCTCGGCTGTCGCCTCTGCGGCGTCGGCGGCGGACAGCAGCTCCTCGGCGTCGATAGTCCGGTTGACCGTCACGTGGACGGCCTCCTGATAACTCTCCTGTAGACGGTTGGCGATGGTCTTGCGCATCGGCGTGAGCGACCGCTCTTCACGGATGGTCCGCTCGGCGGGTCCGTCCCCGCTCATGGTCGGTGCGTCGTCCCCGTCATGGTTCTATCCAGGCGAGCGTGTCCCCGAGTGCAAACTCGTCGTCCTCGCCACAGACGATTTCCGTTAGCGTCCCGTTCGTCGGCGCGAACACGTCCAGGCTGACCTTATCGATCTGGACCTCACAGAGACTCGCTCCCTCGTCGATGCGCGAACCCTCGCGCGCGAACCAGTTAACGACGACACCTTCGTCGCTGTCGGCGTCGTCCGGCCAGTCCGCAACCGTCACCGCGACGCGGTCCGTGGTATCGCTCATTGCGTCCGCTCGACGGCGGCAGCGATGTCCTCAGCGTCCGGAACGACCTCCTGTTCCAGCGGGCGGGAGTACGGAATCGGAACGTCCGGCAGTGCGACCCGTTCGACAGCATCGAGCGCGGCCAGCGATTCGTCGGCGACGCTGGCGACGATTTCGCCCGTCACACCGTAGGAGCGGTAGTCCTCGTCGACGACCACGAGATTCCCAGTCTTCTCGACGGACTCGACGATGGTTTCGGTGTCAAGCGGCACCAGTGAGCGCAGGTCGACGACTTCCGCGCTGATGCCGTCCTCGGCCAGCGTTGCGGCGGCGTCCAGCGCCCGGTGGACGTGCAGGCCGAGCGTCACGATAGTTGCATCCTCGCCTTCGCGTTTTATATCGGCGCTCCCGAAGGGAATGGTGTAGTCCTCCTCCGGAACGGGTGTCTTGGGCCCGTCGGGGGCGGGGAGCCAGCCGATTCCCATCAGGCGCTTGTGGAACATGTAGACAACGGGGTCGTCGTCGCGGACGGCGTTGTGCATCAGTCCCTTGGCGTCGTAGGCTGTCGCCGGGACGACCACCTTCATGCCAGGGACGTGGGCGAACGTGCCATAGAGCGTCTGGGAGTGCTGTGCGGCATCGTTGTAGGTCCCCCCGACGGCAGCGGTCAGGACCATCGGCACGGAGACGTTCCCGCCGCTCATGTAGGTGTTCTTCGCCATCTGGTTGTATATCTGGTCCATCGCGACACCGAAGAAGTCGACAAACATCAGTTCCGCGATGGGACGCATCCCCTCCTGTGCGGCCCCGACCGCCGCACCGAGGTACGCCGTCTCGCTGATGGGAACATCCATCACGCGGTCGTAGCCGAACTCATCACGCAGGCCTTCCGTGGAGTCGAAGATGCCGCCGTAGTCGGCGACATCCTCGCCCATGTAGAAGACCTCCTCGTTGTCGCGCATCTCGTCGGCGATAGCCTCGACCATCGCTCTGCTCATCGTCAGGTCGCGGTCGATTTTCTTGGACTGTTTTGACATCAGTCGTCACCTCCTGCGAGGTCGTGCTCGGGCTCGCTGTCGGTCACGCCACTGGGCGGGTTCACCCACATATCCTCGTAGGCGTCCTCGGGGTCGGGTTCTGGCTGAGACTTGGCCCACTCGATTGCCTCCTCGACGGCGCTATGCGCCTCCTCGCGCAGGGTCTCAATGATGTCGTCGTCGACGCCGTGTGCACGCAGGTCGCCTTCCAGTCGCTCAATCGAGTCACGTTGCTGGGCGGCTGCTTGGTCTTCCTCCGGGCGGTAGCTCTCCGGATCGCCCATGAAATGGCCCATCCGACGGTGGACCTGCACCTCCATAACCGTCGGGCCGTTGCGGTCGCGGGCGCGACCGATGGCCTCGCCCGCGGCCTCGTAGACGGTGGTGGCGTCGTCCTCATCGACGCGAACGCCGGGCATCTCGAAGCCGTCGGCGCGCTTGGCGCCGTTCTGCACGTCGGTGACTCGCTCTTTCGGCATGCTGATGGCCCAGTCGTTGTCTTCGATGACGAAGACCACGGGCAGGTCGTGGACGGCCGCGAAGTTCAGTGATTCGAGGAACGCGCCCTGATCGATGGCACCCTCGCCGAGGAAGGCGACGGCGACGCTGTCGGTGTTGCGTTTCTTGGCCGCAAGGCCTGCACCCGCGGCGGGGGGACACCCCTCCGCAATGATGCCGCTACAGGCGAATCCGGCGTCGGGGTCAAACAGGTGCATGTGCCCGCCTTTCCCCTTGCCGAGGCCGTTCTCGCGGCCGAATATCTCGGCGGTCATTCGCTTCAGGTCGACGCCCTTCGCGATGGCGATATGGTGGGGTCGGTGCGGCGCGGTCACTGTGTCGTCGTCCCGGAGGTGCTGACATACGCCTGCACCTGACGCCTCGTGGCCCGCCGCGAGGTGTAACTCGCCGGGAATCGGTCCTGCCGAGATGTCGAAGGCAGGCTGTTTTCCCTCCAGGTACTCCTCCTGTAACCGCTCCTCGTAGTGACGTGCCGTCACCATGTCGCGGTACATCTCTTGTAGGTCGTTAACTGGTACCATGGAATCCACCCAAATGGTGGTCTACATACTATTTAATCATGAGGGTAACTCCATTCCAAATCAGGCACTGACCCGGGATTATCAAGAGCGCGTCCCTACCCCGCGCGGGTGCTAGTGTATTTGTGAGGCAGTGAGATACGACTTCTGCTGGCTCCTCGCTGTTGCCAGGTAGGGTGTTCGGTCTCTTCTCCCGCAGGATTGGTGACCGAATTGCAGGATTGACGCGTCGGGAGGTCAAAAGAAGCGTTCAGCGCCAGGACGGTATTTCCATACTGTCTCGCTCAAATCCGACTGTTGGAACCACTGCGTGCTTATTTCCCAGGGGCATTGTCCGCGGCCCCGTTCACAGCCGAACTCGCGTTCTCTGCGGCCCCGGCCTCACTGCCGTCAGGGGTCATGCCGCTGATCGACTCACCGAGGACACTGGACTCACCGCCGGCCATGGAGCTGACCTCAGCCAGGATGTCCCCGACGAAGTCCGGGACCTGACCGGGGAGGTCTGTCGGTGGGCCTGCCTGCATCACCGTCTGGGCCGCATCGTTTGCGAACTGGACCATCGTCAGCGGATCTGCTTCGAACATTGCAACTCGACGTATCGGGCGGGAGATGATAAGGGGGCCAAGCCATGAGGGCGATTTGGGGGCGAGTTTTACCGAATTAACGCGGCTGGTTCACGGATAACTCGCTTTGTCGTAGCTGATACCGTCGAAATCAACATTGGGGCGACCATTGAGACTGTTGCGTGCCGGACGCGCCAACAGCGATTTGCTGCGTTATCAGTGGTAGATTATGTCGTCATTGTCGGGTTCACAAACCAAAGGATTCTCTTCTTGAAGAATATTTTGTAATCCGATTTATTGCGGTTTAAGTCGACGGTCAACGAGTTTCGAGTCCAAAGTAATCAACAGGATAGTAGTCGACGATTTTCGTTGCTTCGATATTTGTCCGCGCGAAGAATAGAGCGTCTACTTATTGTTATTGCTTCTAAATACCCTGATATAGCAACGGTGGTATCCGTGTACGTCAAAAAATCAGCAAACTACCAGAGAGGATTTGACAGCAATGAATAACCTGTCTACCGGATGTTCCTGTCCAAATTCTCATAGGACTCCCCAAAGTCATCTGAGTCCGTCTCCTTCGGAAACTCAGTCGATGTCGGCCGACATCAGTGTCCATCTCGTTCTCGGGTTGGTTCTGGTTGTGTTTTTGATTCCGCTATGGGTCCTTATCGAGTTCGTGAAATACTGTTTCAAGATTTAATTGTAATCTTGTCAAATAAACCGAGTTTTGCCGAAGAAGATATTCAGGTTGCGCGTCCGCTCGGTCTCAAGTGCGATTACGTGTCGAATGTCGAGAGTGGCCGTCCAGTCGTGAGTATTGTTCTTTATATCCTATACAACCCTGTCAACGATGCTATCCCTCGATATAAGAGCTATTTATTTAGATACATGAGTGGTAGACGGCATGTAACTAATTATAAACCAGTCTTTGGAATTGTCATGGTGGGTAATAGTGATATCCTCTGGGTGACATTAGAAAGTGTCAGAGCTGATCATACGCCGATGTACGGGTATGAACGGAATACCACCCCATTCATCGACAGTTTAGCCGGTTCACCGGACTCGACTGTGCTGGAAAACTGTATCAGCCAGTCCATGTGGACCCCAGCGTCAACCGCATCGATCCTTACGGGGACGTATTTATCGACACATAATGTCGGTCGAGACGGGAAAGTCAAGCGAAAACTGCACTCTAGTTTAGACACCTTACCCGGGGTCCTTTCTGAAGCAGGATACGAAACCGCTCTCTTCTCACCGTCGTCGTATATCAGTGATGCGACAGGACTTAATTCGGGGTTCAATCATAGCGAACTTATCAAGTTACGTAAGGAAAATTTCGCGAAATTCGACGAGACTGGGCTACTCAGTTGGAAGCTGGCGTTAAAGCGATTCCGAGAAAATCCGACAGTGGATCTGAGTATGCTGAAGCGTGATGTCGAAAACAGTACCAATGAGTTGGTAGCGACCCGAGTTAAACGGTGGATGCGGGACAGTTCCGACACTGATTCACCGCTCTTTTCGTACGTCCACGTTCCGTCCCCACACCATCCATACGTTCCGATTTCAAGCGTGGCGAAGCAGTATTACGACGGTCCAGACCTGCCTTCAGCGTATGACACTATCGAGAGAATATACGACGGGACGGAAGCAATTATGAACCGGATGGCAAACGGAAGGGAGTTATCTCCACAGCAGACCGAGTTAGCCAAGACCCTCTACGACGCTGAGATACGGTATGCTGATCAGACGGTCAGACAGATCGTTGAGGCCGCTCGATCACGCTCGGATCGTGACCTCATTATCGTAATCACAGCAGACCATGGAGACATGTTCGGCGAATACGGGCTTCTCGGGCATAATCTAGTGCTTCGAGACGAACTTATCAACGTTCCAATGGTCGTCTCCGGGATCGATGGCATCGTATCAACGAGCACTGATATCACACAGCACATCGACATGACGTATACCCTGGCAAACGTCACGGGAACCCTCACAGAGCAGTTTGAAGGTCGAGACCTTCGAGAAGGGAACCGGGAGTGGGGAATCAGCCAACGGGGCGTCGCTCACCTGGACGAGTATACAAAGTACAATCCGGAGTTCGATACGTCGCAATTCTTCGAAGCGCCGTACACATGCGTCCGGACGGCAACGCATAAATATCTCGGGAACAGCCATCGCCAGGTGTTGTACGAACTTCCCGATGAGACAGAGGACGTGAGCGAGGCCAATCCCGAAATCGTTCAGGAACTATCGGAAGTCGTCAACCGACAAGGAATCCAGTGGATGGCCCATTCACAGGGAGAAGAGTCAGAATTCGATGAAGATATGCTTTCTCACCTCAAGGACATGGGATATCTGACCTAACAGAACCGGTGTGATATGTAGTACGGTGGGGCTGTGTTAGTTGCCCCCTCCGTCTTTTGTCAAGATACAAACCGCGTACCAGCGACGTATTATCGAAGCTATTTTTCGTGAGGAGTAGACTCGTCACCTGTAACTTGAATCGGCAGGTAAAACGTGGCTTCGCTCTGGTACTCCCAGCCTCCAGCCCTCATTCATCTGGACCGAACTGACGGCAGCCGAATCTGTCTCTGTTCTCCCGCTGTGCACAGAGGTAGTCGAGCCGTTTTTCCATTTCAGATCGAGACATGCCCGCTTGGCTTTCCTGAGACTCCGCGAGCCGGGTTCGGCTGGCATTAAGCAATTGTTCTTTCTTTTCCAGTTCCGAGACTAACGCGTCGACGTCTTCGTTACGGGTTTCTAACTGCTTTTCGAGTTCTTCGTTGCGATTCTGCGCGGCCCGTCGGTTTTCTCGACTCTCGTTGAGTTGCTCGCGCAATTCCTCGTTTTCAGCGCGGAGCGCATCATTCTTCGTCTGTATGTCCTGTGCCGAATCCTGGAATGCGACTGTCGTCCCGACTGTCCCACTGGCGGCCACCACGACGACAACGACGAGCCAGGAGCTGATGTTGCGTGCCAGGGTACTCAATAGAAGCCCACCTCACCTGAGGCCTGTTTGATACGCCGGAACTTATCATAGGGTTGTAGAATCAAGGTCTGGATTGTCATGTGCCAGCCTGATTGGTGTATACTAGTAAAAGTAGTCGCCAGTTACCTTAAGCTGTGTATAGATAGTGTTCTAATAGACTATAGATATTAGAGTTTTACCTAGGGGTCCTATGTCAACGGTTCCGTGCTCCTCGCCAACGTGGCCCCTTCATGCGCCATCAAGCGCGAAAACCCCCAGACCACAGTCAGATGACTCGTTGTCCCGGCGGAGATTAGTTGGAGAGGTTCTATTCAGCCTGTTTTAACAGACGACTTCGAGTTGACGCTCTTCGGTACGTGCCTCGCGAGGATGGACGGCGAACAGGAATGCAGCGGCGTATAGCGCTCCAACAGTACCGATACCGTCGACGTCGGAAATTATACCGATTATGTCCTCAGCCGTCCAAAGCAGGGCCTACAGGCCACTTGATTACGTCTTATCGACCTCCGACAGCCCCGAAAATGAGTTCTGTGAGAGTGTTATACGCGTTTGGAAACACTGAAACAGTGCTTGCACTCCGGACAGTGATAGGTGGTCGTTCGCCGGGTGCTCGAAATGTCCCAGTCTCCCCCGCTCATACTGCTCTGAAAGCTGCACCCCGGACAGAACAGTACCGATTTCCAGGGTGACTCCATAGTGTTTGTAGTCTCTTTACGCATCATATTCATTAGTATCGTAACATGACCGTTACAGGGCAATATATGCTGTCCTCCGGTTCTCAATAATTGATATGCGTTCCAGTCATAGATTCCGTTCAATTGAGAGGGGGTAACGTGCCAGTTGTATCTGATTGGTTCGAGGCGCTCCGGTGGGAGGGTACCGACCGACTGACGCGTCCATCCACTCATCGTGGCCCAGTGAAAGAGCGGAGTATCACCGATGTTACTACCTGACACCGGTGTCTGCGAGCACTTTTCCAATAGCTTGTCTTCTCTGTAGATGCTGATACACCTGACACAGTATGTCTCAACAGAAATCAGATTACGTAGACGAAACGGATGTTGATGAGTCACTTGATGAACTGGCCTCCGAAGAGTCCATTGATGAGACCGTCGAGAATCTGGAGGAAAACGGGTTCGACGTCATAGTCGTTGACTCGGCTGACGATGCGCTCACCGAACTTCAGTCACTCATCTCTGCAGGGGCGTCTGTGATGAACGGCCACTCGACAACGCTCGAAGATATCGGGTTCGTCGAGTACCTGAGCGAAGGAGACCACGAGTGGGAGAGCCTACCCGACGAAATCTGGAGTATCGACGACGACGCACAGCGCCAGGCTGCTCGCCGAGAGTCGCAAACGGCCGACTACTTCCTCGGGGGCATCAACGGTATTTCTCGGACCGGCGAACTCGTCGCGGCGGACCGCTCGGGGAGCCGCATCGGTGCGTACCCGTTCGCCGCTGGTAACGTCGTCATTGTCAGCGGAGTGAACAAGATAGTGCCCACGCTAGACGACGCGCTCGACCGACTGGAGACCGTCGCTTACCCACTCGAAAACGAGCGTGCGAAGGAGGCGTACGGCGTCGAATCCGCGATTGCCAAACAGCTCATACTCCGCCAGGAACTCGAAGACGAGCGCACCACGGTGGTTCTCATCCGCGAGCGCCTCGGCTACTAACATCACTGGTGTCCCGGAAGCGGTCTAAACGCAGATATTCCGACCGTACACTGTCGGTAGACCCTTCTCCGTGTGGGTTTGGTTTCGGGAGGTGCAGACCGGACGCCCAATATCTGTCTTGCCGATCGAACGTCGGACATCGCGTGAACAATAAATCTGTACAGCCGCTTCAGGCCCCGTAGGACTGATCATCGTAACGACACATCGAGGTATTAGTTACCGTAAGCACGTGACCGAACGAGTGGTTAGGTTCCACCGCCAGCTGTCATGCCGCCGCCGGACATCGACCGACAGTTCCCATCGGGTTTCTGGATCGGTTCGACAGCCCCCCACGAGTGGAAGTCCCACCGCATGGACTCGGCTTCGATACGCCGCGGATATCCGGAGTCCGCGAGGATATAGTACGTAACCGGCTCTCGAGAGCCGCTCTGAGAGATTTCATACACCAGCACTTCCTCGCCATCGATAGTGTCCCGACCGACCGGTGTGACATCCGGGTTTTGCCGTGGCTGATCGGAGAATCTACCGGGATTAACCTCATCTCGGTCCATCCCTTGTCGCATCGTTCCCCGAAAACACTGCCCACCAGAAACAGTATACGTGCTGTTCCCAATGTGATACATCTCCATCTGTTGTCCCTGCTGATTGACTGACCAGTACATGTCCCCCTGGTAAAAACGGCCAGTCATCTCGACAGTCTGGCCCTCAGACCGCATCGTTGCAGTCATCGCATACGAGTCCGGGAACCGTGCCGTTTGACCGAACTGCGGCGACCCACTATCGGTTCCGCCATTCGCTGGCTCGTCCGTAGCGGTAGCCCCAGATGTTTCGGGAGTCACGTCGGCACCGCCACCATCCTCGGTCCCATCTGACCCGCTGGTTTGATCACTGCTACACCCGGAGAACAGGGCTATGCCCGCACACGCCGCGCCGAGTATCTGCCGTCTGGAGAATTGTTGCATAGTGAGATAACGTCCTCACACTAGACACAGATTACATGACGATACATGTGTATTGTTACCATATACTTTTTATAACAGACGCTAATGGCCCCACTAGATTTCATCGACAGGACCGTTCAATCTCCTCAGGGGGACTTCGGAACAGTACTATCGCAGGGGACTAATCCCCGAAATATCAGGTCGTCGATACGCTGGGTCGCTCTGCTGTGGCCTGGCTCCGGTTGGGTTGAGTGACTCAGAAACGCCATTTGGCATATTCTAACGGTATAGCTATACTATATAGTCGAACTATATTACAGAGCCGTATTGTTAGTCGCTATCACGTGACTGCGTCGGTGTCACTGTGATTGAAACACTGCGCTTTGGTACACAGCCGGCGTATTCGAGCAGGTTGTCGGGCTACAGCAGCAGGTATCGTAACCATGTGGAGACAATTCGGGATGATAGAGCAGTCCACCTGTCGGCCACTGACAGCAACAGTCTACGAGCGAACAGGTCACCCGGACACAGGACATTACGTGTGATATGATAAACTCGGTATGTATGCCCCCCATCGACCCACCTATCTCGAAGAAAATGAGAAACAGAATCTCCAATCTTGATGTGATAGTGTCTAGTGGACGTGCTCGATATGTTTGATTTGGGAATGGCGGCATCGATATATTCTAAGTCATACTGAGAATCAAAGATCGAGACACGATTGTTTGACACCACCGTGTCCGGAGTTCTATGGGGTCACGAAATAACTCTAGATGAGTAGTTCCAGATGAGTAGTAGCGCCATTGGTCACACCACCATGTCCGCTGTTCTATATCCTGAAAACCACTCCACTTTAGTCGGTTTCGACACCACCATGTCCGCTGTTCCTACGTCGACTGGAAGTCAGAGAGCGTCGCTTCGCTGCCAACGAGATTCGTGACAGATTTGTGGATACCGACGTCGTCGACGGTCTTCTCAAGCGCTGCAAGAATCATTTCAGGGTCCATCTCGAGTGAGTATTCACGGTAAGTTCCCCCACGACGGCCTTCGTTCCGTTCGATGGCCGATATTATACCCAACATCGACAGCTCACCGAGGTGGTCACGCATCCGGCGTGGAACAAGCGGATCTATACCTGCCTTTTCGGCAAAGTTCGTGTAACGGGGTCTGATATCCCGCGTGCGGGCTGGAGTCTTTCCTTCCTGATCGAGCGTGACCACTGCGTACACGACCAGATGACCGTGTTGGGTCAGTCCCGAAATGCCTTCCTGAATCCGGCCCCGTTCCAGAACATCGCGGGCTTCACGGACGAGTTCTTCCGAAATCGTGTCCGTGTCTTTATCCCGAGCCAGGTCACCAGTTTTCATCAGAAGATCGAGTGACTGTCGAGCGTCACCGGCGTCCTTGGCACCGTAGGCAGCACACAGCTCGATAACACCGTCCTCGAGCACACCATCGTGGAACGCCACGTCAGCACGTTGTTGGAGGATTTGGATCAGTTCTTTTGCATCATACGCAGGGAACTGTATTTCCTCCTCACAGAGTGAGCTCTTGACTTTCGGGGAGAGATCATCGCGAAAAGAGAAGTCGTTCGAGATTCCGATGATCCCGATCTTTGCGGAACTCAAGTTATCGTTCGCTCGCGCACGCGGGAGTTGATAGAGGATACTATCGTCTTCGATGTGGTCGACTTCGTCGAGGACGATGTAAATAGTGCCCCCACAGGAGTCGAGTTCGGTCCACAACATATCATACACCGTCGCACGGGGATATCCTGTTGTACTGATCTGGCTCGTTTCGTCCCTGAACTCGTTGACGAGGCGAGTAGCGATTTGATAACTGCTTGAGAGCCCATCACAGTTCAACATTTTCACCGTGAGGTCGATATCCTCGTATTTCGCAGCGTCTTCCTCGAGATGGTCAATCAGGTACCGCGTGCCGGCAGTTTTCCCGACCCCTGTTTTACCGTACAAGAAGATGTTGTTGGGCTGTTCTCCGTTGATTACCGGTTGGAGAGCGGCTCGGTAACGGTTCAGTTCGGTATCACGGCCGACGAGATTCTCAGGTTGATAGTCCTCTCGAAGAGCATCCCGGTCCAAGTAAATCTCGGTGTCACGTTCAAACATCCCCATAGTCGTTACCAGATACATCGGAAGGGTCCCACATAAAACCACCCCTGTCCGCAGTGTCCGGAGTGTCCGCCGTTCTCTAGCTTATAAATAAAGACGGGGACCCTCCCACCCCACAATGTCCGTAGTAACTATAATATCGAGGGAGGGGGGTGAAACGAAAGACCGTATGAGTGGAAAAGTTTATTATAATGCGTAATGAGCTAGACCGTAATGCGCTTATCGAGTTGTAGGGTAATACGCTACAACGCTATGGCAACATGCTACACCGTAATTTAACACTAGATCCAGTTCGTACAGATGCTTTCACCCTCACACATTACCGCCAGCTCTACCCTCCCCTGACTGTTTTCGAAGAACAGCGGACAAAGTGGGGTGGGAGTGTCTCTTCAAGCCAATTCTCGGATTTTAACCGTTGTACTTACTTCTACAGTCGATTTCAGGGGTTTCTATGACCTCCAAACACACCGTGATGTCCGCAGTTCCGGATTGGAAGTCGGAGAACAGCGGACATGGTGGTGTGGGTGTGAATAGGTATCACCGCGATGTCCGCAGTAATCTATTGATGATTTCCCAGCCATGTTAGAACAGCGGACATGGTGGTGTCCACTCGACCGCGTCTCTGACCTACGCGTCATACGCCACTATGTCCGCAGTAATAGTTACTTAGAAACTCTCTACTGCGGTGTTACTCCAGACACTGTGGTGTTATCTCCGATCGGTAGAGACCTCTTTGTATCTGACTTCACTCCAGATCTGCAGTGGTGACAACCGGGTGTGTCTCCACATTTCGCCGTGGGAACAGGAAACCCCTTCGTGATGAGCCAACGGCCATTTCTGCGACCGAATAGGATGGGGAAGTTCACTGGGACGACCCAAGTTGCATTGATAACCAGGTTTCATAGACACTTTGGTTCTCGCACTCTGTGCAACTCGAGTTGCTGTCTAACCAGCCATATAAAAACTCAGGCTCTATACGGTTTTCTCCTTTTGCCCTTTATTCCTTACATTACTGCACGGAACGTGATGACCGCATTATCACCCTTGTAGAGCGCCGAAAACATGTTCTCGGTTCATCGGCCCTTGTTAGATAGGTGCCAGCGGCCATCGTAACGATGACCGCGTCAACAGTTGTGATGTGTGCGAATGGGTCGGCTACAGCGTCCTTCCTCGGAATCATTGGCGGCGGCCCCAGCGAGCACCATTGGCGGCAGCCCCATCTACAATGACGTGTCACCGGCCGGCCAGTACCCTTACAGTGACTAACACTGTCACCAGCGCGACGGCTCTTGTGGGGGATATCGATGCTCCCGCCTCAAATAAGGAATATAACGTTCGTTATTATTTATATTTCACCTCATTTGTATCCAAATGTGATATTATTTGCATTAGATAACACTATATTGTTGTTTGATATCTCTAAATAACCAATATAATCTGAAACATAGATACAAACCCCTCCCGTCCCACATAGATATACAATAGTTGTGGCCACTATTTTGTCCAAGTATCGCGATTACTGAGAAACCGTGGGAGTAATTTCTGCTATATAAATAACAGCAGTACAGATGTTATTATGACCCTCCCTCAATCTCAGGTTACAGACCTTTTAAGAAACACCAGGTCAGGTTCACTGAAAAACTTCGTCACAGAATATTATTTGGATACTCCACTGATAGTAGAAAACTAAATCTGTATGAGTCGAATCTGGGCGTTCATTTAAATCTATTCGGGGTATTCTACTCCTATCCTATATTGGTTCAGCTAATGAAACACGGTCGACTGATATCATACATATGATGTGGGCCTGATGCATAATTCAGACTAATTCAAGGCTGGCTCTGTCGATAGTCTATCCAAGCACAACCAGGCGACTGGCTGAAACTCATCCCTGGCAATGATCCCTTGGTATCCGAAATAATAAAAATTAACATGTCGACCAACCCGACACTATTTACAATAACGGACTGCTGTTGTGATCTGTTATACGGTAATCTGATAACACAATTGTACCTCTTTGAAACGAGTCACACACCGATCGTAATGCAGTCGTGCGACCGGGTATGCAGTGCTGTACAATCGCCACCTGCTGTCCACACAGGAATACATTCCAGTAAAATAAGAGAGGATGGGACGAATCCAAACGATTCAGTTACAGTTCGACGACGTCACCGCTTTCGGCGGCTTCGTGGACTGCCCGGATGATGCGCATATCCTGGAGGCCGTGACGGCCATCCGGGACGATTTCTGCATCAGTCAGAACGCGATCGGCGAAGTAGTCGAACTCCTCTCGCATCTCGTCCTCCGCGTCAAAACTTTCGTGTTCGACAGTTACTGTGGTCTCGTCTCTTGATAAACAGAGCTTCGCTTTCCCGTGAAAAGCAGGACGGAGTTCGATCTGTCCGTCTGTTCCAGTTAGCTTCAGTTGCGTGTCTTTGTGGGCATTCTGGCTGTCGGTTGTGACCATCTTGACGCCGTCCTCCAGGGCAAGCAGCGCCCCCGAGCGCTCGTCGGGCACGTCTTCAAAGGCTTCCGCATGTGAACTCATCTGCGACTGCACCGCCTGTGGTTCCCGCCCCAGTAGGAACCGAGTCGTGTTGATCGAGTAAATCCCTAGGTCCATCACGGAGGTGCCATAGCCCGACAGCTCCGGATCGAGCCGCCACTGGTCCGCGTCCGGAGTCATTTCAAGCAACGGCTGGCTGTTCGAGCCGTATACGGACACTGGCTCCCCGATAAATCCGTCTTCGATGAGTTCCTTTGCACGTCTAACGGCGGGGTCTGTCTGCATACGGTAGGCAATCATCAGCGGGACGTCACCGTCCTCACAGGTGTCCACCATTTCACGAGCTCGTTCGACTGTTGACTCCATCGGCTTCTCGCATAGGACCGCTTTGCCTAATTCAGCGGCAGTCTCGGCGTATTCCAGGTGAAAAGCGTTCGGTGTCCCGATGTAGACGGCATCGTACGCGTCGCTTGCCTTCCCTTCATGAAACTCATCGTAGCTGATTCCGTGGTCGACACCGTTCTCGTTGGCGAGTCGTTCGGCTTTATCCGAGGAACTACTGACGAACGTCGTAACCTCACCCAAGTCAGAGTTCTGAACCGCTGGAAGTGCCAAATCGATCGTCCACCAGCCTAGACCTAACAGTGCGTACCGAACGGTTCCGCCTGCTGCCGTTTGCCAGTCACGCTCGTTGTAGCTACCGATCCATTCTTTCATACTAACACCTTCTAAACAGTGGCGCTAAAACCTTCGGATTCTGGACACGCAAATGCTGTGTCGGAAGTGGTGGCACGTAACTTTCTCCAATCGAACAGACTGGTTCGTGATGACAGTTAGGCGTGGTTAAGTATAGACTGTTTTCGTTGATTATCCGTACTACGGTTCAAAACGATAATGGATTAGCATATACGCGGCGAAGTTCAGGTAAACTCGTAAATATAGGGTACAATCATATGAACTCAACGAGACGTCGCACTTGCCTTGTCCACTCGCACGCGAGAGTTTTTACAGAACCTCCTACCTGCTATGTCTTGGCGGCAGTGCGATCTATCACTCTCGTATTCAACCTAATGTTATCAGTATTGAATTTGCACTAATCGACCATCATGAACAGTGACGGTTAACCGACCTCCACGATGAGATGTACCCGTTCTTGACGACAATACCGAGGAAATGACACATCCGTCCGTCGGCACTGTCTAGTTGAGCGAGTTTGAGAAACGAGGAGGTCGTAGCGAGAAGTGACCATGCAACTCGCAGACCTCCTCAGAGACGCGTTAGATGAGGACAGACAAGACGTTTGGGAGAATGAGCGCACCCCGACACCCGTCCGGCGGTTTGGGGTCCGTCTCCATACTGCGGGGCTGTCGATCAGGGAGACGGTTGCTATCTTAGACCTGCTGGGTGTCGATCGATCTCACGGAGCAGTCTGGAATTGGGTGCATACACTGTCTGAAGCACAGAGCGACCCGCCGACGGCGGAGCCGTCGCGGGTCGCAGTCGATGAGAAACAAATCGAAGTAGACGGGGAAAAGAAATGGTTGTACGCCGCTGTCGACACTGAATCAAAGCTGCTTCTCGAAGTTGACGTGTTCAGCCGCCGCGGGACTGACCCCGCGGCGGCGTTCCTGCACCGGCTCACTCAGAAACACGATGTTGCCGAGACAGTGTTTCTCGTTGATGCTGGCGGCTATCTGACTGCCCTCTCACGTCACGATTTGAGCGGTCGGCTCGACTACCGAATCCGGAACCACATCGAAAAGTGGTTCCAGACTGTGACCATGCGAATCGACCGCTTTCATTCTTTCTGGAGGGGCAGTCAATCCAGCGCGAAACAGTGGTTACGACGCTTCAGACACCACTACAACCACGAACGACCGAACCAAGCACTCGACGGACGAACGCCAGCTGATGTAATCCAGAACTAGACAGTGCCGTCCGTCTGTTGTGTCAGCAAAGCAGGACCATCAGTACTGATACGACTGCTATAGTTGCACTACAATCGTCGTTCTTCTCTCAATTAATTGTGGTACGTTCTTTGTCACATGAAAAACATCCTGAAATTCCCGTCCACCCCTCTTATTCAATTGGTAATACGGAGTTATGAAAGTAGGTGTGTCTTAACAATCATAAACTCGCCCGAAGTATCGGTAATTGTTTGCTCCATGACGGTATTATACGATTATACACTGGAAAATTACACTTGGTTGACTCCTCTATCAGCTATCCGGGAAACTACTTTGTGAGTCCATAGAACCGGAGCTCAGTCCCAGACCACGGAACGATTGTAGAACCGTCTCAGAGTCCATCCTGCCCGATTCCATTGACAATTGACTAGATCGACGACTTCTCCATAACAGGAATGTACGTTTCGTCCCAGCTACTTAACACATATAGATATGTGCTCTATACCCTAATAAGGGGCAGCCGTAGCAAGCTCATACTCAGGTTTCGGAGAAACCGATTGTATTACACTGGTACATCCTACCGGGAGTCAGAACGCATGAGCAACACTGCAAATCGGACGTTGATATCCGGCGGAACCGTTGTTACGCCTACTACTGAAATCGATAACGGGACAGTAGAGATATCCGGCGGTAAAATAGTCTCTGTGGAAGCGGAAGCTCACGATTCTCCGGACGTTGATGCGACTGGAAAATATGTTCTTCCCGGCCTGATTGATCTCCACGGTGATGACATCGAACGACACCTCTTTCCGAGAGCTGGGGAGCGCGTCGACACTGAAGTCGCTCTGGACAGGTGTGATATTGCAAATGCCAGTGCGGGAATAACGACGAAGTATCACGCCATTGCGTTTGAAGACGTCCCTGACGACAATCGGAGTATCGAACTCGCCAGACTCCTCGCCGACCACATACGGAGTTTCAACTGCGAAACCGGCGCCCGTGTCGATAACAGGCTCCACATGCGATGTGAACTCACTAACGAATCAGCAGTCAAAGCAGTCCTGCAGGAAATCAAATCTGGCGGTGATCTCGTCTCCCTCGTTTCTCATATTCCTGGGACGGGCCAGTTCGCCGGTGAAAACACACTTGCACAACGCTACCATCTTGACCGTGAAAACTCAGAGACCAGCCTACAAGCTCTCCAAACGTCCCGGAGTAATGTCTCTGCAGCGAAAATTAGGTCACGCGCACGTCAGATAACAGAGTTAGCGAACGAGAGAAACATTCCCGTCGCCTCACACGACGACGAAACCGTCTCGGATTTGGAAAACGCCGCCGCTATTGGAGTCGACATCACCGAATATCCGCTCTCTCACCGCGTTGCTCAGCGCGCCACAGACCTGAACCTCGCTGTCGCGATGGGTGCGCCGAACGTGGTTCGCGGGGGGAGCCTGTGGGACGGGCCCGATGCGGCGCGGGCAATCAAAGACGGCGTTGTCGATATCCTTTGTAGTGACTTCCGGCCCCAATCACTGCTTAGCTCTGTTTTTATCGAAAATGGCGAGCCACTTACAGACCGTGTATCGCGTGTTTCTACTGCACCAGCAGCCGTTGCCGGTCTGTACGACCGTGGTCGATTAGAGCGGGGAGCAAGGGCCGATATTCTCCTCGTGGATCCAGACCCGGTTCCATCAATAGCAAGAACATATGTCGCTGGTGACGAAGTGTACCGCTCTGTATAGCAGTTCGTGTGACGTATACCGTATAAAAACCTAGCTAGGAACTAGATGGTTCCTATCGGCCTATTCGCTGTCCGCATCTTCTCGTTCGACTGACCAGTGGTACACGGAACACGCGCCTGCAACACCCACCACCAGAGAGAACAGACCTAAAATGATGCTCCCGGAAAGTGAGAGTGCGACAGAGGCGGCGAGGACCATCGCTCCCAGCACAGAAACGGCGGCGTAGTACTGATACCACTGTCGGTCTTGTCCCGTTTCGGAGTGTTCGAGGTACTTCTCGAAGTCCTCGGCCATCTCCGTGAGGGTGATATGCCCACGGTCCTGATTGAAATCGACGACACCGATATCGTCCATTTTCGGCAGATGACACTGGTAGAGTCCAACGTACACGCGCTTGCGCTCACTGGACGTCAACGCATCAGTCGTGGTATCGTTCTCAATGGCTGCCACGTGTTCTGCGAGTTCTCCGAGAGAAACCTGCTCATCCCGCTCTCGGAGGTAGTGGAGGACTTCTCTTCGGCGGCTGTTTTTCAATATCTCAAAAATAACGTCTAAGGAGGCACCGGAATCGTCCTGCTCCTGTGACGCCACTTGATTGGTACTGCCGTCCCGGCCTTTTGGCGCTGGCACGGATTCGTCGTTCAATTTATTATTCGGTTCTGCTTCCGTTTGTGCGGTGTCTTTGACTCCCATATTTACCCACTTCCTGTGTGCTGCGACATCGTTTACCCGTCTGGGATTGCGCTCACACAGCCCCCCGGCTGCATCGACGGAGCGTTACGCTGTCAGCCAGCATTTCAAATCAACATCACCTTGCTACTTAATACTTTGTTATATAATAAATTCGACAATTTTACTTAGATTACCGCTGTCGGTAGTCAGTAGTTGATTCGGTATTCTGGGAGTAACAGCGCTCTTCGAACCAATCTCTGGTGGCTCAGTCTGGATAAATTCTTCTCGGCGCCGGAATTTCGATAACTGTACTGAACGACTGTTAAAGTCCCTGAAAACCTCTTTAGTTCGATCTTCCGGTAGTCCTCTGACTGTAAATAGCCCCAATAAACCGAACCGTACGTCGGCTGGTTCTGACTACGATGCCAGTAACGATATCTTATCGACATCATTTGGACTGATACCCATCTAATGCAGACTCGATCCAGCGTGTCCACCAATCACGGCCAGAAAACAATTCTGGGCAGACGACAGGAATAGGAACCTTATACGCCACAACTGCCGAGATCATTGACCCGGAGTTGGCTGGTGGTTGAACCGGCTGAAGATCAGCTGTTGGGGCTGTCCGTGTGGAAGAGAGATATTACTCACCATATACTCAGTATGCAGGGTAATCAACCAGGATTGTGTATGGCTACGAAGCGAGACCAAGCGAAACGAGCGAAACAATTAACCACAGGCACATGGAATACCACTACACACGAGGTTGTGTCCAAAGAAAGTAGCTGGGACACTCGTGTGTACGAATAGATACGATGGCAGACTTTGATCAGTGGGACGAAGTGAGCTACGTTATCAGTTCACGGTATCGTGTAGAGACTCTCCGGCGATTGGCAGAAGGCCCTGCGACACCGTCCTTAATCGCGGACGACAGGGAAATGAGCATTGCTCACGTTTCGCGCGCGCTGCAGGAACTTCGTGAATCGGAGCTGGTTGACCTGCTCGTTTCGGAAGACCGGAAGAAAGGCCGTGTATACGACATCACCGAGAAGGGTGTCGATATTTGGGAAACGATCGAACGGAAGAACATGGCGTAACCGTCACGCATCAGTCTCGAACTGATAGATGCTTGCTTACGACAGGTGCGTCGTTTCAGAATCATCTCTATTTCTGTATCGATTCGAGGACTGTTCCGGTAACTGCAATGTAATATATCTCTTCGTGTTCCCCCTTTCACATCAGTCTTGGAACTGGATTGCGGTGTGTCGTGTCTGGCTCACAAATTCAGTTAACCGAGACTGTTTGGTCGGGACGTCGACGACCGGTATCCACTTACTATGAACGCCGCTGATGGGTCCCGCCCTGACGTACGCGTCTGGTGATATACGAGTGACACTCACTCAGAGAAATCAACTTTCGTAACCCACCCAGCGACATTCTCTGCAGAGAGTGTATAATAGCAGGTATAGCGGCCGTAACAATAGTGATTTACAACCTACTTGCGTACGCATGTTGTCCATAGGCTACGGAAAATTACTAATCGGGTGCGTCGCTGGACTGTTAATCCTTGGGGGCGCTTCAATGGGGCTTGGCATCGGTGGCTTCGCCGATGGTCCCACAGATGCAGACACTACTGCGGGTGAAGCCGACCTGGAGATACGCACGGTGAACACTCAAACCGAAGTTCGACCGGATGAGCCGCTCCAGGTGCAACTTCGAATCGCTAACGTGGGGTCACGTACGGCAACGCAGGAGGTAGCGCTACGGATGAGCGAGAGCGGGGACGAACAGTCTCCTGAAACGGTAGCGACGAAACAAGTCGAGGTTTCGGCAAGCGAATCGACGAATGTGTCACTCGTTGTCGAGCCTGAGCAACTCAATCCCGGGGAGTACACGTACGCCGTCGCTGTCGGTCAATCGTCGTCTCCGAAGGCGACTGGGAGTGTGTCTGTCCTCACTCCTCCAACGTTTGAACTCGCCGATACAACTGAAAACGCTACCGTCGTACGCGGAGCGAACACCTCGATTCGTGCGAAAATGACCAACGTCGGTGCGTATCGTGGCCTCCAGACCGTTCGTATCGAGGTTGATACGGACCAAAACGGGCAGTACTCCGGTACTGAGACTGTAAACGAAAGCGTATTTTCGCTCGCAAGCGACCAGAGTCAGACCAGCACTGCCACAGTTCACACGGCCGATATGGATCCCGGACGATATCAATACAGGATCACCACAGAAAACGCAACAGCGACTGGAACACTACTTGTCCAGCAACCGGCGACGTTCCAGGTGCAAAACACGACCGCACCAGCCAATATCACAGCCGGGGAGATTGCGAACGTCTCCGCAGTCATCGAGAACGTCGGTGGCGTGAGCGGTACCGACAACGTCACGCTCAGCAGTGATTCCACGAACACCAGCTATTCGCGTTCCGTTTCACTCGCCCCCAACGAAACCACGACAGTCTCTATTGGAGCGAACACGACGAATCTGAACCACGGTACACACAACTACTCACTCGGCACCGATGCCGACACAGACACCGTCTCGGTGACGGTACACGACAGTCACTTCGAGGTGGCCGGTCTGGTCGGGCCGAACGTTCTGTACGTTGGGGATACCGCTGTGTTCTCCGCAGAAGTAACGAACACCGGTGACATCACTGGTACTCAAACGATCCAGCACCGCATCGACAGCGACGACGACGACCGACCGGAGGCCTATGGGGTCGACAGAAATGTGACGCTCGCACCCAATGAGTCGACTCGGGTTCGGTTTGAAATCGAATACACGGTAACTGACACGACAGAGTACCCCGTCGAGCCGCTGAGCCTACAGACGTACGTCTATGGCATCTATTCGCAAGACACGCGCTCGTCGAATGCTATGTCGGTCAAACCGTCATGGGCCAAAGACGGCAATGGCGGCTCCGACAGCTCCGGCGACAGTACGAGTGTCTCTGACGGTGACCGCGCTTCGCTCGATGAAATAACCCAGGACAAGTACGGACTCTACTACCATGAGGTAAGCAGCGAGACGAAGCACCAGGTCGAAGAGATTCACGAGCGCCAACCATTCTCGGACGGGCTTGCGGCCGCCGAAGTGCGGACGCGTGAGGAAATCGCTCGCGAAAAGTACGGTGCAGATGTGAAAGTCGGTGAGAACTTTGACTTCACCGGCCTCGGCATCGAACTCCAGCAGAAGGTCGAAGCGGACTTCGATGCACAGTTCCAGACGGAGTCCGGTGACCGGATCGAGTCCTGGGATGAACTCGCACGCGACAGGTACGGGACGTCGTACGATAATCTCAGCGACAGTCGCCGGGCGAACGTCCGGTCGACGTATCAAGACCAATTCGAATAACCTCCACACCAACTAACGGGAGTAACCGCTGTACAGTGGCGTTTTTTCGAACGGGCCTAGCGAGATGTTTACTGATACGGCATGCCACTGTATACGACTGCTAATTCTGGAAAGTAAGGAATAACAATAGATTGATTTGCCCAACATGGCGATAGAGAGGGCCGGATTGGAGACCGCCGAACGGCCCTACGACCTACCATGACTATCACTGAACTAACGGTTGCTATTGGCGCGTGGGTCTGGCACGGTAGCCGGCCCGAGACGAGTTGTTGCCAGTTCGGTAACTCTGTATGCACTGTTGCAGGCGCCCTCCAGCGATGCAACCGCGCTGTGCAACTCACAGAATCGAAACAGTACTGTTCGCTCTCAGGGGGGGCATAGCGTGTACAAGAGCCACACTGTCGGTGTCGTTATCCCGGCGTACAACGAAGAAGGCTTCATCGGTGACGTCATCGACTCGCTACCGGAGTTCGTCGACCAGGTGTTCGTTATCGATGACTGTTCGACCGATGATACGTGGACCGAAATCAAGGAATACGTCGACGCTGAGGTACAACAGGCTGGTGTGACCGGTGATTCGGCGGAACAAATTATGGTTGCTGACGGGGCCGGGACAACAGTCTCTGAAAGCCAATCGTTTCTCGACAAACGGATTGTCCCGGTGCGCCATCAGACGAACGGAGGGCGCGGGGCTGCCGTACAAACCGGCTACGAGCTAGCCCTGATGAGCGGTATGGACGCGGTCGCGGTCCTCGACGGCGACGGCCAGATGGACCCGGGAATCCTCGATAAGATACTCGACCCAGTCGTCGACGGAGAGGCGGACTACGCGAAAGGGAACCGTCTGATATCGCGAAACCACTGTGCTCAGATGTCAAACTGGCGGCTGTTCGGGAACGCCCTCCTTACGATGTTGACGAAAATAGCAAGCGGTCACTGGAAAATGCGCGACCCGCAGAACGGCTACACCGCGATCTCTGCGACAGCGCTCGAACAGCTCTCGCTGACCGATTTGTTCGACGACTACGGCTTCTTGAACGATATCCTAATTCACCTAGACGCAAACGGGATGACCGTACAGGACGTGCCGATGGAGGCACTCTACGGTGACGAGTCGAGCGGAATCAGGTACGGCTCGTTCGTCCCGAAGCTTTCCATGCTGCTACTCAGCGGATATTTCTGGCGGCTCAAACGGAAATATTTCGGGCGCGACTAACACCGCCTTCTCGTGAGCAGTTGGTAAAGCCCTAGCAGTGCTTAGTGTGAGTGAGCCAACACTGCTTAGTGTGAGTGATTGAGCCGCCCTTTGGGTCGCGCACGTACGGTGAGTAACTACGGTTATGCTGTTGCTACTTATGCTCCGGGAGACATGAGTAGCTGTTATGGGTAGGTGGTCCGGTACGTTGAGAGCTGTTTCGGATTTAGTTGTGGTTATGATCATCACAGCGGTTGCACTTGCCGCCACTGTCTCGCCAGTAGACGGTCTGTTGCTTGCAGTCGTCGCAATACCGTTTCTGCTGTTCGTTCCTGGCTATGCGCTCATTGCTGCTCTCTTTCCTGACAGGGAATCGACGTATCAGCAGCATCGGCTCATCGGCCTCGAACGGCTACTGTACGCCGTAGTCGCGAGCATCTGTTTGGCGGTCATTGTCGGGGTCAATCTGGATTTCACTAGCTGGCCCATCAGACCGGTCCCGGTCGTAGCAGTCCTCGCTGTGGTGACCGTCCTGTCGACACTCGTTGCGCTTTACCGTCGAACAACGTCGGAGCCCGAGGCGTCCAAATCAGCAGTGCAGTTCGATATGGGCTCAAACACCAGGACACAGTCGAGTGACGGCGGCGTACAGCTCGGCTCGATCGTTGTCGCGGTGGCTATCGTGGTTGCGCTGGTCAGTGTGACATTCGTCGCCGCACAACCCCAGCGCGGGGAAACGTACACCGAGTTCGGACTGTTAACCGAGACCAACGGGACGTTACAGGCGGACGGGTATCCGACCGAGATGAGACTTGGTGAGTCAAGTGACCTGTACTTCACTGTCACGAACCGTGAGAAACAAGAGACGAATTACGTCGTCGTCGTCCAACTCACCAGAACTGCGCCCACGGGTGATGTGATCGAAAACGCGCGCCTGGATACGTACAGCGAGACAACTGCTCCCGGCGAAACGTGGCAACAGCGTCACACAGTCACCCCAGTCCTTGAGGGTGAACGGCTCCGACTGACGTACCTTCTGTACCGTGACGGTGTCCCAGAGCAGCCGACGGTCGACAACGCTTATCGGGAGACCCATATCTGGATCGATGTAACCCAGAACCGTTGAAATGGACGCCGGTCGGTTCTTCAACGACTCAAAAGGCGACCGGTGATTCGGCGCCGGTCTCGTCTGGTTCTCTGGTCGCGGGCTTGACGTACTGGTGAATGAACGTTTCGTACTCGTCTATCACGGCATCGGGTGCGAAATCGTTTGCCCGCTTGATGAGTCGCTCACCGGATAGCGGGGACTCCAGTGTCGCTTCGATCGCATCCGCGAGCGCTGCATCGTCTCCGACTGGTGTGAGACGACCATATTCCCCGTTGTTAAGTATTTCTGCGGGACCGCTCGGGCAGTCCGTTGCAACGACCTGGCACCCGCAGGCGAGTGCCTCGATGAGAACCGTCGGGAGCCCTTCGTGGATTGACGACATCGCGAGCACGGACGCGCTACCCATGTACCCATACGGGTTATCGACGAATCCGGGAAATGACACGATGTCTTCGATACCTAACTCAACTGCTAGCGCTTCGAGTTCGCTACGTTTCGAGCCTTTCCCGACAACTATCGCTCTCGTCTGTGGCCGATTTGAATGGAGTTGTGCGAAGGCTCGAAGGAACGAACTGAAGTTCTTTGCCCGTTCAAGCCGACCGACGCCCAAAATGACCTCGTGTTCCGGGGAGTCGAGCCAGCGGTGGTCGACCGATTCCCGAGCCTGTTGCTGGACGTCGCGCACCGGAATTGGATTATGTAAGACGGTGACTTTCTCCCGGTCGATGCCGACATGCTCGACGACGCTCTCGGCGACGCCCTCGGAGACTGCAACGAACTGGTCAGCCTGTCCGGCCAATAGTCGCTGAAGCAACTGGACGAATTTTTCTTTTGGCTCTTCCTGCATGCCGAGTGTATTGTGAATCGTCCCGATCGACACCGTGTCGGATCGGGCTACCAGTTGTGAAACGAGATAGATGTCGTTGGCATAGGTCATCTGTGAAAACAGGATCGCCGGTGACCGTGCTGAGAGATACCGTGAAAGACATGGGACACTCGCTCCAATCCCAAGAACCGGTATTTTCGTCGTGCCGAGGTCGACGATAGTTACTTCCTCAGCGACTTCCTCCCGAAACGCCCCGCTGTTGAACGATACCACCAGATCAACCTCGTATCCTCGTTTGGCAAGCCCGTTGGCTACAGAGACCGTGACACGCTCTGCTCCGCCAACCGTCAGTGAGGGTACGTAAAATGCTATCGGCCCAGTATTCACCATTACTGGGACTCAGTAGTTGGAGGTGTTTGTTTATAATGTCCCTACGGGGTCCAAGTTCTAACTTCGAAATCTTCTCTTGAAACTGCATTCTGTCCCCATTTTAGCGAGGGGTCTGCCGCTGAGTACCTCTCATCTGACCATGCCGGTCACTAAAACCGGGTATCTCTACCTCACAGAGCGGCGAATTCGCTAACATCGAAGCCAACAGGGTGGGCACGGAGGCTGGTAGCTTGGGAGAGCTGGCCGGCGACCCTGTGACGTAGGTCTTTGGCAGTGAGAACGCGTTTTGAATGTCAATCGTATAACGACAACCGGCGATATAGGGAGCTTCTACTGGAAAATAAGACTATTAACTAAACCTATCTCCACACAAGACCGGGATGAACAAATGCGTATTCTTCGGGTGGCCCAGGATATCTTCCCTGAAACGGTCGGTGGTGCACCGTATCACATACACGCTCTCAGCCGCGATCAGGCTGCACAGGGACACGACGTGACCGTCCTGACTGTCTCGGACAGCGTAGACGAACAGGAGACTGTCGAACGGAACGGATACACGCTCATACGTCAACCCCCAAAGGTCGAGGTCCTGGGCAATCAGCTATTTACGAACACGGTCGGAATTCTACGGAACAACGAGGACTACGATGTCGTTCACGCCCATTCCCACCTGTTTTTCTCTACGAACGTGGCTGCGACCTACTGCCGGTGGAAGGGAATTCCGCTTGCCGTGACCTGTCACGGATTGAACTCCCAGCGTGGGCCGTTCTGGTTCTCGCGTGCACATCTGCGAACACTGGGCAAATGGACGTACGACTCGGCTGACGTGACGTTCTGCTACACGGATGTCGAACAGACTAAACTACGTGAACTGGGCGTTGACGCGGATATTGCGGTAGTAAACAACGGTATCGATACTGAGCGATTTTCCCCTTCCGGGACAAAACACGACCGAATCGATGCGGCTGTCGGTCCCGCAATCGTCTTCGTCGGTCGTCTCGTGGATGGCAAACGGCCACAGGATGCGCTGGCAGCGTTTGACACTATACTGGAACGGTGTCCGGATGCGCGTCTCTTCTTCTGTGGCGACGGTCCGATGCGTGAGAGACTCGAAGAGACTGTTGCCGAGAAGGGGCTGAACGATGCCGTCACATTCCTCGGCCGTGTCCCGTATAGCGAGATGCCGGCCGTCTTCAGAGCGGCGGACCTGTTCGTTTTGCCCAGTCGGACCGAGGGTTTCCCGCGTACCGTCTTGGAGGCGTTGTCTTGTGAGACACCGGTCGTCTCCAGCAATCTCGAACAGACTGCGAAGATTGTCGACCAGACTGGTGCAACCGTCGAAGTCGGGGACATCCAGGGACTCGCTACAGCTGTTTCCGATCTGGTCGAAGACGTACAGTTGCTGTCTGATCTGGGCAGGCACGGCCGCCAGATTGTCACCACTCGCTACGATTGGGAAGACACCGTTCGGGAAACCACGAACGCACTGGCACAGGTTGCTGAAATCAGCGAACCGGCGACGTCGGAGCGCACGGAACGGTCCAGCCCACAGATCCCTGTAACGCGAGACGAGATAGATGCCAAATAACGGGTGCTCCACCGACAACTCACCAGATGGAACCGCCCGATGTACTTTCCCCGACGACGAAGCGTTCGGGACTGTGGGAGTATCGGCGCCGGTTGCATTCGGCCGACTGGCCCCGGAGTTTCCTGCTACAGCACCGTTAGCTTCTGATTACTTAATAATGGAACAGTGTAAGGACGGTTCAGGACTGGGTCAACAGCAGACCGACAGTGACCAACATTCATAAGAGCAACACATGGGCTACGAGACAGACATAGACAGGGGGCTCTTCGACACCTATCAGTTTGCAAACCGCGATTTACAGGAGTACCTGGTAATCATTCTGGCAGGGTTCCTCGTCCTCGAAAGTGGAATATTCCTCACGATACAGCCGGCAACAGGGTACGAGACGTCTCTCGTAGAGGCGTTACCACAGCCGTTCTGGTACCTGTTCTACATCATACTGGGGGGCGGGATATTGACGTTGATAGCTGCGGCGGTGACCGAGTCGGGATACTGGCGGCACGGCCTCGGCCTTATCGTCGCTAATTACGCGTTGTTCTTTTTTCTGCCCAAGGCACGCGGCTACCGGTTCTATGGACAGGGAACAGCCGACGCGCTGCGGCACTTCGGTGATATAAAAGGAATACTGGCGACGGGTTCGCTTCCGGGTATCTGGTATCCGGGCGAACACGTCCTGATGGCTCAGATGACGATGCTGGGCGTCCCAATTGATGCCATTCCATACCTGAATGCGCTGTTGTTCACGACGATACAGATTGTCGGTATCGGTGTCCTTGTCAGGACGATCTCCGGCCAGTCCGGAAGTCTGGCAGCCGGACTGGCAGCAGGAGTGCCCCTCATCTACACGACATTCCACCTCTCGAACCACCCGGCCATGAACTCGTTCATGGTTGTCCCGGTACTGCTAACGCTTGTGGAACTGTACCGTCGAAGTAACGACAACGAGTACTTTGTCCTGTTCCTGCTCATCGGCGTATTCGTCATTTATTCACACCCGATGACGACCCTGTTCATGGTCGGGCTCTTATTACTGACTGCGGTGTATTCCGCTGTGTTCGGCCGGCTTTCGCTGACGCAGGTCAGGAGCCTCAGTCCGAGACTGGGAGTTGCGTTCCTCCCACTGCTGTTCGCGTGGCTAACGAAATTCGGTCAGACGCGACAGGCCATCGCGAAGGTGGTTAATTCTCAAGACGAGGCGACACCCGCGGCAAGAGAGTTACAGAAGGCGGGGTCTGTAGAGTTCTCAACGACGCAGCTGCTCGAGAAATTCATCACACTGTACGGGAGTACTGCGCTCTACTTCACGATAGCCGGCGTGGTATCCCTGGTGACTCTCTACTGGTTCCTGTGGCGGGGCCCACGGTACGACTGGGGACTGGGAACCACCCACTTCACTGCCGGAATTGCCATTGCAGGGACGTTTCTGCTAGGCAACCTCATCGTAAAGGGAATCATCCGAGCGAACCGGTACTCGCTGCTGTTCGCCGCCGTCCTCGTGGCCCTCGCTCTTGTACACACTGCAAGCGAGCAACGTTCCGGCGTTACCCTCGTGCTGGCGGTTCTTATGGTCACGAGTGCGGTATTGGCAGCCGGGGCGGCGTATGAACCGAACAACCACATGACGTACGCCGAATACGACGGGACCCAACACATGGCGACTCACTATGACCAGGGGGTCCCGATCCACTCGATGGATACGTCCCACAAGATGCAGGCGTTCGTCCTTGGCAGAAATAGCCCCAGGTACTATCCGGCGGATATCAACATCAACAACAACATTCCACGGAACCTTGGCTATTTCAGGGCAGATGTCACGGCGGCGGATACGTTCGGCCGAAGCTACGTTATGACGAAATCACATGACACGGAGCAACATACGGCGTCCTACTATACGGACCAACAACAGGAGTATCTCTTCAGATACGGAGAAGACAGCCTCGCGCGGTTCCACAACGATCCGACTGCGAACAAGGTGTATTCAAACGGTGGCTTCAGTGGCTGGTCGGTTTCACCGGATAACTGACCACACTACAGATACCGATGCATAGTGAACTACTAACTTTACTCCGGTATCGATAATCCCGAGGACAACCACATGTCACAACCGCTGGTAAGTGTCGTCGTACCGACGTACAAACGTCCGGACAAGCTCAGACGCGCCACACGGAGCGTCGCCGAACAGACATACCCCAACATCGAACTAATTGTCGTCGATGATCACTCGCCCCAACCAGCAAGCGACACCCTGTCGGGAGAATCCATGGACGGGCTCGATCTCGTCTGTATTCGTCACGAGGAAAACCGCGGCGCAAACGAGGCCCGGAATACGGGAATTCGTGAGGCTGAAGGGAAGTATATAGCCCTCCTGGACGATGATGACGACTGGCGACCGGAGAAGATCAGCAAACAGGTCGACGTGTTCCAGCGGACCGACGACAGTGTCGGTGTCGTCTACACTGGCTGTGAGTACGACTACGGGTCCTACACACGTGAGGTGATTTTCACATGCGAAGGCGATGTCGCGAAAGACCTGTTCGTTGGAAAGTCCTTCGGCGAGTTCTCCACGCTGATGGTCCGGCAGGACGTCATCACGGACGCAGGCTTGCCGGACGAACGATTCCCGAGCTGGCAGGACCGAGAGTGGATGATCCGACTGTCCCAGCACACGGAGTTTCGGGTCATCCGGGAGTTGCTGACGCGACGACACTGCCCCGAGGACGAGGAGCGGATCAGCAACAACTACACCGAAAAGCGGGACGTTTCTTTCCCGTTACTTGCGGAGAAACACCGTGATCTCGCCAGAAGCTACGGCCGCAAATACGAACGGATGTTCCTGGCGTCGCTCCTGTTCATTCTCGGACAGGACGCTCTCCGAAATCGGTTCTACGGGGACGCGAGGAAACAACTCCTGAAGTCCGTCTACTACTACCCATTCGACTCTGATCGGGTGGTGTACGCTCTCGTTGCACTCGGGGGGAGACTGAGCTACGAACCGGCAAGATATCTCGTCCGGACGGTGCACGGGCTCTCAAGTGGGACGATTACCGAATAACCATGACCCTCGATCGCACCTACCGACTGAGGAATGACCTCTTCGACGACGAGACAGTTCGTACAGGTAGGCGTTGACTTACAATGCAATACGATACGCAGGTATCCGGCCGCATGGACAGTATCAGATCGATGGTCGCTGCTCCTTTCGGAGCAGAACCCGAGGAAGCGTCGTGTGCTGACTGGTCGGTGACGGGAGTGGTGATGTCCCTGTGACGACACTCTGGTACTTCATCGGAGCACTTGTCATCGGGGGTGCCGAGCGCACGCTCGTCGACTTGGTGAACGATCTCGACCACGACGAGTATGACGTGACCATCTGGACGATTTTCTCGACAAACCCTCTCGAATCGGAACTCGATACGGCGGTAACGGTACGGAGTCTGACCGATGCCGGGCAGTTCGAAAACGGAACGATTGGGGGGGTCGAGACGCCACTGGCGTACGTCATTGCACCGCTTCGCTTCTGTGTCGCTGCCTGGCGCGAGGACCCGGATGTCATCCAGTCGTTTCTCTTCTACGGCAATGTCATTGTCCGAATAGCGGGCCTCCTGTGTTCCGCAAAGGTTATCACCGGAATCCGCTCCGTTCCGGACTCGGAACCGCTGGTTCGCCGTCTCATCGACAAGGTGACACTGCCTCTATCGGACGCGATAGTTTCGAACTCGACGGCTGGGCGGGAGTTCGCCATCGAGCGGGGGGCAAAGCCAGACGACGTTGCAGTGGTGTACAACGGCCGAAACGTCGATACCTACCGCTCCGCGACCCCGGCGACGCTACACGAGGAACTGGACATCCCCGCCGATGCAACCGTTGTCGGGACGGTCGGCCGACTTCTCGAACGGAAGGGCCACTTCGACCTGCTCGAGGCGTGGGCTACGGTCGAGGACGAACTCCCCGATGCACATCTGGTGTTCGTCGGCGATGGCCGGGACCGCCAGGACCTCGAACAGCGCATCGAGGACCTGGATTGCACGGACTCGGTCCACCTACTTGGGACTCGGGACGACGTCCCCTCGCTGCTCAATGCCATGGACGTCTTCGTCTTCCCGTCGCACTTCGAAGGGCTTCCCGGGGCGGTCATCGAAGCCATGGCGGCCGGACTCCCTATCGTCGCAACGCCTGTCGATGGCAACAGTGACCTTCTCGAGAACTACCGGTCCGGCCTGTTTGTCGACGTCCGGTCCCCGAAACAGATCGCTTGGGCGACGATTCGCCTCGCCAATCACCCCGATTTCGCAGCGGAACTAGGGACGACAGCGAGCGCTCGGGCGGCAGAGCAGTTCACGGTCGCCGCGATGGTAGACGGATTCGAGACCGTGTATCGCCGGGTGTCAGTGACTCCCAAAGAAGAGACCGTCTACGTGGGTGAACACGCCGGGTAACGCTCACGGTGGCCTTTGCCCAGTCAGTAGCGACAGTATATTTTACTAGGCTGGTGGGAACTACTGTGTATGGCCGAGGACACCGCGAACCACAAGTACCAACGTCCGGACCGCGGGACACAGGACTGGCATGTTCCGCTCAACGAGAACTTCGCTCGCATCGACACCGACGTCGAAATCAAAGACACTGCCGAGAACTTGGATGATTACGAACCGAAAGCCGGAGCGCGGTTCCTCGCGACTGATTCGCGACGCATCTTCATGGGCGATGGCGAGCAGTGGCAGGCGTTCGGGAGTGTCGCAGGCAGTGCATCGGCGGTTGCCCTCGATGAAACCGAGGACACGGCGACCCGAATGAGCGATGGGACCTACGTCGCCGAACCCGGACAGTTGCAATCGGTGATCGACGCTGCTTCGTCGGGGTCGGAGTTCGGACAGAACCCCGCACGAACGGTAACAATGGTTTCCGGAACGAGATACGAGATTTCCGAACCGATAACGGTTCAAGGCGGTGTCCGCCTCGAGTGTAACGGGGCCAAGGTCGTCCCTGACGGGGACTTCAACGTCTTCGAACTCGGCCGAGACGCCCAGCTCATCGACCCGTTCGTCGACACCCGGGGAATGAGTTTCAGTTCGGTACAGGTCGTCGTCGGTTACGAGGGGGCAGACAAACTGGACACGACGAACCGCGCCTGGGTGCAAGACGCCTACCTGTTCAGCGACCCTGGAAGCGGTATCGGTGTCCAGTTCCGCGGCGGGTCGAAGCCGTGTTCGATGCAGGTCGTGAGCGGAACGCTCAACGGCTTCGACAGGGCCATAGAGTTCTACGCCACCGGTGACAATACCGGGGGGCAAGGTGACTGGAGCAACGGGAATCAGTTCTGGGGGCGGATTCAGGATTTCCGCATCGGTATCAGCATGCGTTCCGAAGGGGCGGCAGTGAGCGGGAACACCGTTCGAGTTCAGGCCCAGTCTGATCCCAATGTGTCCGAGTGGCTCTGGCGGATGGACCGGGACCCACGGGACTCACGGAATGACGACAACTACGTGATGAACGGAAACACTGTCATCGCACACCCCTGGGACGTTTCGGCCTACGAATCCAACAACGACTACTACGCAAACGGGGACCGTGGGGCGCCGTTCTGGTTTATCGGTCGGGGGAAACGATACGGTAATTCATTGATCGATCTCAGCGGCGTCCGCGGAAATCAGTATCTGGTGAACAACTCCGACAATCCCGAACGGAACGGCATCTTCACGGCTCACGGCGGCTTCGTCGTCGGAACGTCGGATTTCAAGGTGGATCCGGCGTACCAGCAAAACAACAGTCGAAACTGGCACTACGACTCAGAAAACGGTAACTGACGTTCGTTGCGGCATGCCTCTGCCCTGCCCGCTTGCCGACTGCGAAGGGCGTCAGTTTACGGAGTCATCGTGCCAGTTCCGACGGCCGCTGTTCTCTTCGTAAGCCGGCGGGTGTGAGAACTGGGTCGTTCCGGTGACTTTTCCACCGTGATAGGTGAAGATACCGTTTCGGTTCGGGTAATCGGAGTTGTTGACGATGTACTCGTTCCCGAGCATCCCTGACTGGTCGACCATGGAGTTCCCGTAGTTTTTGCCTTTGCCGAGATACCAGATTGGTGCCCGACGGTCATCGCTGTCGTTGTAGCTGTTGTGCTCCATGTACATGCTGTTGTCCCAGGGGTACACCAACATCGTGTTGCTACCGATGACGTAGGAGTTGTCACCGCGCTCGCTCTCCGACCGGGGGTCGTCCTGCATGTACCAGAGCCACTCGCTCACGTCGTCTGCGGGCTGGGCCATGAGGTGGAAGACGTTCCCGCTCACTGCCGCCCCTTCGGAGCGGTGCATCACACCGACGCGGTAGTTCGTGATGGTGCCGTAGAACCGGTTGCCGTTGGACCAGTCGCCCTGCCCGGACGTGTCTCCACCGCTGGCGTAACAGTCGATCGCGATGTCGAACCCGGAGATGTTCCCGGTGGCGACCTGCATTGAACACGGTCTGGACCCCCCGCGGAACTGGAGGCCGACACCTTCGCCCTTGTCGCCCATGAGATAGGCGTCTTCCACGGTAGCACGGTTTGCGGGCTCGATTTTGTCGGCCCCCTGGGCGCCAACGACGACCTGTGTGGCGTCCCAACTAACCGGACGGGTGTCGATGAACGGGTCGATGAGTTGCGTCCCGCGATACATCTCGATGACGTTGAAGTCCCCGTCCGGAACGATTCGGGCACCGTTACACTCGAGACGGACGTTCCGTCTCAGTTCGATGGTGTCTGACGGGAAGTAGTTCTCACCGGAGACGAGCTTCACAGTCCGGCTCGGACCCTGTGCCCAGGTGTGTGACTTGGACGCCTGGTCGATTACGGACTGTACTTCGCCCGGCGGTGCGATGAGCGAGCCGTCGTCGGCTTCGGAAACTGAATCGTCGGCTGCACTGAGGCTCCCGACGCGGTTCCAGTTGCTGCCGTCCCCGATGTACACCGTGCCGGTGTCGGTTGCGAGGAACTTCGAACCTGTCTTTGGTTCGTACTGGCCGATGTTGGACTCGGCGTCACGAAGCTCGACGTGATTGTCGAGTTTTTCGAAGTTTTCGTTAACTGGTACGTGCCAATCGAGCGTGCCCTCTGCGGGTGTGTTGTATCGTTCTGCCATCGTTCTATGGTGTTACTGGGTACCCCCGTACCCGCCCATTCCGTAGCCTTCGCTGCCGAAGTCGTCACTGCCTGATTCGGTCGGTGTTTCCGTTTCGGTAGGCGTCTCCGTTTCTGTCGGTGTCGCCGTTTCGGTAGGCGTCTCCGTTTCCGTTGGCGTTGCCGTTTCCGTCGGCGTCGCTGTTTCCGTCGGTGTTGCCGTTTCCGTTTCTGTCGGCGCTTCGGTCGCTTCGCGGAATTGGAACCAGTTGACATCGATGCCGGAACCGACGGCCTTGATCTGGATGACCTGTTCGCCACTGGAGTCGACCGTCACGCCAGAGAGCGTTGTCGTCTCCCAGGTCGTCCAGCCACCCGTGTTCGGCACATCGACCGTTCCGATCTGCTCACCGTCAAGCGACACCTGCAGCTTTCTGTCGGTTCGCGTCGTCGCGACACGGACGTCGATGTCGTACGTTCCGGCCGGCACCTCCGCGGTGTATTCGAGCCACTCGCCGTCCTCGAAGTAGCCGATGTTGTACTCTCCGGAGACGTCCTGGGTCTGTCGGATGTCGACGTCGGAGTCTCGGTAGCCGAGATCGTACTCGCTGCCGGCGGTGGTATCGTGGTACGACACTCCCTCACCGCCGAGGTCGTACTCCTGTGCCTGAATTCGGCCCGGAAGCGTCGGAACGTCGTTGAACGGCTGGTTGCCGGTGTCGACGACGGTGAACTCGGCCCAGTTGAAGTCGATACCGGAGCCGACCGCTTCGACGCGGAGGACCCGCTGTCCGTCCGCATCGATGGTCACGTCCTCTAACGTCGCGGTCTCCCACGTCGTCCACCCGCCCGTGTTGGGTACGTCTACAGTTCCAAGCTCTCGGTCACCGAGATAGAATCGGAGCTGTCTATCGTCTCGTGTTGTTGCAACACGGACTTTGAGGTCGTACTGTCCAGGCGATACGTCGGCCGAGTATTCGAGCCACTCGCCGTCTTGGAAGTAGCCGATGTTGTACCCGCCGGAGACGTCCTGGGTCTGTCGGATGTCGACGTCAGTGTCGCGGTACCCGGTGTCGTACTCGCTTCCGGTGGTGGTATCGTGGTATGCCACTCCTTCGCCACCGGTGTCGTAGTCCTCTGCCTCGATACGTCCAGGAATCGTCGCTGGAGTACCGTCGTAGGGCTTCTGTGCGTCGACTCTGTCGAACTCGATCCAATTGAATTCCACGCCGGAGTCCAGTGCCTCGACCCGAAGCGTGGATTGCTGATCGGACTCGAGTTCGACGTCCTCCACCGTCGCGGTTTCCCACGAGGTCCAGTCGCCCGTGTTGGGAACGGTGACGGTTGCGAGAGTGCGGTCCCCGAGAGACAGTTCGAGCTGTCCGCCGGAGAGCGCAGACGCGACTCGGACCCTGATATCGTACGTCCCCGGAGAGACAGCGGCTGTGTACTCCAGCCACTCTCCGGCCTGGAAGTAACCGATGTTGTACTTTCCGGACTCGTCCTCCGTTGGCCGGATATCGACGTCAGTATCGCGGTTTGTGGAACCGAAGATGTTCCCACTCGACGTGTCATGATACGCCTCACCTTCGCCACCGATGTCGAAGTCCTGGGCCTGGATACGGCCCGGGATTGATCTGACGGTCCCCTCGTACGGAGACTGGGACTTTGTCGTGCTGTCCGTCAAGATGTTCAGTGCGTAATCGCCACCGCTTCGACTAACGTCCATGACCTGGAGGTAGTGCGTGCCACTAGATGAGAGCGATTCCGGGAGATACACCGGGGCACTCGAACTCGCGTACGCCTGGGAAAGCAACTCACCGTCGGGATTGAACACCCCAAGGGCAGTGGCACCTGTGTCGGTATCAGGCGTGAACTTGACTGTCACGTCCTCACTGTCAGGCCTGAACGCAAAGAGATCAGACGACCCCGGAGACAGTGTCGTCGAGAGCGGAGAATCGATGCTGAGGCTGCTGACCGAATTCAACATACTGGTGTCGTCCGCTACCTTTGGCACGTCGACCGCAGTGAGCTGCGTCGTGACTGCAGGCTCACCGCCATATCCGAATTTTGCTGCCGATTCTCCCGTGGTAGGACCACCTTTACCTGCACAACCTGCCAGGGAGGCAGCGGCGACGCCTGCTATTTTCATGCACGTGCGGCGGTCTACGACGGTTTTTCCCGTCTTACTGTGTTCGTCTCCCGACACCTCGTCAGTGTCGTGCGAACGATTCTGTCCTTTGTTGGTCACACTCCGGTAGTCCCGATTTACTATTTTATTCGTTGTTACAAATTGAGTCTCGTTTGATTATCTTGGCATCCAGACACTTCTTCTTGCATACCACAATTTCAAGATAATTATTACTGAAAATGACAAACAGACAACCGAAATCCCGTCCAGTACGATAGTATTACTGTACACACCAGAAATTAAGGTAGCATTATAAGCTGCATACCCTACGTTCTCACCGTTGGTTGATTCGGTCTGTCTGCTCCTCAGCGAGGCTCAGACTCCAGGTTCTGTTCCGACGACGTCGCGATCTACAGATCAAGTCAGTCTACGTAGCCGAGATGCTCAAGACGTTCCCGGGCAGTTTCCTCGTCTCTATCGATACTGTCTGAATGGTCGGGATTCTCAGCAATGATCTCCGGGCGGTCGCCGTTCTCGTATGTTAGCCACGGAACCGTGACCAGCCCTTCGGAGTACACTCCCCTCGGGTGACCGTACTCCCGGATCGGTACTGGGAAACCCCGTTCACCGATAACCTGACCGTGGTCCGCTGTAACTACCGTTTTCCCCGAAAACTCGCCAAAGAGCCGCTCGACTTCGGGAAGCACAACGTCGAGATTCTCTTTGAACGCACGCTCGACGACTGCGTCGGAGACCTCTAGCTCCCCACTGAGGAGTTTGTACCACTCGAAGTCAAGCCGGTCCAGGTCGAAATGTTCCTGTCCGGTCGGACCGAGGAACGGGTAGTGCGGCTGGAGGTAGTGGACCAGCAATCGCTTGTTGGGATACCGGTCCTTTGCTTGAATGGCGGCTTCGGTCATGGTCTCAGGGAGGACTGTTCGATACTCTTCGTTCCACCCGTCTTCCTTCCAGACGTTGACGATATCGTGGAACTGTGTCTCAATTTTGCTCCGGTGTCTGTGCAGCATTGGGCTCCCCGTTATATACACCGTGTCGAGGAATTCCCGCCCGTGAAAATTCGCTTCGAGGAATTCTTCCGTGGCCGATGCTCTCGACTCCACCGACTCGAGCGTGCCCGGAAGTGAACTCTGCTCTTTGAACATGTCGTAGCGACACGCATCCAAAATAAGGAGGTGGTCCCAATCTCTGGCAAAAATGTCGACACCGTCCCGGTTGTACGGCCACGTCCGTAGCCGGCGGTGGTAGAGCCGGTTGACTTCCTGCAAAATTTTATGTGGGTTATCGAGTCCGTGTTTCAACGACTCCAGCGTGTACATCTCTGATTGATTGGACCGCTGGCATACATATAATTAAACCCCTACAAACTGCACTTATTTATCAAGGCAGACTCTCGTCGGTAATTCACCATTCGGCCACACAGTGTTGGGCTTGTGTATCGGCACCGATTTAACAGTATTTCAATACCCTGACTGTCACAACTCTACCGACCATCCGACAGCGATAGAGTATCCCCGGCCAATGTCGCCCACCTCTCAGGTTATGCCACTGAAATTGCTAATAGTCGGTTCCGTGCGCTGCTATCTGTCCGATGTCGGGTCTTCGACACCGACACGACACCGGCGCTGGAGGGACTCTTCTTCGCCAGCACGACATGAAAGCGAAATAATGGTGTCTCGATCCAGAAGGGACGTCTGGAACGAAATGTGATCACCGACGGCGAGGCCACTGTAGAGGGCTCTTGATGTCGAATACTCTATCGTCCCGGTTCGACCAAAGACGTCGACTCCGTCGTCGTGGTGATTGATTGTTGTCTGGAACTGTATGGAATCGTACGTCTCCCGGAGGGTGTTTGCAGTCTCGGCCGAGATGTCTCCCGGTGACCGTCCAAGCAAATCCTCGTGTTGGGATGAGACAGTCGTTTGGTCGCCCGTGTTAACGACGATCTCGGTCGTTTCTTCGCCGGCAATACCGAGGAAACGCTTTCGAACGACCTCCCCTTGATTGACGAGCAACAACCAATCCAACCAGCGCCCACCCTGTAACAGCGGCAGGACGCCGGCAAGTACTGTCCGTCGCTTCATCGCTGGCTCCTCATCCGTCCGGTGGTTTGCTGGATTATCTGTCTCATTTTGATCACGCGAGCGCATCGAAGATAGATTCGAGGTTCTGTTTCACTTCCCAATCGAAACTGAACATGAGTGCCAGGGCCAGGGCCACGTAGACCCCGATACCCACGAGTACCAACAGGATAAACTCCAGTAGCGGTGCATTGAGCGTCACTGTCTGATACATGTAGGTCACCGCAGCGGCCATCCCGAGACTTGCCACGAGTGGATACGATACCTCTCTGAGGACCCGAATCGGGGACGCCTCGACTGTCCGGGCGATGAGATAGACGTCTATCGGCATCATCGGGAAGATGTAGACCCCAGTAATGAGAGCCGAGGTACCTTCGATGCCATACATCATCGTGACCGGGTAGATAAATATAGCAATAAGAATCACACGTACAGCAGAGAGCTTTGCAATGTAATCAGGCCGCCCGACCGCCTTCCAAACGGGGCCCATCGTCGCCCCCATCGAGCGCAACAGACCGTAAATAGCTAACAACTGCATCACCGGTATCATGGGCCGCCACTCGGGGGTGAAAAACGTCTCGACGAACGCGGGTGCGACAGCCGCGATTCCCATCGCCGCCGGGAAGGAAGCCAGCGTGGTCATCCTGAGTGTCTGGAAGTATCCCGATCGAAGCTTCTCTACGTCGTTCTGCACCTTCGAATATGCCGAGAACGTCACACTAGAGATGGTATGCGTGATTTCGGTCGCTGGCGCATTCGAGAGTCGATAGGCGAGCTGGTAAAATCCAAGTGCACTCGCCATGAGTGCCCAGCCGACGAACGCGTCGTCCCCCCTGCTGTACAGGAAATACAGGATCGAGTTGGCCGTGACCCACTTCCCGAAACTGAAGCGCTTTTTCGCGACATCGAGGTTGAACGAGGGCCACGGACGGTATCCGTCCGCCAGGTACGAGACGACGAATCGGGCTACGTCGCCGGCGATGTATCCGATAGCCAGTGCATAGACGGTCGGGTCATAGAGGGCCAAGCCCACAGTGACCGTGAAGTACGCGACTGCGCCGCTTACTCTGTACACGAACTCCTTGTGGAAATCAAGACTCTTCTGGAAATATACGACTGCAGGATTCCGCAACCCGACTATTAACGGTGAAAGTGCGATGACCCGAAACAGATCAGTCGCCGACGGCTCGTTGAAAACCGACGCGATGAACGGGGCACCTAGGAACAGTATCACGGCGATCACCGTTCCCCTGGTGGTTTCAATCGTCCAGGCGGTGTTGAGCTCGTCGTCTACGTTGTCCTCCTCGGCCTGTATCAGGGCGGATTTGATCCCCAGTTCGGAGAACTTCTTGAGCGACGAGAGCGTTAACAGTGCGATTCCCATCAGCCCGAACGCACGCGGAGACAAGAGTGAAGCGACGATGACGAGCAACAGTAGCTCTAATCCCCGTTCCGTGACGTTCATCATGCCGACCCAAACGCCACTCTTCACAGCCTGCTCCATGACGTTTTCACTGGCCGGGAGCAGTCGCTTAATGAGCCGTTTCAGTTTGTCTAGCATCGTCCTCCGTACTCTCCAGGGTGTGTCTGATGACCCACACCACCAGGCGGATTACCGGATCCCAGCGTGGTCCACCGACTACATACTCTGTATTGCTGTTCCTGCATTGACTGTCTGTTGCTACATACTTCGGATACCATCTGTTTGTTATGGGCGCTGTAAACTGTAACGCAGCCGAATTGTCAGGGTGGGGACTGATACTCTTTTACAGTGTGTAACTGGTCGAGGTGAACTGCGACCTATTGACTGTCAGCAGTGAGCACTTGCCCGCTTTCGACCATCGACTCCAGTGGGTTGTCGTCGATCTCCAGCGGGAAATCGACACGGCCACATCTACGTGCGGACTCCCAGCAACCGAATATCAGCTCCGTTGCCTGCAGCGCGTTGTCGGCTGAAAGCTCGGGTTCGCGTCCCGTCGCAAGTGCGTCGACGGTGTCCTCTATTGCTCGGTCGATGTAGGTCTCGGGCCTGGCGTTTTCGACAGACGCACCCGGTATTCGGGCACTGAGCTTCTGTTTTGCGGCATCGAAAATCGTCTCTCTGGGCCCGTGTACGTCTTCTCCGCTCGTGTCGATTGTCTTCCACTTTTTGCCGGTTCGAACCCGTAGCGGTACCTCACCACCGATTTCGATCAGCCCGTCCGACCCGAGCAACCGCATCTGACAATCGACAATCCCTCCATCTCCCGTCGAAGCGAGCCCGTTGACCCCGTTCGTGTACCGCCACTGTGCGATGGCCTGGTTTTCGTTGTGGGCACCGAACTGCACGTTCTCTTCGCTGTACTCGATACCAGCCATTACCCACTTCGACATCGCCTGGTCAGTGAAGTACCCACAGAGGTCAAACAGGTGCGAACCGTAATCAAATAGATTCTTTCCACCGAGTTCGATTCGCTCCAAGGAGCCGATTTTACCGTCTTCCAGCAGTGACTTGGCCTTCCGAAACGGCCTTCCGAACCGGCGCTGGTGGTTGAACGTGAGTTGGATGCCGGCCCGCTCACAGGCAGACGCCATCTTCTGACAGTCCTCCCATCTCGTCGCCATCGGTTTCTCGCAGTGGATGGCGTCCATCACTCCGCTCTCAGCACATGTCATCACGACAGGCGCGTGAATGTGAGGCGGAACGCAGATACTGACAATATCAGGCTCGACGGCATCGAGCATCTTCTCGGTGTCCGTGTAGACGTTCCCGTCCGGGATGTCCCATCGTTTACCGAAGTTTTTCGCGTTCTCCGGAATTACGTCGGAACAGGCGGTGAGTTCACACGAGTCCAACCGTCTGTACGCGCCAGCGTGCCTGTATGCCATTGCGAACCCGTCGGTATCCGGGTCGTCCGGATCGGCACCGGTCCCAATGACTGCGACAGTGTAGGTCATCGATGGAAGGTGGGAGAGTAGCCTCAATAGTAGTAACCTCGTACTGATTCACCCAGGCTGTTTCCACCGGCACGCTGCTGTTTCAGTGCTGTCGCAGCAATCAGAATAATCGTCTAACACACTTCGTACAAAGAGGTGTAAGCGGCTATCTGTCGTAATTTTAGTCCACACCCGCGATATTAAATGACTCTTAACCACCACAGTCGGACAACTAGAAGACGATCCAGGTATCTGTCTCTCTGTTGGCTAATCACCCTCGTACCTTAATTGAAAAACCGTGGCCTGTCGTACCAGTTCCCCACTCAATGCGGGACACGTCTCTGAGTCAGGCAGGAGGTCCCGCATCTGTCCGGAACAGAGATCGGGTTCTTGAAGCGGCGTACACGACGGTATGACCTGTCTACTAAAACGCTCTCCGTCTCTGGGTTATTGATAACGATGAATCGAGACAGTTGTCAACGAAGCGGAGCCACTGTAGCGAGGGACACTGCGGCACTGTATTGATGTCTACAGACGACGAGACCCAGTCGTCGGAGTCGGAGCAGGCGACCCGACGGACCGTTTTAGCTCTCATCGCGACCGCACTCTCGTTTGGGGTTGCCGTGCTCTTGGAACGGGAGGTCTTCTATCGTGGTTACGGTGAGGACGGGTACGGTGAACAGGGCTTTGGCGGCTAACTCTGAGGGCCTTCTCCCCAACACTGTCTCCTCAGAAGGAATGGACGCAAATCACGACGCCGGTAGCTGTGCGATTGGTAACACTCTATACAGCGAACAGATCCGAACCTGAGCTAGTCAAATAGCTCTGGAGGCGATTCGGTTCTTCGACCGATATCCGGAATCTCACCTACATCTTCTCCGCGCTGGGTGCCTTCAAGCAATCCCCGAATACGTCCGACTGTCTTTGCAACGGTACTGCCCGCTTCTGTAACAGTCGCTACTGGCGTTCTCCTGATGTAATTCAGCGGGTCGAGCGCCTCACAGACGATATTCTCGAGCTGAACCGCCCGCGAGATGTCACACTTCGACCAGTAGTATGGACTCTTGGTTTCGAGTTTATACTGTTTCTTCCAGTACTCCGTAATAGACGACGCGTACGGGTGTTCGACAACGAGCTCGGGGTCGTACCGAATATTAAATCCACTTCTGACTCGCCTCGCGAGTTCTTTTTCTTCGTGGCCCCACCCCATCTGTTCGTCCCAGCCTCCGACCGTCTCGAAAACTCTCCTGTGAACGCCCATATTACACCCCCAAAAGCGGTTGACGTAGCAAGGGTCCTCGCCCCAGTCGTAGTGGTTGGTGAAATGGCGGGCGAATACATCATCGAATGGATGGATAGTTCGACCGGCGTATGCCGCTTCTCTTTCGAGGACCTCGTTGGCTCTTCGAAGATAACCCGGCCGCGGTCGAGAATCGTCATCGAGGAAAATGAGCTTGTCTGTAGACGCCCGTCTAATTCCCTCATTTCGTGCTCGTGTCACCGGGCTCTCATCACACACGATCACCTCGTAGTCGTCGAACCCGTGACTTTCGAGGCAACGTATCGTTTCGATTTCGTCCCGCGACTTCAGTGTCGCGATAATAACGCTGACCGATACCATGCAATTCTTTCTACGGAGGTAATGTCTCTTTCAAGATATTAGTATACATATCTTGCCATGAGTAGGCAACGCATTCATGTGTTTAGCCTAAGCCGCCACGGTCGAAATTACTGCCTGCACCCACGAAACGACCGCGTAGACGAACACCACGAACCCACCCATAGAAACCCATCGCAGCCGCTTGTGATTTTTCGGTCGGACACCATCCGGGTTACTGAGTTCGACTGCAAACAGAAAGCCTGCGTAGCTGAGCAGGTAGTACAATAGTGGGTTCCAGAGACCGATCGCTACCATGCCTCCCAATGTCGCCGAAAGCCAGACGATGAAGACCCCAATGAACTGTCGAGCCCAAGCAGCGCACATAGCCTACTAATATACACCTCCCTGCTTTGTTATGCTACTAGTATAGTAGCCATTGGAAATCGCTACACACCCGATCGCACGACTGCAATGCGATCGGTTTGTCCCCCGTTTCAATTGATACTATAGCTCGCGGTCTGTGAAGGCGACGTGGATACCACCTACAGCGGCAGCCACCGTGTCGGTAACTGCCCACGGACAACCTTCCAGCCGGGCGCTCCGTCCACGAACCAAAGGAACACTGCCACTGAGAGAAGCAGTATTTCGAAGCCGACGAACCATACTGCATTTGGGTCCGCTAGTAACTCTCGATACGAACCGAAATAGTGCCGTACGTTCGCGAGAAACCCGCCATACGTGTCCGATTGTAGGGGAGCGACTGGCCAGAGAAAAACCCTGTACGTGGGTGACGACCCAGACGTGATTGTCCCGTATACCGCATCTTGTGGTAAATGGAGAAGGTAGCCAACACCGAAGCCTGTCCCGACGCCCGGATAGTCCCAGTAACGGCAGACAAGTAGTATTGTAAGCGATAGCGGCACTGCAATAAACACCGAATGAGCGACTGACACCCCCGATGGGAACACGTGAAAGTACCAGCCAGCAGGTTTATCGACGAGATCGGGGAACAGGGCACCAACAAGAAGCGCGTAACTTTCTGTTGGGGACGGTGCCCGACGTCGACTTCCACGTACTGCGATCGAGTACGCTATATAGCTAACAGACAGGTGCTCCCAGGGCCACATCAGTCGTCATCCGTCGTGGAGGGTTCTACCGACTGGGGGTTCCCGCCGTCGGGGGTTGGAGTAGGTTGTTCTTCTGAAAGCCGCTGCTCTGCAGCATCTCGGTCTTCAGGATACCCAACGTCGATACGCCACCCGTCGAGACGAACAGCGTCGATTGTTCTCCCGCTGTCCATCAGTAAGTCGATCGCATCGCTGAGTTCGTATTCGCCGCGGTCAGAGGGCTGCACCAGGCTACATGCTTTGAATATAGCCGGTGAAAACGTGTAAAAGCCGGTCATGACCAGGTTCGACGGGGGATCATCGGGTTTCTCGACCACGTTGACTATCTCACCGTATTTATTCGTCACACAAACGCCGTATCTGGACGCTTCGTCTTCCGGAACCTCCTCAACCAGGAACGCACAGTCGACACGTTGCTCTCGTTGTCGTTGCACGACAGTATCGAGGTTCCCCCGAAACACGTTGTCTCCCAGCATCAACATAAAGTCGTCCTCGATTTCTGGTTCCGCCTGCAACAGCGCGTGTGCGAGCCCAGCAGTTTCTTCCTGATGGACATATGTTATGGGGACACCATTGTACGAGTTACCGTAATAATCGATAATCTGTTCGCTCCGGTAACCGACGACGATAACAAACTCGTCCGCATCGAGCGAGACGAGCTCGTCAAGACAATGTGTCAGAAGCGGTTGTCCATCTATGTCAACTAACGCTTTCGGGAGGTCATCAGTTAGTGGTCGAAGGCGTGTTCCCCTCCCTGCCGCGAGAACTACTGCTTTCATCACTCAAACGCATCCCCAGATACCTCATTGTAATGCTGCTAGTAATGCGATACTGTCTTGCACCGGTCGAACCACACACTGTTTAACTGTACCGTTGCTCAGCTATCGCCGCAGATCCCGGAGCGAATCCGAGTGAATGACAATGAACTCTTCTTCACCGAGCTGGGACTCGTGTTCCGGCAAAAATATCAACTGCGAATCGGTCGAAGACTTGACAACGGTTAGCTCTTCCAACTCGTAACCGAGGTCAGATTCCCAGTCCGGATCCGTCGGTACGTCTTTCCACTCTTCGGAGGTCATCATTCGGCTGTCACTCCGTGCAAACCTCCGATTCTACACAGTCTCAGTGGCTCGTGTGTCTCGCGCGTGTCATGGAACCACCGTTGTGGTTTCAATCTTGAATTAAGATAGTCTTTAGACTGGTCCTGTACTGCGCTAATATCAGACATATCCCGGAAAGGAACAATTACTACATTAAAGATTGTGTCACTATGTGCTAAATTAATATACCATATAGCTGTACTTACTTACCAACTTTCTCTACTCCATTCCACTAACCTACGTCGCAAAAGCAGACAAATCTTTGACGGTAAGACGGAATTACTACAATGAAATATCCAGAATCCTGGGTCCTGACACTATTCAGTAACGTTGTAAGCTGGTCGGATAGTCGTTTGGCACGGCCACATGATCCTTATTGAATCAGTGCAACCCTGTACGTCTCCAGAGGACGACAGCATGGATGGTGGTTCTGTATTCGAACTTCCACCATCCCGAATTCCTGTTCGTGCTCCCCCAACTGAAATCGATATTACCCGTGTATTGCAAATCGGCAATATCCACTAAGATGTGGTAATACCGCATCTCAGGGGTGATTCGGGGCCTGTGGGTAGAGTTGGGTACCCCGTTCCCGACGTATGGTGGGAGTAGTAGGCTCTGCTGTGCTGGAATAACACGATTATAACAATACACCCCTGCCGATAAGATACCAACGGAGAGGGCAGTTACCCGACACCCACAACACCGGCCCAATCCTTACCACCCCCCCTCAGGGACGCTCGTGCCCTGTTAAGTCGCTGTCGACTCGGATCGCTCTCTCCACTTTGACGATGAGCCGGGATGGTTCCGGTCACACCGTTCTTTCCGGCTCATTCCGGCATCAAGTTCTAATTCACTCCGGGTGGATGCTGATGTAACAATGCATACAAGAATTCCTGTCCACCGTTGAAAATGTGGAGGGAATAACCGCTGAGGCCCACGGATTCGACACGACCCGCCTCGAGAATAGGCGACTGACTGGCCCCTGAAATAGCCATTAAAAAGCTATCTAAACCTAATCACACGACTGCAATGCAATCGGCGTGTCAATTGTTCCTATAGAAGAATACGACTACCTCCAATATGAACTCAATTACTAAACTGTGACAGTCATACGTGGCAGTGTATGCCGGAACATATCTCCGACAGCGAAATGGAACGGATTGCGGAATTCGCGAGCACTCCGATGTACAAGCGGTCGCCCGACCAGCTCCTGCCGGACGGTGCGGCCGACGACGAAGAATAACACATCCTTTGGGGGGTGTTTTCATCACATTCCACAGCTCAAGGCTCGCCGATATCAAAGCCCCTGTCGTTTTTATTTCGCCGTCTGGTAATTGCGTGAGTAATAGATAGCACGAGGAATGAACTAATCACGACTAATCCGATAACAAGCGGACTGATTGCATTGAGCGGTGGAATTCCGATAATTGCCCCCAAGAGTAACAGTGCGTTCAACAGGGCGACAACCCCGTAATACTGGTACCATTTTGATTCATCATCGCCATTGCTGATGAACGGCTCGACCTCCGGTGCATCCTCTCGAAGAGCTATCTCACCCGTATCAGCGTCGTACGTTATCAGCCCCGCCTCCTGGAGCTTCGGAGCGTGGGTCTGGTACAGTGAGACGTACACCCGTTTTCGCGCCTGCGAGGATAGCTCCTCGACGGTCGTGTCGTTCTCCCACGCAGCCAACTCCTCAGCAAGATCGGTCAGTTGGACGGGTTCCCTTTGCTGGCGTAGATAATAAAGGGTATACCGACGCCTAGAGCTGCTGAGAATATCGAACATCTGATCGCGCGTGAGCTCTGGTTCTTCCTCTACCATCGGTTCGCTCATGACCTCGATTGCAGCATTGGTTTGTGTTCAGGCCGCGAGAGCGACATATATACATGAACCCCGGGGTAACCTTTTGTTACACCCCCGTTACCCTCTGATTCTTGAGTAAGAAATAGCTACTTGAAGGATATACAGGACGCCAGTACGCCACTAGTCGGGCAAGGTCGTCATACAATCCGTTGCTCTGTCAAACTTGGACATATTTGTTCTACTATACGACCCAACTACAACGGATTGGAATACGCAAAAATATCGCTGCATACAAAAGCGCCGTACTGTGGGTTATCGTTTACACTAAGATCTATTTCTGCCTATCTGAGACTATACCCTGGCGCGACTTTCATCAGTGTAAAATATATTAAGATAACTCTATTGAACTCCAAACAGGATAAACGGAGACTACATAGTCTCATATTAATATTGTAGTATAGTCCCAGTGGAAACGACGGTGCCACGCGGTCCACCTGACCGGTGACAGGCGGTACAGAAAACACGCTGCAGTTGTCAGAGGGGCCTATAAAATAAGGACCAATCAACGCCGGCGCTACTACACTCGTTCAAACATTCCACACTTTTAGCGTAGGACTGCACGTTAGCTACCGTACCAAAGACAGGTAAACGAACGAATCCTCTGTGGCTGTAATCCACGCTGAGGCGTCTGCGTTCCTTTGATTCGTGGCGGCAAATATCGTCAACTGGTCGGGTTGATCGCTCGACTGCTCAATGATGGACCTGCAAGCTCGGTCCTCTGCCCGCGTAGGTTCTGTTTTGCTATCACCCATCGTCTTGACAGAATGCTCTCTTACCAGGGCTTCTCGTTATCCGCTTACTTAAGAACCAGTAGGGGGTTGCTAGCCGATTACGTCGGCGTGATCTCGATTCTCTCGCTGTCTCGAATCCGAACAGTGTACCCGCTGTATCTAAAACTGATCTGAATGCTGTCGTTGGACTGCCCAGCGACGAGCGTATCGAGGGCATCCGGGTCGATCTGGTTGTACAACGGCGGGAGACTTGTTTCCATCACGCGTTCCTTGGTCGCGATGGCGGCTACAATCGCTTCACTCGGTGATTCGTACTGGTCTGCCCAAAAGACAGTTTCTGTCTCGTTCCACTCCAGACTCATTGTTCTGTGTATGACCGTACTCCCGTATCAGCATATACCCTATCAGACTAGTAAACTCAGACGGTGAACCCTATCTATCTAGATGCTTTGTCGTTCCGCCTTCGCTAAACAACTGCTCGAGTAGCTTTCGGGTCGCTACACGAAGGTGGTGGCTGAACGTCGGCTGTGAAATATCGAGTGTATCGGCGATTTCCTGGCCCGTCTTGTCTCGGGGCGATTGATAGAATCCACTATAGTAAGCTGCAAGCAGTACCTCAAACTGACGGGGTGTCAGCTGGGATGCCAACTCTGACTGGAACGACTCACGGGTCTGGACACCACGTTCCCGCTTCCGACGGCTCACGAGTTCGATATCCGGGCACGAACGCCGTAATTCTGCGATGAGTTGACGGATATCGACAGTTTGTGGGACCTCAAGCTGGATTCTCAGTGTCTCACCGTCGGACTGGATTAGGTGTGGTGCCCCACCCTGTTCAGCGACGGTCAATGCGAGTTGGGTGCCTGAAACCGTCGCTTCAAACAGATTCGTGTCCTCGGCGTCTGTTAAACACTCCAATCGCTGAATCCGGGGCAGGACGTCTAAACAGGTTTGAAGATCATCAGGAAGAGCGCCAGTGCTGAAAAACACGATACAGCTGCTATCTCCCTGCGGGACGATGCCCTCGAACGTGATTTCCGCCTCGACGACGTCTGCAATCCGATGGAGAATGTCGTCAGACTCAGTTGCTTCCAGTGAGACCTCGATGGCACGGTCCGCGACGAGCCCTTGCTTGGTCTCGATGCTGTTGATAGCGTATCCGACTGTCTCGCTCACTTCTTCGAGCACTGACTGTGTGGGCAAATCAAAAACGTCCGGCGTCTTCGCATATACGGTCAGTATGCCGTAGGAGAGCTGCTGGTAGCTGAGCGGAATGCTGAGGACTGATTGGAAACCCCGTTCCAGCAGCCGCCGCTGCCACCCTCTCCCCCTGAGCCCGTCCGCAATGTTGTTGTTCAGCGTCTGCTCGTTGGTGCGAGCCGCCTGAACCGCTGGCGGTGGTGGTGTCTCGTTCGCGGGTGTGCGGGACTCTTCGAGAAAGCCGCGGTCAGTCCCGGCCCACGTCCGTGGTGTGACCCGGTCGCTGTCGGATTCGGACTCGCCAATCCAGGCGAACGAACAGATATCGGACGCGACCAACTGGTCACACACTGCCTGCTCTATCTCCGAGCGACTGTCCGCTCTGAGCACCCGCTCGTGGATTTTCTGACTCAGCTCAGTCAGCCGGTTCATCTGTTCGAGTTGCACCGTCTGCTGTTCCAGGTCTCGCTGTCTGTCTTCGAGTTCCGTCTCGTAATTCAGCCTATCGAACGCTGTCCGGATCGTCGCACCGAGAAGTTCGGTAATCCGACGTGTCTGGGTGTCGAACACGCCGCCGACTGTGTCGCCGGCTCGGAGAACCCCGTGGTCCCCCAGCGGGACAAACACGGCCTTTCCGTCAGCAATCATGTCTTCCCCTGCTCTCGAAGTAGAGTTCTCATCGCAGACGATGGTTTCCTCGGCAAAAAAGGCTGAACTCACGGGGCTATCGCCGTCGGCTGGGATGGCTTCGTGCTCGTCTGTTTCCGTAGCCGCGAGCGGGCGAAAAGCGTTCGTGTCGCTGTCGAACGCGTACAACACAACCTCCGGGAGTCCGATGGTATCGCGCGTCCGTGACACGACAATCCGGGCCGCTTCCTCCTCTGATGTCACCCCCAGGAGATCGGTTGCCGTTTCATACAGCTGTGTAAAGCCCATCTCCGCTCGCTGGGTCTGGAGTTCGTTTCCGATCCACTTGCTCAACAGATCCACGAGCGTCACGTCCCAGTCCGAGAACCCGTCACCGCTCGTCCCGGACCCGTAGAAACAGAGCGTGCCGTAGATGCTCCCACCGACATTGAGTGGCGTCCCCAGATACTGATTGACCCCGTCGTCCCACATGAGATTCCGACCGCTGCCGCCGCACTCGGCGCCGGCGTCTGCTATCACGACTGTTTCCCCGTTCATAATAGCTTTCGCACAAGGGGTCTCCGACAGCGGAATGGTTCCACCGGAGAATATCGTTTCGTCGGGCGTCTGGAGGACCTCGAAATCGTATTCCACGCCGTTGATATGCGAGAGCGTCGCGTACTCGGTCCCCAGCACGCCCCGTCCGACCTGCATGAGGTCCGCTATCTGTTCTTGTAATGACCCTTCCCGCGTCGTGAACACCTCGGTAATCGTTCGCAGGACCTCTTCCCGTATTTCGAGTTCGGCGCGCGTCGCGGTCGAATGGAGGCCATCGGCGATGATTTCCGCGAGTTCTGTCAGCACAGTCTGCTCAGCTTCATCAAACGCGAAAGGGGTGTCCGCGTATATGGAAATCACACTCTGTACTGATCCCGTGTACTGAATGGGGAGAGCGATCATCGACCGAACCCCGTACTCCGATACGATCTCGTCCCGGGGCTGGTCCGACGATTCGATACGGATGTCGGACGCCACTTGCCGCTCGCCTGTTTCGATTGCACGGCCGAACGGCCCGTCTTCGAACACCGAGCGGCCATGGCGAGAGAGCATTTCCTCGACGAATTCGAGTGCGCCGCCACCGCCTGCTGTTGGAACGATGTCACCCGCCTTGTTTCGTTCCCCGATCCAGGCGAACTGGTAGGCATCCGAACTGGTCAGAATCTCACATACAGCCTCTTTGATTGCTTCGGCCGTTGAGGCACGCAGGACCTGCCGATTGATTTCCCGGAAGAGTGAATTAATCCGGGACAGTCGCGCCGTCTCTCGACGGAACCGGTGTGATTCCACCGCGTTCTCGATTCTGTTTGTGAGCACCGCGTACTGCTCCGGCCCGCCACCCTTGACGAAGTAATCGGTGACGCCGGCCGATACCGCTTCGCTGGCCAGTTTCTCGCTCCCCTGGCCAGTTAAAAGGATGAAGGGGAGGTCGCCGTTGGACTGACGCACCGCTTCAACGAACTCAATCCCGTTAGTCTCTGGCATCTCGTAGTCACTGACGATACAGTCGATAGACTCGGAATCGAAGTAACTGAGCGCATCCTCGACGCTTGCGGCTTCTATGACCTCGATACGGTCGTTCTCGTGTTCCAGCAGCTCAGCCGTCGTTCGCCGGAACTCTCCGTAGTCATCGACTAACAGTACCCTAATCTTCGAGGCGACCGTTTCACTCCCCGTCGGTGCCGGTCCAATCTCACCGGCCAACTTCCGCATACTGGGCTACTTACGCGACAGGCCGTATAAACGTTTGACTTGATTGCGACGCTGTCGCGGCTCTATGCACGTTAGTAGTAACAGTATACTGGGTGCTAAGTGGCTTTTATCCTTGACCCGTACCCCAGAGGACATCTCTGCACTTTTGCTAAGATTATAAATCTGTGAAACTAGTATAATATTGAAATACTAATTAGAAAATATACAACTTATTATTATATATACCTACATTTTATTACATATATTATTGTGGAAAGAGAACAGTATATTTACACTTCCTAAGACGGTGATATTCGGTCTTCTGATGTTTTCTTTCTCCTTATTACGATGGTATAATAAATCAAAAAGAGTAGCAGAATATAACTACGGTAGTTTAAATCACTTGCACATGGCAGGTGTGGTTGTTCGGAAACTGGGCTTTTTATTTCAGCCTGTCTGTCTTGGTGAACACACACTGAGGATGTGTCTCTCCACCTGATTCGGAGCATACGTAGACTGAAACCGTACTGTCTGTGAAAAACTATTACTGAGCAGGTCAAAATACCCGGATAATGGCTGCTGACTCCGGTTGTAAAGTAGACGCGGTTATCGATACGTACGGGTTAGCGTCGGCGGACCCGGTCTACGACTCCCTCGATGAGGGCCTGCTGGCACGCTGGACCGGCGCGGACGACCGAACTGAAATGGGGTATCGGTCATTGACGGCGTGGTTCAATAAACGGCTCCTCAAACAGGTTTACACCGAACACGGTCGCGAATCCCTTGACACCCGCATAGACAGTGACTACGAGACGTTGCGGGGCGACGAAGCCCTCCCTCGGAACGAACTCCTCGAGCGGTTGCAAGCTACGGGTGTTCCCGGCGAGGCGCTCTACGATGACATGGTGTCGTGGGGAACGATGCGGACCCACCTCAACGACTGTTTGGACGGTCGAAAAGAGCCCCAGGAGGCGACGACTAACTGGGAGCGCGAGAGCGTCGAAACGGCCAAAGCCGTCGCCGAACGGAAGGCCGAAACGGCGCTGTCTTCGCTCGCGAAGAAAGGCGATATCGACGGCGGTGACGCCGCAGAGATAGATGCCCAGATACAACTCGGATGTCCTGACTGCCCGACCCGTGTTCCGTTCGATGTCGCACTCGAACGTGGGTACGTCTGCAAGCAACACCGGAGCCCGAATCTGTCAGCACGTGATTCATGACCTGGACCATCGAAATCGAACGAATCGCTGGTATCTTAGATGGATCGGCGACGGTAGCGCCGGGACTGAACGTCGTCCGTGGCTCGAACTGGCAGGGGAAATCGAGCTTCATCGAATCGATCAAAACGGCGCTTGGCGTCTCCACCGAACTGACTGAAGGGGCCGAGAGCGGTGCGGTCCACCTCGAAACGCCGACTGGTGTCTACGACGTGACGCTCACCCGCGAGAACGGCACCGTGACTCGACACGGACAGCCGTATCTCACCGACGAGTACGACGCTATCCGCGCTGAGCTGTTCGCGTGCTTGGACGAACGTAATGCGATCCGTCGCGCCGTTCGGGCAGGGGAGAACCTCGAAGACGTGCTGTTGCGTCCGCTCGACTTCCAGAACATCGATGCACAGGTCGAGTCGTTACAGCGGGAGCGCGAACAGCTCGAAACCCAACTCGCGCAGGCGCGCGAGGCGAAAAAGCGGCTTCCGAGCGTTCAGGAGAAGGTGACGCGCCTGGAAAACGAAATCGAGGAGCTACAGGCCAAACGCGAGACGATCGACACTGCGGACGGAAGCGACGGGAATTCGGAGTCTGCTCGCGATCAACTCAGCCAGGCCCGGACCGAACAGAACCAGGTCAGAAACCGCATCGAACGACTCGAACAGAGTATCGAGCGGACCGAACAGCGCCTCTCGGAACGGCGGGATGCTCTCGACGACCTCGAAGTCCCGGCGTACGATGATATCGAGGACGAACTCGCGGCGGCGCGGGAGCGCCTCTCGCAAGTAGAGCGAGACGGCGAGGTGCTCCAGTCCGTCTACTCGGCAACCGAGATGGTCCTCAGCGAGAACCGGTTAGACCTGCTTACTGACGTGGAGCGCAACCTCGACGGCGATACCGTCGCCTGCTGGACGTGTGGGAGTGAGACGTCACGAGCGGACTTGGCCGACCAACTGGATGCGATCGGGAGCGAACTCACGGCGATGCGCGCACAGAAAGAGACCTATCGGGACACCGTCGAGGAACTGGAAACACAGCGCGAGGAAGTCAGCCAGGCTCGCCAGCGTAAAGCAGACTTGGAGGAGGAAATCGCTGACCTAGAGGCGACACTGGCCGATCGGAAACAGAGCCTCGAAGCGGCCAGAGACAGACTCGAACAGGCTCAGGCAGACGCCGAACGACTCTCCGACCGTGTGGATGAGACGGTTGCGGAGCTTTCCGATGTGGAAAGCGAGATCAAGTACCGCGAGGCGGAACTCGAAGACACCGCCGACGAACTGTCCCAACTCGAAACGAGAGCGGCCCGCGTCGACGCGCTCGAACCCGAACTCGAAGCCGTGCGTGAGGACCTCGCGGAGCTTCGAACCCGGAAAGACCGGATCAAGCGCGAAGCGCGGGACGCGTTCGATACGGCGATGCGGGACATCCTCTCCCGGTTCGGGACGGGATTCGAAACGGCTCGACTCACTGCGGACTTCGACGTCGTGGTCGCCCGCGACGGTCAGGAAGCGAGTCTGGACGCCCTCAGCGAGGGCGAGCTCGAACTCATCGGCTTCGTGGCAGCGCTGGCCGGCCGCGAGTCGTTCGACGTCGGCGACGCTGTGCCACTCCTGCTTGTCGACGGCCTGGGGGGCCTCGACGACGACAATCTCCACACCCTTATCGAGTATCTACAGCAGGGCACCGAGTACCTGGTGTTTACTGCGTACCCTGAATACACAGCCTTTGACGGACGCGAGATCGACCCGACCCAGTGGACCGTCGCCAACGAGAAACAGGCCTCGGCTGACTGACGCTCTGTCCGAATCCGGGTAGTCTTACCGACCATGACCTCCCGGCCCGGTTCCGCGCTCCTCCTCCTCATTAGCATGACCTATGTGATAGGCGTATTTTCACTTTTAGGAGATTTATACACAAATACTATTAGCATTTATCTCAATTCCAAGTCAGATGGCGAATATACGGGTCAAAGAATGGACGAAAACGGAATTAGAAAAGATACGGAACGCGGAGTCACATTCCTCGTACGATTCGGTCGTTAAATCACTGCTGAAAGACCGCAAACTCGCGAAGTACGCCGACGACACCCCCGAGAGTGCGACAGGCGACCCCGTCGAGTCAAAGGACTCGGGCGGGGAGAGGGCCTTCGACGACCTGACTGTTCTGGCGGACCTGACCGACGGTCACGACGACGTGTTGTTCCTGTGGTGTCCGAACTGTGGGAACGAACTCGTCCATCTCACGGCTGAGCGGCCGCTTGGTCTCTCCGTGTTTGAAATGGAGTGCCAGCGCTGTCTCACCCATCTCGACCGCCACGCCATCGTCGCTATCGAACTGCGGTATCCGATCGAACAGAAGATGATCGAGGGGCAACTCCAGGCGGAGCTCAAATCGTGCGTCATAGACTACTGGGACCGGACGCTGGAGGCGGCCGCCAACGCCGCTCTCGAAACAGAGACCCCTGTCGACCGTCTCGTCTGGCAGTTCGACCAGTACCACAAGCAGTTCACCTGGGACTGGCCGACAGGTGTCCCGAGTGTCAGTTTCGTCCCCGGGGTCACCTATCGCGACACCGTCACTGATGAGCGACTCGAAGCTGTCGAACCTGTCACCGAGAACCGGAACGCGATGGACGCCTACGCAGTCAGACGCTGCACTGATGACGGCGATGTCGTCTCGGACCGGCTAGAAAGCAGCACGATTGTCGACCGAATCGCCAACCGGGAACTGGTCGTCACCGAGCAGTCCGTAGAAACGACCAGACCGGCCACGTAACGTATCCCGATGCCATCCGGTGTGGCCACTCGCCGATGAGAGCAGTGTGTCTTTCAGAACACCGCCTTTCGCGCGTTCTCGCCCCTCTCAGCATCCCACCTTCTCGGCCAGGATTTGATGAATACGTAATATCAGAGTCGATGCATATCATCTAATAACCATCTGCTCTAATTTGTGAGAGTATTAGTAGAAAAGCTGATAAAAATTTAGACGGTTCTATATCGTGTTTAAGGTGTATCGAGGATACCAAAGACACCCAAGACCTTTGTCGACAACAGTTATAGGACGCCAGCGGCCTATCTTGCACCATGATTGGGCTGGTTCAATGTACGCGCTTCGATAGTCGCATCTCGGCTAGGATGGAGGAGAGCCTGTGAGTGATACGACGCACCCTCACACGCTCACACTCCCGCGTGAGGAGCACGGATTGGCCACGTCGAAGGCGGCGACCAGACGGATACAGGGAGTCCTCCCGGCGTTCGTGGAGGACCAGGTCGCCGAAGCAGCGGCGGACGGGGTGGTCGTTCCCCTCGACGGCAGTATCGAGTCGACGGTGGCGGCGGCGCTAGTCGCCGACGGAGTCGGGCCAGACTGCGTGACCGGACTGGTGATGCCGGTACAGCTAAGCGACGAGGGGCCTGCCCGGACTGCCGAAACCGTCGCGTCGCTGCTTGACATCGACTGCCACCGGCTCCACCTGCAGCCGGTGCTGACGGCGTTCCAGCGGGTCGTCGGCGAGACCGGTGAGCCCACCGACGACCTCGTGGCGATGCGAAACGCCGGCGAACGCTTCCGGATGGCGTGTAAGTACTACGTGGCAAACACCAGAAACGAACTGGTCGTGGGAACCGTCCCGCGGACAGACCGACTCCTGGGCGCCGTTGCGAAGTACGGCGAGAACGGCGCCGACCTGTCGCTGTTCGGTGATCTCTACAGAACTGAGATCGAGGCCCTGGCCGATGCGCTCGCCGTTCCCTCGGGGCTCCTCGAGCACCCCACTCATCCCGTGGCACACACTGGTGCAGCTGACGCGGCGGAACTGGGTATCGACCAGCGGGCGCTCGACAGCATCCTCCATTTCGCGGTCGACAGAGACTGGTCCGCGCCGGAGGTGGCCGACAGAGTCGGCGTCGACGAATCTGTGGTCGAGCGAGCGATTCGGTGGTGTGCCAGGACCCGCCACAAGCGACACACGCCACCGAAACCGTCGATGGACAACTGAGCCACAGTCGGCGGTCGATTCTGTGGGCAAAGCAGTTAACAGCCCTTCTCCGTGAGTCTCACATCCATGGAGGCCGACCCCCAGGAGATAATCGACACCGGCGACAGGCTGCTGTCGGAGTATCCCGAGTTGTTCACTGACCAGTACGAGACGAACACTCGCCTCGTTCAGCGACTCGCCGGCGTGGACTCGTTTCGCATCCGAACTCGGCTCACCGGATACATCACGCGGAAGAAACGGACACGGGACCGCTCGCAAAGATGACGCCACCCCGAAGCACACGCCCAACAGGGAGTGCCACACGTTTGTGGCCGGAGGTCACGCTCTCTGTGGTCGTCTTCCTATGTAGACCTTCTTTATGCTGAGACCGTTTTGCAGGACGTATGTTACTCACTGGGACTGTCGTTGCGGACTCTGAGACCGTCCTGCAGGACGGGGCGGTCGTCGTCTCCGGCGACCGGATCGCGGCTGTGGGTTCCCGCGGGGACCTCGAAGCGGAATACGCCGACCACGAGCACCAGTCCTACGACGTGTTGTTGCCGGGACTCGTGGGCGGCCACATCCACTCGGTGCAGAGTCTCGGCCGCGGTATCGCCGACGACACGGACCTGCTCGACTGGCTGTTCGACTACATCCTGCCGATGGAAGCCTCTCTGACCGCCGACGAGATGGAAGTCGCGGCGAAACTGGGCTATCTGGAGATGGTCGAAAGCGGGACCACGACCTGTATCGATCACCTCTCGGTCGCCCACGCGGACCGCGCCTTCGAGGCGGCGGGCGAGGTCGGCATCCGCGGCGTGCTCGGCAAGGTGCTGATGGACCAGCGCTCGCCGGACGGCCTCCTAGAGGACACGGAGGCCGCACTGGCGGAATCCGAGCGACTCATCCGGGAGTACCACGGTGCCTACAACGACCGGATCCGGTACGCCGTCACCCCTCGCTTTGCCGTCTCCTGTAGTGAAGCCTGTCTCCGCGGGGCGCGCGAGCTCGCGGACGAATACGACGGCGTCCGCATCCACACCCACGCCAGTGAGAATCGAAGCGAGATCGAGACGGTCAAAGAGGACACCGGGATGCGCAACATCCACTGGCTGGACGAGGTGGGTCTCACCGGCGAGGACGTAGTGCTGGCCCACTGCGTCTGGACGGACGAGAGCGAACGGGAAGTCCTCGCCGAGACGGGGACCCACGTCACTCACTGCCCGTCATCGAACATGAAACTCGCCAGCGGTATCGCGCCGGTCTGGGACTACCGCGACCGGGGTATCAACGTGGCAATCGGGAACGACGGACCGCCCTGTAACAACACGCTCGACGCGTTCACCGAGATGCGTCAGGCGAGCCTCCTCCAGAAGGTCGACCAGCTAGACCCGACGGTGACGCCGGCGGCCGAGATTTTCGAGATGGCGACGCGAAACGGCGCGAAGGCCGCCGGCTTCGACGAACTTGGCGCGATTCGTGAGGGCTGGCGCGCTGACATCGTCGGCCTCGATACGGACCTCACGCGGGCGACGCCGCTGCACGACGTGCTCTCCCATCTCGTGTTTGCGGCCCACGGCGACGACGTTCGCTTCACGATGGTCGACGGGAACGTGCTGATGGAACGCGGCGAGGTAACCAGTATCGACGCCGAAGCCGTCCGTGCAGAGGCCTCGACGATTGGGCTTGAAATGGACCTCGAAGACGAACGCGAGTCCGCACAGGAGCAGAAACCCTGAGTGTCCTCCGACGGCCGCTCACTCGGTCGTCGCGATGGCTTCGATTTCGACGCCCACGCCCTTCGACAGATTTGTGACCTCGACAGCACTGCGGGCCGGGGACTCCTCGTCGAAGAAGCCGGCGTACGTGTGGCTCATCGCCTCGGAGTCCTCGATGTCGTCGGGAGAGACGGTCATTTTCACGACGTCGCGAAGCTCCAGGCCTTCCGACGCCGGCACCGCTTGGCCGTTCGGCAGCGCCCGGTCTGCCTGTGTGGCGATTGGCTCGTCGTCCAGCGGGCCTCTGTCGGGTGTCCTCGGAATCTGACCCGCGGTGAACACGAGCGAGCCGTCCGTCGCTGCCTGACTGTACGCGACGACCGCATCGGCCGTCCTGATAGCCCGTTCCAACGCCCGGGCATTCCACTATCACCCCCTTGAATCACTGGCCGTCACGCCGGCCAGCGAACTCGACGAGGTCTGCGTCGGTATCGATGTCCCAGTGGATTCCGGGGTCGTCGACATCGACGAACGCTGTCCGCTCGCTGGTCTCGATGATGTCTCGACCCCCGCGGTCGCCGGATACCGAGGCGAGTGCCCCGAAGTGACAGCCGTCGAACAGCACGGGGTTACCCCGCGTGCCATCGTGTTCGGGGACGACGATTGTCGCAGTTCCTGAACGGTACGCTTCGACGAGCCCCTCGATAGTTCCGGCCCGTACGAACGGCATATCACCCAGCAGGAACAGGGCGGCGTCCCAGCCGGCTTCCCGTGCGTAGTCGACGCCGTGCCGGACCGACGTGCTCTGGCCCCTTGCGTACTCGCCGTTGTGCCGAAGCGATAGGGACAGCCCCTCCAGCGCCGCCGCGACAGCCGCGTTTTCGTATCCCAGGACGGCGACGACGTCCGACACCGACGACTCGCAGGCAGTCTCGGCGACGTGCCGGACGACTGCCGTGCCGTCGACGGTCGCCAGCAGTTTGTTGCCCGACTCGTACCGCGAGCCCCGTCCAGCGGCGAGGACGACCCCGCCGACCGTCGCTCGGTCTCGACTGCTCATTGATGCCCTCCTCCAGCGACGATGCTGGATCTCCCCTCGAAGTCCGTCACCGCTGTCCCTCCCGCGTGGCCGTCGCGGAGACGACTTCACAGACATCCGACCGGAACGACGTGAGGACGCCCCGAGAACACCGTTCAGTCCGGGAAAGCGCGCGGGCGAGCACGTCTCTGGCGATACGCCGCCGTGTCCCGGTGTCGGCTTTGTTGACAAGCGGTATCACAGACGCCTCGCTTGGGGCGTTCCGGAGGCCGCCCTCGGGATGCGTGAGTACTGTCCCGACAGCCGCTGGCGTAATCGTATCGCCGACTTCGAGACCGGTGACGTCCGCCACCCGTTCCGGTCTGTGGGCCACATCGGTCGTCAGTGGGGCACCGACGGCAGCGACCGAGGCGACTGGCACGACGTGGGTCGCCGTGTCCGGGACGACTGGCTCCCTCTCACCCGGGGCTTTGAACTCCCGCTTGCGTGCGCCGTCGGCCTTGACGAGCAGCCAGTCGAACAGCCCGGCGTCGAACATCCGCTCCACCACGCTCGCCTCGAAACCGCGGACCTTTCGGTCGACTCGCGCCGGGTCGGCTACGCTCTCCCGAGCGACGGCAACCGGCGGTTCGTGTGCTTCGAGGTCGGCGCGCCACCGGTCCGGGCCGGTGAGCGCAAGCGGCAGGTCAGGTGGCGGCGGCATCGCCGTCGTTGTCGTGTAGCCCACGTCGTACCCTTCCCCTGTCCCCTCGACTGTCAGCCGCCCCATCGCGGTTTTCTTCCCACCGGCACCGACGAAGGCGACGGCGGCGCTGGAACCCAGGCCCAGCGCATCAGCCATGTGCATACGGTCGCTGCGCGGGACAGACAAAAATAGCTTGCCGGGGCAAGGGGTGTGGCGCCGATAGCGTTTTTGTGGCCCGACGACACAGAATGCGGTATGGCTCGCGTAGACGTCCGCGGTGAAATCTGTCCCCGGCCGGCGCTCATCGTCCGCCAGGCGCTCTCGGACCTCGACCCCGGCGACACGCTCCTCGTCCGTGGCGACTACCCACCGGCCGAGGAGAACCTCCGCCGGATGTGTACGACCCACGGGATCGACGTGACGACTGCGGAGAGCGCCGGGGAGACCGACGAGTTCGAACTCGAACTCCGGGTGACCGAGATGGCGTCGCTATCGGAGGCCTGAGCGTGGACCGCGACGCGGCGACCGACACCGACGAGGAGAGGGCTCGCCTGACGGAGTTCACCGAACTCCACGGGTGTTCCTGCAAGGTCGGGCAAAGCGACCTGGATTCGCTGCTCTCCGATGCCGGCCTCACCGGTGACAGCGACGCGCTGCTTTTCGGTATCGGCGAGGACGCCGCCGGGCGCCGACTCACCGATGATCTCGCGCTGGTTTCGACGGTGGATTTCTTCACCCCTATCGTGGACGACCCGTACGACTTCGGCCGTATCGCGGCCTGCAACGCCGCAAGCGATGCCTTCGCCACGGGTGCTGTCGAGAACCTCGACTGCCTGGTCGTCCTCGGGCTCCCGAGAGAACTGACCGACAGCGCGGCGCCGATACTCGGAGGCATGGCCGACGCGCTGGACGCGATGGACGGCGTCATCGCCGGCGGCCACACCATCATGAGTCCCTGGCCCTTCGCCGGCGGCGCCATCTCGGCGACGGCACATCCGGACGCCCTGCTCACCTCGCAGGGAGCGAGCCCCGGCGACTGTCTCTACCTGACCAAACCGCTCGGGACACAGCCGGCTATGGGGGCGACCCGCGTAACCGACGAGGAGTTCGTCGAGACTGTCACCGACGCCGCCGACCGCCCGCTCGACCGGATTGCCTCGGAGGCCGTCGCGTGGATGACGACCCCGAACCGCGACGCGGCACTCGCATGCCGGGAATACGCGACCGCTGGGACCGACATCACTGGCTTCGGCCTCGCCGGCCAGAGCCGCGTCGTGGCCGACCGGTCGAACGTCGGTATCGAGCTGACGCATCTCCCGGTCATCGCCGGGACGCCCGCTCTATCGTCGCTTTTCGGCTATGGTCTGACCACCGGCGAGAGCGCCGAGACCAGCGGCGGACTGTTCGTCGCAGTCCCGCCGGAGGCGACCGCCGACCTCGAAGCCGCGTTCGACGACGCCGACGTGTTCTACCGCGGTGTGGGGCGCGTCACGGCCGGACGCGGCGTCACGCTCGACGACCCGACGGTCGAGCCGATCAGCCGCTGAGGGTTCGTAGGACCTCTCTACTGCGGTTCAGGACGCTTCTAACTATACTACTTGAATCCAGTATTCGAGCAATCCGTTACCCGAGTCGGAGCGCCGCTTCCAGCACGCCACCGCCGAGGCAAAGCGCCTTATCCGAAATTTTCGTCGGGTCGACGGACTCGCCTCGGGGGTCCACGTCGCCGAGTTTGGCGCCCTCCTCGACGCTGAGGCCGCCGTGGACAAGGCCGCGGACGAGACCGTCTATCTCGGTTTCGACCGGCCGGTCGTCCACGGTGCCGACCACCTCGCCGGCTGTGACACTGTCGCCGATGGCGACCGCCGGGGCCCAGTCACCGTCGGCCGGGGCACGGAGCACTCGTTCGCGGGTGTAGCCCCGCCGCTCCCCGGGCTCGCCGTCGTACTCGCTCGCCGTCCCCTCGTAGAACACGCGGCCGAGTTCGTGCCCGCGGTCCGTCTCGACGACCGCGTCCACGTCCTCCCCGGCCTCGAAACCGGGTCCCATCCCGACAACTACGTCGGCGTCACCCCTCCGTGTGCCGGTGTCGACCTTCCCTTTCGCCATGATTGCATCGACCAGAACCGCGGCGTCGAGCTCGTCGGCGACGGTCGCCTCGGGGTCAACGAGCACCGGGACGATACCGTCGGCGAGCAGCCCGAGCGCATCGTCGATATCCGCTGCCGCCCGGCCGGTGACGCCCTCGACCGAAACCTCTTCCTCGTACAGGGCCGCGCCGAAAGCGACCGCCCGCCGGACGACCGTCGGTCGTTCGACTTCGGTGACGATGACCGGGAAACCGGCCTGCCGGAGCCGGTAGACCACGCCGCTCCCGAGGTCGCCGCCGCCGCGGACGACGACGAGCTCGTCGAGGTCCAGGCGCGTGGCCCGCTCGCCGGTCGCGTCGTGGCGGTCCATGGTGACCTCGGCGAGCACAGAGAGCGCGACGGCGGCCGGCCCGCTCCCGCCGAGGTCGAGCCCCACCGGCGTCCGGACCCGCCCGAGGTCTCGGCGGGCGTACCCCGACTCGGCGAGCGAATCCAGGACGTGCTGGGCCTTGGTCTCGCTGGCGACGAGGCCGACGTACCCTGCCCCGCCGTCCAGCGCCGCGGCGACGGCGTCCTGGTCGAACGTTCCGCTCCGCGTCGCCACCGCCACCGCCGTCTCGCGCCCCATCGGCAGGTCGCCGAGCGCGTCGCCGTAGTCGCCGTGAACCACCTCGGTGTCCTCGGGGAACTGCGCCGGGTCGGCGTAGGCCTCTCGGTCGTCGACCACGGTGACGGCGTAGCCCAGTCGCTCCGCCAGGGGAGCCAGCTCGACGCTGATGTGGCCCCCGCCGGCGATGTAGAGCCGGGCCTGGCCGCGGACGCGGTCGATGAACACGTCCATCTCGCCGCCACAGACCATGCCCGTGTTACCGCCGGGTTCGAGTTCGTAGGTCCTGACGCCGGGCTCGTCGGCCCCGGAAAGCACAGAGCGGGCGTCCTGGACAGCGAGGTGTTCGACGGTGCCGCCGCCGATGGTCCCGTACTCCTCGTCGGCGGTGACGACCATCTTGTCCCCCACGTCCCGCGGTGCGCTACCGTCCTTCCGGACGATGGTCAGCAGCGTTGCCGGCTCTCCCCGCGCGGCCAGTTCGTCGAGCCGTTCGAACAGGCTCATACGAAGGTCTTGACCTCCTGTTCGACGAGGGCTTCGACCACGTCGTCGTACGATACCCGGTCGATGTCTGGCGGTAGGGAGACGCCGCGCACGTCCACGTCTCTCGCGACCGCCGAGACGGGCGCGTCGACGTCCGGCGAGAGGTAGACGCCGTCCTGAATCAGGACGATACGCGCCTCGGGGTCCCCGGCGGCGGTTCGCAGTCCGATTTCGGCCATCGGTTTGTCGATGAGATACAGCATTGTCAGAAGTCCAGTGTCCGGTCGGCGTCGCGGATGCTGGCGGTGACGCGGTCGCCCGACCAGACTGCCACGTCGTCGGCGATTTCGCCCTCGCCGACGCCGCGCTCGGCCATCGCCACGCGGTCCGCGACCATCTGTCCGCCCTGTTCCGCCAGGTCGGCAACGTGCCCTGTCATGTTGAGCGCGTCGCGGTCGACAGCTGTTCGAGCGCCGTACACGCCATCCCCCGTGAACAGCACGGTCACGTCGTGCCTGTCGAAGCCGGCCGCCACCCCGCGGGCGGCGCGCAGCCCCTCCGGGGCGTGGACTCGGCCGTACGGGGCGCGGGTGAGCATCACGACGACGTCCCGCCTCATAGCGAAACCACCCGGTCGGCCTCGCCGATGATGTCCGCGAGGTCCGGGAGCAGCCCGACTTCGACGCCCTCCGGGTAGTCGGCAGGTGCGTCGATTCCCCGGGCGTCGACACAGAGCCCACAGCAGATGACCTCCGCCCCGTCCGCGATGAGTTCCTGGAACTTCTCGGTCGGCATCTCGTCGTACAGCCCGCTGTCCGAACAGCCGGGCAGCGTCTGGTCCGCGACGGGGACGAGCGCGCCGTCGAGGTAGTGGAAGTAGCTCACCGCGTGGCCCTGGTCCAGCGCCGCACGCCCCAGCTCGTAGGCGGTGCGCCACCGCTCGCTGTCGAAGGGGCCGCCTGTCAGCAGAAACCCGATGTACGCCATACTGTCGGGATTTCGGTGAATCGTTCTTAATGGTTTGCCCGACACACGACAAGGTGCGCCGCGTGTGGCGCTTTTCGGCAGAAAACCGACCGCGCGACAACTCAGTCCCCGCCATCAGACTGCGCCTCGAGTGCCGCCTTCAGGTCGTCCGCGGTGAACGGCAACGCGGTCAGCCGGATACCGACGGCGTCGCGGATGGCGTTCGAGAGCGCCGGCGGCACGCCGTTGGTCGGGAGCTCTGCGATGGACTTCGCGCCGAACGGACCCGTGGGTTCGTGGGTCTCGACCAGGATGGTCTCCATCTCGGGGTGGTCCGTCGTCCGTGGCATCCCGTACTGGCGAAAGCCCAGCACTTCCGGGTTCCCCTCGTCGTCGAAGGTCAGGCCGCCGCTGGTGGCGTATTCGAGGCTCATGTGCTCGCCGCCCTCGATCTGTCCTTCGACCAGCGCGGGGTTGATGGCGACGCCGCAGTCGGCCGCGAACACCAGCTTGTTGAGTTCGTACTCGCCGGTCTCCGTATCGACGGTCACGTCGACGAACTGCGCGCCATAGGGCGGCGGGCTCTCGTCGGTCGAGTGGTTCCCGTCCCCGAGGATGTGTTCGCGCTCGTCCTCGCCGTAGGTCGCCTCGTAGCCGATCTCTTCTAGCGACACGCGGTTCCCCGTCCGCTCGCTGTACACGCCGCCGTCGCCGGTGTCGAGCAGTTCGGGCGGCTCGTCGAGCAGTTTCGACCCCCACTCCAGGAGCCGCTCTTTGGCGTCCTCGGCGGCGTTCTTGACCGCGCGGCCGCTGATATAGGTCGTCGAGGAGGCGTACGCGCCGTAGTCAAACGGCGTCAGGTCCGTGTCGGCGGCGATGACGACGACATCCTCGGGGGGACAGCCGAGCACCTCGGCGGCTATCTGGGAGAACATCGTGTCCGCGCCCGTGCCGGTGTCGACGCCGCCGACCTGCAGGTGGAAGCTCCCGTCCTCGTTCATCTTCACCTGCGCCGCGCCGAGTTCCTTGCCCGCGACGCCGCTGCCCTGCGCGATCAGCGCCATGCCGACGCCGCGGTGCAGGTGCTCCTCGTCCGGTTGCTCTAAGTCGTCGTAGCCGACTGCCGCTTTCCCGCGGTCGACGCACTCACGGATGCCACACGAGCGGATTTCCCGGGTGAATCGGTCGCCGTCTTTCAGGATGGCGACACTGCGGTCGGTGTCGCCCTCTCGGACCGCGTTCTGGAGGCGGAACTCGATGGGGTCGAGGTCGAGACCGCGGGCCACCTCGTCCATGTGGGACTCGACGGCGAAGTGGCCCTGCGGCGCGCCGTAGCCCCGCATCGCCGCGCCCATCGGGAGGTTCGTGTGGACCACGTCCCCCGAAAAGCGGACGTTCGGGACTCGGGGGTAGATGGGGAGGGGCTTCGTCCCGACGTTGTTCGCGACGGTCATGCCGTGGGTGCCGTAGGCCCCGGAGTTCGACAGCGTGTAGAGGTCCATCGCCTCGATATCGCCCTCGTCCGTCACTGCGGTCCGCATCCGCATCCGCATCGGGTGCCGAAAGCGCAGGGCGGTGAACTCCTCCCGGCGGCTCATCTCCAGTTTGACCGGCCGGCCGGCCGCGAGGTGGAGCGCGAACGCGATGGGTTCTATCGCCATCTCCTGTTTCGAGCCAAAGCCCGCACCGATACGCGGTTTCCGCACCCGCACGTCACGGATGGGCACGTCGAACAGGTGTGCTATCTGGCGGCGGGTGTGAAAGGGCACCTGCGTCGCCGTGATGAACACGTGGCGGTCGTCCTCGTCCGTATAGGCGATGGTTGTGTGGGGCTCTGGAACGCAGTGGGACTGATACGGCGTCTCCCACTCAGTCTCGGCCACGTGAGCGTCGTCCCTGTCCGCCGCCGCCTCGAAGGCCGCGTCCACGTCACCGAGTTCCCCCTCGAAGTGGGATTCGAGATTCCTCGTGTAGTCCGCACCGGACTGCTTGTTCTCCACGTCGTCGGGTTCAAACAGCTGTGGCGCGTCCTCGTCGAAGGCTTCCTCGGGGTCGAACACACCGTCCAGTTCCCGGTACTCGACGTCGACTGTTCGTGCGGCGCGGTCGGCCGTCTCCGGGTCGTCGGCCGCCACGGCCGCGACCGGGTCACCGACGAAGCGGACGTGCTCGCGCAGGACCGTCAGGTCCCACGGGCTGGGCTCCGGGTAGGACTGGCCCGAACTGGAGTACAGTTCGTCCGGGACGACGTCGTCGAACGGCGTGATGACGGCGTGGACTCCATCCATTGCCTCGGCGGCGCTCGTGTCGACCGATTCGACGTAGCCGTGGGCGATGTCGCTGCGAACCACCTTCCCGTGGACGAGGTCCGGAAACCGGTCGCGGTAATCGGCCGTGTAGCGGGCTTCGCCAGTGACGATCTTCCGGGCGTCGTCCTTCTCTTCGTCGGTCGTGATGGCGTCGCGCTCGGCCGGCGCCTTGCGGTCCGGTTCTCCCGCAGCGCCCGCCACCGTGCCGGTGGCTTCCTCTTCCGCCCGTGCCCCGTCGGGCTCGTCGTCGAGGTCCGATGCGCCCTCCGGGTCGCTCATGGCTCGTCCCCCGAGCAGTCACACCCGCCGGGCGGACAGCCCGAGTCGAGCGTGCCGCCGGCCCCGTCGTCGGGCGGCCCGCCGTCTGTTGCCACCGCGTGCTCCCCGTCCATCCGCTCGGCGGCCTCGAGCACCGCTTCGACAATCTTCTTGTAGCCGGTACACCGACAGAGGTTGTCCGACAGCGCCTCACGGACCTCCTGTTCGGTCGGGTCCGGGTTCGCCTCCAGCAGCGCCGTCGAGCGCATTATCATCCCCGGGATGCAGAAGCCACACTGCAGCGCGGTGTTGTCGACGAAGGCCTGCTGGACCGGGTGCAGGTCGTCCTGCTCGCCCAGGCCCTCGATTGTCTCGACAGACGTCCCCTCGGCTTTCGTCACCGGTTCGACACAGGATTTCACCGGCTCCCCGTCTACGTGAACCGTGCAGAACCCGCAGGCTCCGGTGTCACACCCCCGTTTCGCCCCGGTGTACCCGTTCCGCCGAAGGACGTCGAGAAGCGAGTCGGCCTTCGATGCTTCGACCGACCGTTCCACACCGTTTATTTCCAGTTGTAGTTCCATGTGACTCACTCAACTCGCTGGCTATGTCAGCAACGTGATGAGCAGAACGGTAAATAGCTATCGCGGATTTGCGATATGGCACGCGGACACACCGGTACTGTAGCGGTATACGGGTACCAATCCGGGCTAGCCCTCGCGCTCGTCCAGTTTCGCCCGTATCTTCTCGGCGGTTATCGGCATCTCCCGGACGCGGACCCCGACGGCGTCCCGGACGGCGTTTGACAGCGCCGGCGGGACCGTGTTGGTCGGGACTTCGGCGACCGACTTCGCGCCGAAGGGGCCGGTCGGCTCGTGGGTCTCGACCAGAATCGACTCGATGGGCGGCGTCTCGGTCGCCGACGGCAGTCCGTACTCGTCGAAGTCAGCCACCTCCGCCCGTCCCTCGTCGTCGAGCGTGATACCGTCGCTGACGGCCAGCTCGTAGCTCATGTGGTTGGCCCCCTCGATCTGACCCTCGGCCATGCCGGGGTTGATGGCGACGCCGCAGTCGACAGCGACGACCAGTCTGTGCACCTCGAACTCGCCGGTGGTCTCGTCGACGGTCACGTCTGCGAACTGGGCGGCGAAGGGCGGCGGGCTCTCCTCGGTGCAGTGGGTCCCCTTCCCCAGAATGTGTTCTCGCTCCTCGTCGCCGTAGGCGGCCTCGTAGCCGATGGCTTCGAGCGTGACCGAATCGCCGCTGGTCTCGCTGTACACCGTTCCGTCGCCGGTCTCCAGGTCCGCGACCGGCTCGTCGAGCAGTTTCGCGCCCCACTCCAGAATCCGTCCTTTCGCGTCCTCTGCGGCCTTCTTTACGGCCATGCCGCTGATGTACGTCGTCGAGGAGGCGTACGCGCCGTAGTCGAAGGGGGTCACGTCGGTGTCCGAGGATTTGACGAGTATGTCGGCCTCATCACACCCCAGCACTTCGGCGGCGATCTGGAGGAACGCCGTGTCAGCGCCCGTCCCGATGTCGACGCCGCCGACCTGCAGGTGGAAGCTCCCGTCCTCGTTCATCATTATCTGGGCGGCCCCGAGTTCGTCGCCGGCGACGCCGGTCCCCTGCGCGGACAGTGCCATCCCGATACCGCGGTGCAGGTGGTCTTCCTCCGGCTGGTCGAAGTCGTCGTAGCCGATTGCCTCCTTTCCGCGCTCGATGCACTCTTCGAGGCCACACGACCGGATACGGCGGTTCGCCCCCTCGCCGCCCATCATCCCCGCGATCTCGTCTAAGTCGCCGACCTCCATGTGGTGTCGCCGCCGGAACTCGATGGGGTCGAGATCGAGGTCGCGGGCCACCTCGTCGAGATGGCCTTCCAGCGCGAGCGTCCCCTGTGGCGCCCCGTAGCCCCGCATCGCGCCGGTCTGGGGCGTGTTCGTGTGGACGATATCGGCTTCGAAGCGGGCGTTCGGAACCTTCGAGTACAGCGGCATCGGCTTGCTCCCGACGTTGCCGGCGACGGTCATGCCGTGGCTGCCGTACGCGCCGGTGTTCGAAAGCGCGTAGATGTCGATAGCCTCGATGTCGCCGTCATCGGTCACGGCCGTCTTCGCCCGGACTTTCATCGGATGGCGCGAGCGCATCGCGTAGAACTCCTCTTCGCGGCTGGCTTCGTAGAGCACCGGGCGGCCGATAGCCAGCGACAGCGCGAGCGGAATCGGCTCGACGACCATCGCCTGCTTGCCGCCGAAGCCGCCGCCGACCCGCGGCTTCTTGACGCGGATGTCACGGATGGGAATGTCGAACAGGTGTGCGAGCTGTCTGCGGGTGTGGTTGGGCACCTGCGTGCTGGTGATGAGGACGTGGCGGTCGTCCTCGTCCGTGTACGCCAGGGAGGTGTGCTTCTCGACGTTCGCGTGGGACTGGCGGATGGTCTCCCACTCGGTCTCGTGGACGTGGGTGTCGCCGTCGAGCGCCGCGTCGACGTCGCCGAGTTCGCCCCCGATGTGGGCCATCCGGTTGCGGTCGTAGTCGTGGCCGACGATCTCGTTTTCGACCTCGTCGTCCTCGAACAGTTGCGGCGCGTCCTCGTCGAAGGCGTCCTCGGGGTCGGTGACGTACTCGTCCTCCTCGTAGGACACCTCGATAGCCTCGACGGCGGCCGTCGCGGTCGCCCGGTCCTCGGCTGCCACAGCGGCGACCGGGTCGCCGATGTACCTGACGTGCTCGTTCAGCACGTGCATGTCCCACGGGCTCGGTTCGGGATATGACTGGCCGGCGCTCGTGTATTTCGCGTCCGGGACCGCGTCGGAGTCCGGCGTGAGGACGGCCTCGACGCCGTCCATCGCCTCGGCTGCACTCGCGTCGATACCGGTCACGCGGCCGTGTGGAATCTCGCTCCGGACGACCGCTGCGTACGCCAGGTCCGGATATCGCTCCTCGTAGTCGGCGGTGTACTTCGCCTGTCCGGTGACGAGCTTTCGGTCGTCGTACTTCTCGGTCCGATGGGAGACGCTGTCGCGCTCGCCGGGGGCCTTGTCGTTGTTTTCCGGTTCGTCCCATTCCAGCGGGTGCTCCTCGTATCCCTCGTCCTCGACGGGCTCTGACCGCGACGCCGTGCCCCCGTCGGCCGTTGCTCTCTCGTCGTTATCCATCACAGCCACCCCCACAGCAGTCGGTCGAGTCGGCTCCGCGGGGTGACAGACTGGTCGGCTGGCCGCCGTCCGCGGCCATCGACTGCTCCCCCTGCATCCGGCCCGCCGCGTCTAGAACGGCTTCGACCGGCTTCTGATAGCCGGTGCAGCGACAGACGTTGTCCGAAAGCGCCTCCCTGACCTCCCGCTCTGTCGGGTCGGGGTTCGAATCCAGCAGCGCCACCGCCTGGATCACCATTCCCGGGGTACAGAACCCACACTGGACGGCGAAGTTGTCGACGAAGGCCTGCTGGACCGGGTGCAGGTCGTCCTGTGTTCCCAGCGTTGCGACGGTCTGTATCTCACTCCCGTCGGCGTCTGCCGCGGCCATCCCGCAGGCCATGCGGACCTCGCCGTCGAGGAACACCTTCGACGCACCGCAGGTCCCGCCGTCACAGCCACACTTCACGCCGATGTAGCCGTGCTGTCTCAGTACCGTCGCCAGGTCGTCCGCCGGCCCGGCTTCCACTGTTGTCCGCTCGCCGTTGATCGTGAGTTCGATGTCCACAGAGGTCCCTCCAGTGTTCGGCATGCGCTACGTACACACGCCTGTTAGTGAAACTGTGGAACAGCGTCCCATATATGTATGGTTCACAGGTATCTGACGACGGTGTTGCCGGACAGGCCCCCGACATGCCACCGCGGAGCTACAGACGACCGTCACTGGGACAGCTGCCACACTCGCTGTGTGGCGTGTGCCACATCTGTGGCAACACCATCTCTGACAGCGTACCTGCTCACTCGGCGGCCTTCGCCTGCACCGCGTTCAGCAGTACCTCGGTCCCGGTGACGATGTCGTCCCACTCGGTGAACTCGCTCTCGCGGTGGCTGATCCCGTCGACGCTCGGGACGAATATCATGCTCGTCGGGGTTATCTTGTTGAGGTAATTCGCGTCGTGGCCCGCGCCGCTGACCAGCCGCGTGTACTCACAGCCGACCGTCTCGGCGGCCTCGACGACCGTGTCGATACAGCCCTGGTCGAACGGGTCCGCGTCGACCCGCATGATCTCCTCGATGTCGTACTCTACCCCCTCTCGTTGGGCCGCGTGGGCGATCTCCTGTCTGACCCGTTCGAGGGCCGCGTCGACGACGGCGTCGTCGTACGAGCGGAAATCGAGCGTGAACTCCACGCGTTCTGGGATGACGTTGATGGCGTTTGGCCACACGTCGACGCTTCCGACCGTGCCGACGAGGTCTGTCCCTTCAGTCGCCGTGATTCGCCGGACCGCACGGGTCACGTCCGCCGTCGCGACGAACGCGTCGTGGCGCATGTCCATCGGCGTCGGTCCGGCGTGGTTGGCCTGGCCTTCGAAGGTGACGTTCAGCCAGGAGAAGCCGAACACGCCTTCGACGGCGGCCACGGGGATGTCCTGCTGTTCAAGAAAGGGCCCCTGTTCGACGTGCATCTCGAAGTAGCAGTGGATGTCGTCCGCTTCACAGGGGGTCTCGCCCTTGTAGCCGATGCGTTCGAGTTCGTCGCCGAACCGCTTGCCCTCCTTGTCCTCGCGCTCGTAGGCGTACTTGAGGTCGAAGATGTCACAGTAGACGCCGCTACCGAGCATGTCCGGCTGGAAGCGCACGCCCTCCTCGTTGCTCCAGGCGACGACCTCCAGCGGGCGCTCGGTCCTCACGCCGGCGTCGTTGAACGCCTCGACGACCTCCAGTCCGCCGAGGACGCCGACGACGCCGTCGTACCGTCCGCCGTTGTACTGGCTGTCGATATGTGACCCGAAGAGTACCGGCGCGGCGTCGCCGTCAGCCCCGTCGCGCCGCCCGAAGATGTTGCCCATCGTGTCGATACGGACGTCCAGCCCGGCCTCGCGGAACCACTCGACGAGCGTGTCGCGGGCCGCCTTGTTCTCGTCGGAGAGGCTCGGCCTGTCAACGCCGCCCGCGTCTGTCGCGCCGATTTCGCTGAACGTGTCGAAGCGCCGTCTGAACCGCTCGCTGTCGAGACTGACGGATGGCATTGGATAGCTGTTCCGGGGCGCCGTCTTGAAGATTGTGTCAGGGCGGCGTCACACAGGCCGACAGACACGCTGTGGCACGCACCCGGCCGCTGTCACACACGGTTGAGACCACCGAAAGAGCCAAACGACCGTTCCCCGAGTGAGCAGACATGACCGAGCCGAGCGCCGCGTCTCTCGCGTTCCGAGACGCGCGGGTGCTGGACGGGAGCGGTCGCCCGCCATTCACCGCGAGCGTTCGTGTCGCCGACGGTCGTATCGACGCCATCAGCGACGGCCCTCTCGACGCCGACCGCGTCGTCGACCTCGACGGGTCGTATCTCGCGCCCGGGTTCATCGACATGCACGCGCACTCGGAGCTCAGACTGTTCGAGCATCCCGGGGCCGAGGAGAAACTCACACAGGGCATCACCACGGAGGTCCTCGGACAGGACGGGGTCAGCGTCGCGCCGGTGCCGCCGACCCTCACGGACGAGTGGCAAGAACGGGTCAAGTCCCTCGATGGCACACTCGGCGACACGTGGCCCTGGCACGCCGTCGACGGCTATCTCACGGCGCTTGAATCCGTCGGCCCGGCCGTCAACTGCGCGTACTACGCCCCACACGGCAACATCAGATCGATGCTGGCCGGGTTCGAGGACCGCCCGCTCAGTCGCGAACACGTCGTCTCTGCCGGGCCAGTCACAGACCGACGGCTGGACCGGCCCACGTCCGTCCGTGACACGGCGCCCGGTGAACTGGACGCGATTCGACTGGAGCTGGAAGTAGCACTCGAAGAGGGCGCGTTCGGCATGTCCAAGGGGATGATATACCCGCCGAGCTCGTACGCCCGCGACGACGAACTGGTGGCGCTGGCGGACACGCTCGCCAAGCGTGACTCGTTTATGATCTCTCACGTCTGGAACGAGACGGACCGGGTGGTCGAATCCATCGACCGGTATCTCGACATCTGTCGGCGCGGCGGCTGTCACGCCCACGTCTCGCACCTCAAGGTCGGCGGCCAGCAGAACTGGGGGGATTCAGAGGCGGTGCTCGAACTGTTCGACGACGCCGTCGACCGGGGCCAGCGTGTCACCTTCGACCAGTACCCCTACACGGCCGGGTCGACGATGCTGACCGCGCTGTTGCCGCCCTGGGCACGCCAGGGCGAGTCGGCGGACATTCTCGACCGGCTTCGCTCTGGAGATGTCCGAGCGCGGATCGCCGACGATATCTCCCGACCGGGCGACTGGGAGAACCTCGCCTACGCCGCCGGCACGTGGGACAACATCCTCATCACGCGGACCGGAAGCGGTCGCCGCCAGGGCGACACCATCGAGGACATCGCCGACGCGATGGGTCGCGGCCCGGTCGACGCGATGTGTGAGCTGCTCGTCGCGGAGGACCTCGACGTGACGATGGCCGACTTCGTGATGGCCGAAGACGATATCGAGCGGTTCCTCGCCGACGACCGCGGAACCTTCTGTACGGACGGCATCTTCGGCGGGAAACCCCACCCGCGGGCCATCGGGGCGTTCGGTCGCATCCTCGAACGGTACGTCCGGGAGCGCGAGACCCTCTCGCCGGAACTGATGGCGTACAAGGCCGCGGGCAACCCGGCCGACATTCTCGGCCTCAGGGACCGCGGCCACGTCAGGGAGGGGTACGTGGCGGACCTCGTGGCCTTCGACCTCGACTCTGTGTCGGCCAACGCGACCTACGAGGACCCGTTCCAGTCCACCGAGGGGATGGAGTACGTCCTCGTCGGCGGCGACATCGCTGTCAGGGACGGCGAGCCGACCGGCGCTCGGAACGGCGCGGTGCTTCGCTCCTACGAGGAGTGGGGCGGTGCGACCCGTCCCGACCTCGACCGCGCTGCTGACGACTAGCGGCTGGCCGGCCCGCTCTGACCGGCCCGACCGCCGGTTACTGGTGTGGCGACGTATAGGCGAAAACCGAACGTCGGAACCGAGGCGCCCTACTCCGGCACTTCGGCGTCGACGGCGTCGACGAAGCTGTTCATCTCCTGGAAGAGGAACTCGTCGCTCTCGCCCTCGAACGGCGAGCCCGCCCAGACGTCGAGTTCGCCGCTGACAATCTTCTCTTCGGTCTCGGCGACGGTGTCTTTGACTTCCTGTGGGACCTCCGGCCCCCACTCGTCGAGTGCCGGGAGGTTCGTCTCCATGCCGCCCCAGAAGGCGTCGGATTCCCAGGTCCCGTCCCGGACTGCGGAGACGGTCGGGCCGTAGACCTCTTCCCAGTTCCACACCGGGGAGACGAGGTAGTTGTCGCCGCCGAACTCGCCCATCGGCGCGTTGTAGCCGGAGGCCCACACGTCCGCCTCGTTTGCGGCCCTGACCGGAGCCGGGGAGTCCTGCTCCTGTGAGATGACGTCACAGCCCTCGTCGATGAGGGAGTTGGCCGCCTGCCGGGACGTCTGCGGGTCGAACCACGCGTTGACCCACCGTATCTTGAACGTCGCGTCCGGGTTCACAGACCGCGCGCCCAGCGCCATCGCGTTGATAGAGCGGATGACCTCGGGGATCGGGAACGCGGCGACGTAGCCGATGGTGTCGTTCTCGGTCACCATCCCGGTCGCCTGGCCGGCGAGGTACCGGGGCTGGTAGATCCGGCCCATGTACCGGCCCATGTTCTCCCGGGTGCGGTAGCCGGTCGCGTGCTCGAAGTACGTGTCGGGGTACTGCTCCGCGACGGTGTACATCGGGTCCTGATAGCCGAACGTCGTCCCGAAGACGATGTCGGCGTCGCCCTGTGCGTACTGCTCGAAGACCCGCTCGGAGTCTTCGGGGGCCACGGCCTCCGTGTACTCGGTCTCCAGCCAGTCGTACTTCTCGTCGACCGTCTTGCGGCCCTGGTCGTGGGCCCAGGACCAGCCGAGGTCCCCCACTTCCGAGATGTACACCCAGGCGGCAGTGACCGAGTCCGTCCCGCTACCGCTGGTCGCGGTGCCGTCAGTCGTGTCGGTGTCGCCGCTCTCGCCGCTGCTCCCGCCGTCGCCGCCACTACAGCCGGCTAACGCGGTCACCCCTGACGCACCGAGGGCACCCAGCAGCGTCCGTCGCGATATCGCTCTGTCTGTGTCCACCATTGCTGAACTGGGTAGGTGTAGCGGAAACAACTACTTAAGCCGTATCATTTCTGACCTTGCAGCGAACAAATATATCCCGTCAAAATTGGTTATATATCTGTTTTACCGCTCGAAATATCCACGAACGCCTTCATTCTAAGAAGAAAGAAAAACAATCCGGATGCGACTACTGGCGCCAGGTACCGTCGACGGGGTCAGCTCGGGACCTCACCCTCGACGGCGTCGACGTAGCTGCCCATCTCCTGGAAGAGGAACTCGTCGCTCTCCCCTTCGAACGCCGAGCCCGCCCAGACGTCCAGCTCCCCGTCAAGTATCGCCGACCGCGACTCCGAGACGGTGTCTTTCGCCTCCTGTGGCACTTCGGGCCCCCAGTCGTCCAGACTACAGATGCCGGATTCGAGCCCCTCCCAGTACGCGTCAGACTCCCAGGTGCCGTCCCTGACAGACTCGATCGTCGGGCCGTAGAACTCCTCCCAGTGCCATATCGGTGACGTGAGGTAGTTCTCGCCGGCGATGTCGCCCATCGGCGCGTCGTAGCCAGTCGCCCACACACCTGCGTCCGCCGCCGCACGGAGCGCGGCGGGCGAGTCCTGGTGCTGGGCCATCACGTCGACGTTCTCATCGAGCAGGGCGTTCGCCGCTTCGCCCTCGGTCGGCGGGTCGAACCAGGAGTTCGTCCATCTGACCTTCAGCGTCGCGCTGTCGTTTACAGACGCGGCCCCGAGCGCGTAGGCGTTGATGCCACGGATGACCTCCGGAATCGGGAACGCCGCCACGTATCCCAGCGTATCCGTCTCGGTGACGATGCCGGCGGCCTGGCCGGCGAGGTAGCGAGCCTGGTAGATACGGCCCATGTACCGGCCCATGTTTTCCATCGTCAGGTAGCCGGTGTTGTGTTCGAAGTACTTCTCGGGGTACTGTTCCGCCACGGCCGCCATCGGGTCCTGGTACTCGAACGTACAGCCGAAGATGATGTCCGCCTCACCCTGTGCGTACTGTTCGAACACCCGCTCGGAATCGCCCGGGGCAACCGACTCCGTGTACTCTGTCTCCAGCCAGTCGTACTGGTCGTCGACCGTCTGCCGTCCCTGGTCGTGCGCCCAGGACCACCCGAGGTCGCCGACCTCGGAGATGTACACCCAGGCGGCGGTGACCGAGTCCATCTCGGACCCGCCGTCACCGCCGGTCGCAGTGCCGTCAGTGGCCTCGCCGTCGGCGGTGTCGGTCCCGCCCCCGCCGCCGCTTTCACCACCGCTACAACCGGCCACTCCGGCGATTCCCGCTGCCCCGAGCGCTGTCAGTAACTCCCGTCTCGATCTGGCGTGATTCTTGTCAACCATTAACTAACCGGGTAGCCCTTGCGGAAACATTCACTTAAATCGTTCCGTTCACGCAGCTTTCTCTACACAAGTTTCCAAATTTATGCCACAAAGATAGTACCGTCGCGCCCTATCTGGTGACTACCTGAAACATATGTTCACACTATTGTGGGTCGCGACAGACGGAGCGACGGTCCGTAACACATGACAACTGACATTTGGCAAATGTCCGGTATCTCCCCCTCTGGACGGCGAATATAACTGCCTTTGGAAACAATTATGCCACTACATTGTTGATACCCGCTCAAGACCAGACAGCATGTCCGAACACACCACGCTCAGGATGGAGGGGATACTGAAGGAGTTCCCCGGGGTCGTCGCCAACGACCACGTGGACCTCTCCGTCGAGCGCGGGGAAATACACGGCCTCCTTGGCGAAAACGGGGCGGGAAAAAGTACGCTGATGAAGGTTCTGTACGGGCTCTACTCACAGGACGCCGGCGACATCTATCTCGACGGCGAGCGACTCGACCTGGGGTCGCCACAGGACGCCATCGACGCCGGCATCGGGATGGTCCACCAGCATTTCATGCTGATACCACGTCTCACTGTCGCCGAGAACGTCGTGCTCGGCGAGCGTGAACCGGCCACGGCGTTCCGCACCGATGCCGAGGACAGTTGGCTCCCGGCGGCGGTCCGGAACAGCAGCCTCGTCCAGTCGCTCGCCGGACAGTTCTCGCTGGGACTGGACGTCCCGGAACAGCGGATTCAGGACCTGGCTGACCAGTACGGGTTCGATATCGACGTGAGCGCGAAGATCTGGGAGCTCGACGTGGGACAGCAACAGCGCGTCGAGATACTCAAAGCGCTGTACCGGGACGTCGACCTCCTGATTCTCGACGAACCGACGGCCGTCCTCACGCCGACCGAGGCCGAGCGGCTCTTCGACTCGCTCGAACGGCTGACCGACGAGGGACTGTCGATAATCTTCATCACCCACAAGCTCACCGAGGTCGACGCCATCGTCGACCGGGTGACGGTCCTCCGGGAGGGACAGAACGTCGGTACCGCCGAGGTGTCGTCAGTCTCTCGGGCGGACCTCGCGGAGATGATGGTCGGCCGCGAAGTGCTGTTCGAGATAGAGCGGGAAGCGGTCGACCTCGGCGAACCAGTCTTGCGCGCACGCGGCGTCAAGACTGATGACAACCGGGGCATCGAAGCGCTCTCCGGTGTCGACCTTACGGTTCGACAGGGCGAAATCGTCGGTATCGCGGGCGTGAGCGGCAACGGCCAGAAGGAACTCGCAGAGGTCATGGCCGGCATCCGGGACGTGACGGCCGGCGAGCTTACGGTCAACGGCGACGACATCACGGGTGCTAAACCGAAGACGTTCGTCGAGAGCGGCGTCTCGTTCGTCCCCGAGGACCGGCTCCGATACGGCTGTGCCGAGGACCTCTCGGTGATGCACAACGCCACGATGAAAGACTTCAGGGACGGTCGGTTCGGCGACCGCCCGTTTCTGGACTACGGTGCGCTCCGTGACTACGCTGAGACGCTGGTCGAGGAGTTCGACGTCCGCGGCGTCAGCGACGTGACCGAGACCGAGGCCGGCGACCTCTCCGGGGGGAACCTCCAGAAGCTCATCCTGGCCAGGGAGATCTACCGCGACCCGGACCTGCTCATCGCGAACCAGCCGACCCGTGGCGTCGACGTCGGCGCAATCGAGTTCATCAGGGAGACACTGCTCGAACAGCGCAAGGCGGGCACCGGGATTCTCCTGCTCTCGGAGGACTTAGACGAGATCTTCGATCTGAGCGACAGACTGCTCGTCGTCTACGAGGGCGAGTTCGTCTACGAAACGACGCCGGCCGAAGCCGACCGGGAACGGGTCGGCCTGGAGATGACCGGCGGCGGCGACGAGGGCGGCGAGACGGTCGCGTCGCCGCCCCAGTCCGGGGTCACCCAGGGGGAAAGCTGATGAACGTAGCGGTAAACGTCGACGCGCGAGAGGACATTCCCGTCTGGCTGGCCTACGGGACGCCCGTGTTCACGGTTCTGGCCGCGCTGGCGGTGAGCGCCATCGCGCTGGTCGTCCTCGACGTGAACCCCGTCGCGGCGTACACGACGATGTTCCTCGACACGCTCGTCACCGAGTTCGGCCTCACCGAGACGCTGACGAAGGCGGTGCCGCTGATTCTCACGGGCCTTGCGGTGTACCTCCCGCTGAAAGCGGGGCTTTTCAACATCGGTGCCGAGGGGCAACTCGTCGCCGGAGCGCTCGCGGGGACCTGGATCGGTCTCAACGTCTCGCTCCCGGGGCTCGCACTGGTCCCGTTGATGTTCGTCGCCGCGGCCGTCGCCGGCGGTATCTGGGCGGGCATCCCGGCCTACATGCGCGCGAAGTGGGACGTCAACGAGATCATCACCTCGCTGCTGCTGACGTTCGTCGCGCTCGAAATCCAGAGCTACCTGCTCCGGGGCCCGATGCAGGGCGGCACCGGGAACTTCCCGCAGTCGGAGCGGTTCTCCGAGGCCGCGACGATTCCGGAACTGGTCAGTGGGATCCACGCCGGCCTGCTCGTCGCCGTCGCGATGGTCGCAGTGACCTACGTCCTGATGACGAGAACGCGGCTCGGGTTCGAGATCACCTTCGTCGGCTCGAACCACGAGGCCGCACAGCAGGCGGGCATGAGCAAGTTCTACGTGTATCTCCTGGTGTTCGTCGTCGGGGGCGCGTTCGCCGCCATGGGCGGCATCAGCGAGATCGCCGGCGCACAGGGGCGGTACCGCGCCGGGTTCGAACCCGGATACGGCTTTACGGCCATCCCGATCGCGCTGCTCGGTCGCAACAGCGCCATCAAGGTGATGCTCGCGGGGCTGTTCTTCGCCGTGCTGTTCGTCGGCGGGTCGAGCATGGAGGTGGCCTTCGGCGTGCCCGCGGCGCTGGTCGAGATCATCCAGGCGCTGGTCATTCTCTTTCTCATCACCGCGGAGTTCTTCAAGAGCTACCGCGTCGGTATCGACATCGAGCGCGGGCCGACCGAGACCCCGGCCCGGCCACAGCGGGGTGACGACTGATGGTGAGCTTCATCGCCGGCCTGCTCGATGCGACCGTCCAGGCGGCGACGGTGCTCCTGCTGGCCGGGATGGGTGAACTCATCAGCGAGCGGGCGGGCGTCCTCAACCTCGGCGTCGAGGGGATGATGCTCGTCGGCGCCCTCGGCGGGTTCATCACCACCGTCCTCACGGGGAGTCACTGGCTCGGCTTCGGCGTCGGCATCCTCCTCGGGATGGTGCTGGCGCTGGTCCACGCGTTCCTCTGTATCACGCTGAAGTCGAACCAGGTCATCAGCGGCGTCATGCTGACGCTTCTGGGGACCGGCATCACGACGTTTTTCGGCTCCGGGTGGGTCGAGGAATCCATCGAGGGCTTCCCGCAGATGACGCTCCCGCTCGTCGGGCAGTACCTCGTCGGTATCCCGGTCATCGGCGAGGCCTTCTTCCGGAGCACGGCGACGGACTACCTCGCGCTCGGTCTGCTGGTCGTCGTCTGGTACTTCCTGCACCATTCGAACCTCGGACTGGAGATGATCGCCGTCGGCGAGGACCCCGAGATGGCGGACACGATGGGCGTGTCCGTGTTCCGGCTGCGGTACCTCGCGGTGCTCATCGGCGGCGGGTTCGCCGGCGCGGCCGGGGCACACCTCTCGCTGGCCTTCTCACAGCTCTGGGTGCCCGGCATGACCGCGGGCCGGGGCTGGATCGCCGTCGCGCTGGTCATCTTCGCGCAGTGGCGGCCCCGCCGGATGCTGGTCGGGGCGTACCTGTTCGGCCTGCTCGACGCGCTCCAGATCCGCTCGCAGTCCATCTCGCTGACGCTGGGGCCCGACGCGCCGCTCGCCAGCGTTGTGAACCCCGTTGTCGAGTTCCTCATGACGCCACAGATTATGGGGACCTACCCGTATCTGGCGACGATCATCGTGCTGGCTTACGCCGTTATCCGGACCAAGAGCGACCAGCTCGCGGTCCCCTCGGCGCTGTTGCAGTCCTACAGTCGCGAGACGGACTGACGGGCACTCGGGCGCGTTCCGAAACCAACGGCCACACCTCCCACAGACCGTGTGTGTGGCAAATCTATTTATCTGTATTCGCTGAATCCCGCATGTCTCATGAGCGCCAATCAGGTCTTCGAGAGAGGCGACCGTGTCGGTATCTACTTGCAGGACAAACACTCGCTGGCAGAGAACGTGGAACTCGTGCAGTACGCGGAGGAGCAGGGTATCGACGAGGTCTGGCAGGCCGAATCGCGGCTCGCGCGCGACGCCGTCTCCCCACTTGGCGCGTACGCCGCTGTCACCGACGACATCAAACTCGGGACCGGCGTCATCAACAACTGGACGCGCAACGCGGCCCTTATCGCCCAGACGATGAGCACTCTGGAGGAACTCGCCGGCCCGGACCGCATCATGTGCGGCATCGGGGCCTGGTGGGACCCGCTGGCCGAGAAGGTCGGCATCGACCGCAGCGGCGCACTGCGGGCGATGCGCGAGTGCGTGGAGGTGACACAGGACCTGCTGGACATGGAGAACGTCACCTACGACGGGGAGTTCGTCCAGATGCGTGACGTGGAACTGGACGTGGTCCACGGCGACGACGGGCCCCGAACCGTCCCGGTGTACGTCGGCGGGACCGGGTTCAAGATGCTGGAACTCACCGGCCACTTCGCCGACGGCGCGCTGTTGAACTACCTCGTCAGCCCCGAGTACAACGAGAAGGCCCTCGACGCACTGGAGACCGGGGCGGAACGCGGCGGCCGCACGCTCGAAGACATCGACCGTCCCCAGCTCGTCGTCTGCTCGATGGACCACGACGAGGAGAAAGCTCTGGACAACGCCCGCGAACTTATCACGCAGTACCTCGGGCAACAGCCTCATATCATGAAAGCCAGCGGCGTCAGCCAGGACCTCATCGACGAGGTGGGCGAGACCATCGGCGGGTGGCCGGCCGACAAGGACGACATCAAAGAGGGGATGCACCTCATCCCGGACGACGTGGTCCACAAACTCACCGCCAGCGGGACGCCCGAACAGTGCCGAGAGAAGGTCCGTGAGTACGCCGACACGGGCTGTCAGTGTCCGATTCTCTACCCGCTGGGCGACGACCGGCGGCTGATGATAGACGAGTTCGCCGACGGCTACCTGTAGCCTGTTCTGGACCGACCCTCAGTCGTCGTCGACCGGCGGCGCGCCAGAGCCCGCCTCAGCTAGGTCGGGTTCCAGTCCAGCGGTGTACTCCGTCGGCCCCGTCCCGACGCTCCCGCCGGGGAACACGACGTTGAGGACGAGAGCGGCCATCCCTCCGGTGACGAGTGCGGACCCGAACAGCGTCTGTACCTCCGAGGGGAAGTTCTGGAGGATTTCGGGCCGGAACGCGACGCCGAGGCCGAGCGCCATCGACATCGCGAGGATGGTCGAGTTGCGGTGGTCCAGTTCGACGTTCTGCGTGATGAGCCGCGCTCCGGAGGAGAATATCATCGCAAAGAGGATGAGCGCGCCCCCGCCGAGCACGGCGTCGGGCATCGCCGAGACGACCGCGCCGACCTTCGGGACGAACCCGAGCGCGAGCAAAACGGCGCCCCCGATGCCGGCTACGTACCGACTGGCGACGCCGGTGAAGTTCACCAGGCCGACGTTCTGCGAGAACGACGTGTTCGGGAGCGCGTTGAACACCGCGCCGAAGACGCTCATCACGCCGTCGGCGACGAGGCCGCCGCGGATTTCCTCGCGGGTGGCGTCCCGTCCGGTCGCGGACACCGTCCCCGAGATGTCCCCGATGGTCTCCATGCCGGTGATGATATAGAGGAAGGCCACGGTGACGACGGCGCTCGGCTCGAATGCGAGGCCGTACTTGAGCGGGACCGGGACCGTCACCCACCCGGCAGCGGCGACGGCCGAGAGGTCGACCACGCCCAGCGCGAGCGCGACGAAGTAGCCGACGACGATTCCCACGAACACGCTGATAACGCGGAGAAAGCCCTCGAAAAACTGGTTCAGCCCGACGGTGACGACCAGAACGAGCCCCGCCAGTCCGAGGTTGACGAAGGAGCCGTACCCCTCCGCCGACGGGCCGGCCGATGCCCCTGCGGCGTAGTTCATCCCCGTTGGGATGAGCGTCAAACCGATGAGCATCACGACGATGCCGGTGACCAGCGGCGGGAAGTACTGCCGGAACCGGTCGAAGGAAACGCCCATGACGACCTCGACCGGCGCGGCAAGGAGTGACGCCCCGAAGACGGCGGCGATTCCGAACTGGTTGCCGATGCCGATGAGCGGGCCGAGAAACGCGAAACTGGTCCCCATGACCACCGGGAGCCGCGCGCCGACAGGCCCGACCGGGTACGCCTGGACGATGGTCGCGACGCCGGCCACGATGAGTGCCATCTGGACGAGAAACGTCGTCTCGCCAGTGACAGAGCCGACGGCCCCCGCGAGGATGAGCGGGGGCGCGACGTTCCCCAGGAACATCGCGAGGACGTGCTGGATGCCGAGCGGAATCGCCTCTCCCAACGGCGGCTTGTCTTCGATATCGTACAGGACGACTGACTGCCCCTTCGCCTTCGAATCGCTCATGAAACGCCATCCAACCGCCTGTCTTTTCAATTCAACTACCAAAATCCTAATACCAATATATGTGTTTAATTTTGTCGACGGGACACAGCCAAATGTCCCACTATATTCTGGGTCAGCGCCCAATCGATTCGTACTCGTCTCGAACGGTGGGGCTCACAGGCCGACACTGTTTGAAAGCTGTTCGGAAAACGGGTAGCGGGCCGGCCCGCATCAGGTCAGTCGTCCGGTGGCGTCAGTCGTCGGCCGCGGCTTCTTCGGCCGTGCCGTACAGGCGCTCGACCTCCGTGATTTCGGGGTCGATCCGGTCGACCCCGCCGGTCGCCTTCTCGGCGCTTTTCGTGTCTTTCAGGCCGAAACCCGTCGAGACGACGACGACAGTTTCGTCCTGTTCGATGATACCGCGGTCGAGCGCGGTCCGGACGCCGGCGATGGGGGCCGCGCCCGCCGGTTCCGAGTAGATGCCCTCGGTGCTGCCCAGCAGCGTCTCGGCGTCCAGAATCTCGTCGTCGGAGACCAGCACGCTCGTTCCGCCACTCTGTCCCAGTGCACGGCAGGCCTTGATGGTGTTTCGCGGCCGGCCGACCGCGATGGAGTCGGCCAGCGTCTCGGCGATGTCGTCGATGTCGTCGTGGTCGTGGAAGGCGTCGTGGATGGCCGACGCCCCCTCTGCCTGGACGCCGAGCATCTTCGGGTGGTCATCGACGTATCCGAGGTCGTAGAACTCCTTGAACCCCTTCCAGGCCCCGGCTATCGTACAGCCGTCGCCCATCGAGAACACGACCCAGTCCGGAACGTGTCCCCGGGCGACCGACTGGTCGGCGAGTTCGTGGCCGACGGTCCGTTTGCCCTCGACCTGGAACGGGTTGATGGCCGCGTTCCGGTTGTACCAGCCGTACTTCTCGGTCACTTCGACGCTGAGGTCGTATGCTTCGTCGTAGCTGCCGTTGACGGCGAGGACGTCCGCGCCGTAGACAAGCGGCTGTGCGAGCTTGCCCGTGGGGGCGTCCCCGGGGACGAAGATGCGACAGTCCATCCCCCCGCGTGCGGCATACCCCGACAGCGACGCGGCGGCGTTGCCCGTCGAGGCGCAGGTGATGATGTCGCGGCCGGCGTGTCTGGCCTTCGTGACGGCGATAGCGCTGGCGCGGTCCTTGAAGCAGCCCGTTGGGTTCCGCCCGTCGTCTTTGACCAGCGTCTCGACGCCCAGCGCGTCGCTCAGATTCGGCGCGTCGAAGAGGTCCGTCCCGCCCTCGTTTAGCGTCACGACGTCGGCGTCCGCTGAAACCGGCAGGAACGCCTCGTACTTCCACTGACTGGCTATCGGCCCGCCCAGGTCGCCGTCGAACGCGTCGTCGATGGCGTCGTAATCGTATGTCACTTCGAGGATTCCCTTCACGCCCTCGTGTTCGGGACAGGTGTAGATGACCTGGTTCGGGTCGTACTCTGCCCCACAGAGTGTACACTCGAGGGTCCTGACCTGCGTCATGCCCATACTACCACCTGAGCACAAGTAGATATAAAACCGTACCGTGAGTTCGGTCCGATTGTGACGAGAACCGCCTCTGTCGTGGCCGCCAAACGCCACACACGGGCGCCACACCCCACACATCTATTTGCGGGACCGCTCTCAAATTAGCAGCGGGCACCGCCGCACCTGCTACAGCGGCCGGTTCAAGAACTGCCCGCGACCGGCCGTTGACCGGACTGCGTGGTCTTCCGCGACGACCGCACCGCCGGCGATGACCGTGTCCACGCGCGCGCTCCAGCGCCGCCCCTCGTACGGCGTCCAGCCACCGACGAACGTGTGGTCCTCGGCGGTCACCTCGTACTCCTCGGCTCGCACGAGCATCAGGTCCGCGTCCGTTCCGACCCGCAGCGACCCCTTCTGCGGGTAGATGCCGGCGTTCCGGGCCGGGGCCGCACACGCGAGTTCGCGGAGGCGCGGCCACGAAATCCGTCCCTCGTGGACGCCCTCGCTGACGAGGAACTCGACCATCGTCTCGACCCCCGGGAGGCCGGCGTAGGGCTCCCAGATATCTTCCCAGCCGGCCGCTCGTGTCTCGCGGTAAGTCGGAAAGTGGTCCGTGCCGACGAGGTCGATCGTCCCGTCCCGGACTGCGTCCCAGAGCCGCTCTCGCTCGGCGTCGGATTTCAAGCTGGGATTGACCTTGAGGAACGGTCCCTTTTCGGCAACGTCATCCTTCGAGAAGGCCAGATACTGCGGACAGGTTTCGAGCGTGACCGGGACGTTCGCCCGCGATTTGAAGCGGTCGGCCTCGCGTGCACCGCTCCCACTCGAGATGTGGACGACGTGCAGCGGGCAGTCGGCGTACTCCGCGAAGTAGCCCGCCCGGGAAATCGCGTCCAGTTCGGCTTCGAGCGGCCGTGAGTCCATGTACACGTCGGGCTCGTCGCCGTCGATAGTCGACCGCGCGTCGTCGAGCAGCCCCTGTGTCTCGCAGTGAACGCGAACTGTGCCCCCGGCATCGCCGACGCGACGCATGAGGCCAGCGATGGCTTCGTCACTCGCCAGGTACGGGTCGGCGGTGAACGTCTTGAAATCCGCCGTTCCGGCGCTCATGATGCCGGTCACGTCGATGTCGGGCTCCTGAACGTTCCCCGCAACGAGGCCGAAATCGACGTGTGCGAGGTCCGCACACGTCTCTGCTTTCCTCCGCACTGCCGCTGGTGTCGTGACGGGGGTCTGAGTCGGTAACTCGATGACCGTCGTCACGCCGCCGGCGACCGCGCTCGCGGTCTGGGTCGCGAAGTCGATCCCGTCCGGAAACAGCTCGTCGTCGTGCATGTGGGTGTGTACGTCGATAGCGCCCGGGAGCGCGACCATCCCGTCTGCGTCGATGACGGTATCCGGGTCACTGGGAGCGGATACCGACGGCGCCGGACCGGCGGCGTCTATCCTTCCGTCAGTGATTACAATCTCGCCGTCCGTGACGCCGCGAGCCGTCACCACCCGTGCGTCTCTGATGTGAATTTCTGTCATGCCTGTAGGGCCCGGGCGAGAGACGAAAACAGTTGGTGTGTGAGACGCCACATCCGGCGCACACGCCAGTTGTGAAATGGTGGCTGCTAAGGCCGCTCTGGGGCGGATAGCTTTTAGTCGGCTGCCGGTATCCCCCAACCTGTGATACTGAACGCAGGGACGCTCGTCACGATGGACGATGACCGTACGGTCCGGTCGGAGGCACACGTCGTCGTCGAGGAGGGTGAAATCGTCGCTATCGACGACGGCTACGCATCGGGCGCTGACGTGATCGATGCCACTGACGAGGTCGTCATCCCGGGACTGGTGAATTGCCACACTCACATGTACGCCCTCCCGATTCGCGGTGCGCCACTCGCTGCCTCACCCGAGAGCTTCTATGAAGCACTCGTCAACATCTGGTGGAACGTCGACGAAGCGTTCACCGAGCGCGACGCTCGCCTGTCCGCACTGGGGTCCTGTGCCGAGATGCTTCAGAGCGGCGTCACCACGTTCTGTGACAACTACTCCGGGCCGAACACGCTGCCGGGCGGTCTCGATGCCGTCGCCGAAGGCGTCGCACAGACGCCGATTCGCGGGATGATTACCTTCGAAACGACAGCCCGGAACTCCGAAGCCCAGGCCAGAGACGGCATCGCGGAGAATCAGCGGTTCATCGACGAAACAGAAGACCGGTACGACACCGTGTCGGGCCACTACTGCCTCCACACGCTGTTTACAAACACCGAAGATATCGTCGAGGAGTGTGTCGACCGTGCTGTCGACGACGGTCGACCGATACAGATACACCTCGAAGAGGGACTGGTCGACGTTCACGAATCCATCGCCGACTACGGCAAACGACCGGTGCCAGCGCTCGAAGACATGGGCTTTTTCGACGCCGAGGTAATCGCGGCCCACTGCGTTCATTCGACGGAGTCCGAAATCGAAACCCTCGCGGAAAACGACGTCCGAGTGGCTCACAACCCCTACTCCAACATCAACAACGCCGTCGGTATCGCCGACGTCGAAACCATGCAGGCCAACGAGATGACGATCGGACTCGGAGACGACGGGTGGGACCCTGACATGTTCGAGACCATGCGCTCGGCCGTCGGCATTCACAAACTGAAACAACACAATCCGAGCGGATTCGACATGGCAACTGCCCTCGAGTGGGCGACGATCGGCAGCGCAGCGGTGCTGGGGATGGACGACGCTGTCGGCAGTATCGAGGTCGGCAAACAGGGTGATTTCGTCACGCTGGATCTGGGTCCGAACCCGGTGCTGACAGGGAGCGCCCCGTATTACGTCGTCAGCGCTGCGAGCCGCGCGGACGTGACCCGGACGATTGTCAGCGGTGAGGCCGTCTACGACCGCCAGTCCGGCGTCACCGGAGTCGAGGATGCGGACATGGCCGCCGTCGGCGACGCGAGCGCCGAACTCTGGGAGCGGCTGTAGGCAGCACCGGACGGGTGTGTTCTCACTCCGCTGGCAGTGGCGAGGACAGTCAAAAAGTATACACCCTTAGTGTGTAAATCACTTCTCACCGTTGAGCTGTGAGAGCTCGTGTCTATGCGTGTCTCGAATAACCCTCTAAGGGTGTAAATTAATGGTCAATATTCCTATTTTACCGTCAGTGTGCACATTCTGTATACACAGTATTTCCACCGTTGGGGGGTTGAGCGAACGAATCCGTCGTCACTGTGTAGTGTCGCAAATATTTCCTGTTCCAGTATGTAATAGTGCCACTGTGTGTGTGAGTGACATATGGTAGTTAGTGACGCCTTTGAGACGTTCACGCAGGTGCTCGAATGCGTGGAATCGTCCGATACCGAGGTCAAAACGGTCTCCATTCGGGGTCAGACGACTGCGGACAACGACGAAATCAGTGCCGACCTGACGCTTGCGACGCCTGTCTTCGGTGGGGTATCGCTACACGATGACGTATCCGTCGACGCCGATGAGTTCGATCTGACCGACAAACGGATCGAGCTCGACGTGACGGTTACCGTGCCGGTCGGGACTGACATCCCGGTTCCGTCGGAAGACCAGGAGGACGCGTCCGACGAACTGGTCCAGACCCTCTCGGAGTCGGATTCCGTGCCGGCGTACAAGGACCCAGAGGCACTCCGGGCGGCCTACGACGCGTGCGATACGTTCCCGGAAATGACCGAGGCGCTCGACGCCGACGTGACCTCCGAAACCGTCCGCCGGTATATGGTCGAGTACGACATCCACGACCCGACCGACACGACGCCACAGGCAGGCGGACTCACCCTCTCGGACGTGCAGGCGGATTCCGAGGCCGACACCGACGCGACGCCCCCGGCTGAACCGGACCCTTCTGACGACCGGGCGGGCGACGACGGGCAGCCCGAAGAGCCGGACGGATTGGGAGCCAGATCAGTCGCTGAACTGCTCGCTGAGGCGGACTCCCAGGACAGCGACGACAACCTGGTCGCGGACGGACTCGGTATCTCCCAGGACCTGACTGTCGCTGAACTCGCACGGACAGTTACCCAGTCCACCTCTCTGCACGAGGCGACTCAGCGTCTCGGACTGAGCCAGACCCACGCCCGGCGACTGCTGTCGGAGCTGGACCTCCTCGACCTCGTCACCCATCGGCTGGCCGCCAACCAGATACGCGTCTCGAACGACGAGATCAAGCGCCGTATCTCAGCCGCCAGCCATTGACTCCCCACGCGAGGTGCGCTGCGGGCAGAGAGGCGAATATTCATGAAACAAGGAAAACATTTTTGTCGCCTGGTTTGTAGGTGTGACAAATGGCAACGATTCGCGTGCGAGATTGGACGAAAGAACAGATAGAGGAGATACGTGACGCGGAGTCTCACTCCTCGCATGACTCCGTCATCAAGTCGCTGCTCAAAGACCGAAAGCTGGCGAAATACGCGGACGACGCCGCCGAGACCGTTCCGGCGTCGACAACCGAATCCCAGACGAACGGTCCGGACACGCCGTTCGATGACCTGACCGTTCTCGGCGAACTGTCCGGTGCTGACAACGGAGTGCTGTTTCTCTGGTGTCCCAGCTGCGGGAACGAACTGGCGCATCTGACCGCCGATAACCCACTCGGTCTGTCCGTGTTCGAGATCGAGTGCCAGCGCTGTCTCACCCATCTCGACCGACACGCGATCGTTGCCATCGAAATCGGCTACCCGATAGAGCAGAAACTGGTCGATGACTGTCTCCAGGACGACCTCAAGGACTGTGTCGTCGACTACTGGGACCGGACACTCGACTCGGCCGCTGTGGGGGCACTGGCGGACGATCTCGATCCGGAGTACCTCGCCTGGCAGTTCGACCAGTACCTGCGGGAGTTCTCGTGGGCGTGGCCCGCGGACGTACCCGTCGTCGGTTTCGCGAGCGGGGAAACCTACCGCAACACCGCCACCGACGAGTACCTCGAAGTCATCGAACCAGTCTCGGAGAACCGAAACGCGATGGATTCGTTCAAGATACGGCGGTACGCAACCGAACCAGCTACTGGCGACGGTGAGACCGAGATTCTCGACAGCACAACCGTCGTCGACCACATCGTCAACCGGCGACTGCTGCTCGACTCGCGCACTGACTCGACCTCTGTATCCGAGTCGACCGAACCGACGACGTGACTGACACAGCAGGGCCGCACAGATGTCTATCTTTGTCCTTTCCCGAGAATCTCGCCCGGAGCAGATGCGCATTCGCCAAGATAGAACCACCTGGCACCATATCTAGATAGAAACATTCACAGAAAATTTGAATAGACGATTTTTGATGTATATCTCCGGAATACACTCTCAAAAACTCGAGAAACCACCCAAATATGCAGACAGATGGTGTGTATCAGTTCGTCTCTGCCGTAGGACGGGAACACCGAAGGCACAGCACACTCTCTGCGACCCAGTTCACGTCTGTCGAATCACAGTGCGGGCAGCGGTGGTGGTCGGTGTCGTACTCCGTCGTCCCGCGGGGGGCAGCGAGGAACGCGTCGCCGACCGCTTGCCGAACGAGGCCGGGGAACCGCTGGCGTTTGACGACGGCCCGCTGTGCGAGGAACCTGCCGGGGTCGTCGGGGTCCGTCCCGTGGAGGTCCTCCCAGGGGATGGCGATTTCGCCGTCGGCGGGGCCACGGGCGACCTGCTGGAGGAGCGTCGCAGCGGCCTCGAAAAGCGGCGTCGTCCCCCACACCTGCGGGTCCTCGACAGCACTGCCAGCGGCTTCGTAGGCCGCCTCTGCCTCCCGGTAGGCCGCCGCGGCGCCGTCGAGTCCTGCGACGGTCCGGAAATCCGCGACGAACTCCTCGAGACAGGCGTGCTGGACCGGGTGGTCGAGCCCGTTGGTCAGATCCTTGGCCACGGCGACGCCCTCCACGCCGCGGCGGGTGGCCCGCGTATCCTCGCCGGCGACGCGGTAACAGACCGCACTCGTCGCCAGGTACTGGAGCCCGTCGCCGACCCAGCCCTTCTCGTCGGCGTCGAAGGGGTCGATACCCTCCCGCGGGTCCGAAAGAACACGCCATCCCGCTCGCGTGTACTCGTCGCCAGCGCGCCGGTAATCGCGGTCGGCGATAGCGGCGACCCCTGCGGCCCTGTGTCCCGCGTCCTGTGTGCGCATGTACTGCTTACGGGGTACGGCAACACGTGCTTTCACACCCAACAAATCGGTATGGCCGTCGGCCTGAATCGTCAGACGGAAGACAGCCCCGTCCTGCCAGTGACACATGGAGTCGGTACCTCTCGTCACGACGCTTACCGTGTCTCTCCGGTTTGTTATCGGCGTGGCCGCCGGTGTCGTCGCGACGGTTGCGATGGACCTTGTGATGGCCAGGCTTCCAGAAGGCGAAACAGCGCCGTTCGTCGCCGCCGGTGTGTTGACTGATAGCGCTCCCCAACACGCACCGGGTCGGCTGGCGAACGTGGTCCATTACATCGCTGGGTGGCTGACTGGCCCGCTGTTCGTCTGGCTGCTTCTCACCAGTGAGGGGCTCGTGGGCGGGCAGTCGATACTCGCGACAGTGCTCGCTGCTGTTGTCCTGTACACGCTGATGGTCGGCTTCTTCGTCTTCGTGGTTCTTCCGCGGTCCCGCCTGGCGTCGGTCCGGATGGCGGACATCCGACGTGACTGGGCGATATCGGCGGCTGCGTATCTACTCGTTCTCGTCCCGCTTGTCGCACTTGGGTCTCGGCTCGTCTGACCCGGTTCGACCTATGGGGCCGTTCTGGTGGCTGAAACGCGGGGCTCGTGCCCGCTCGCCCGGCAGCCCTCACTCGCCGAGAGAAAGTTTGTCGTCCGCCCTCACTTCGGCTGTTTTGCCGGTGTGGTACCAGTCGTCCCGGAGCGTCTGTGCGCCCGTCCGGTCGTCTAGGAACCCGCCCAGGACAGTCGGGCCGCGGACCAGTAGTTCCCTGTTTGCAGCCACAGCGAGTTCGACGCCCACCATCGGGTCGCCGATACTCCCCTCGGCGTAGGAATCCGCCGGGTTCAGTGCGCCGACGCCAGTTGTCCCGACTGACCCGAACAGTTCGCACACTGGGACGCCTAACCCCCTGAAGAAGTACAGCAGATGGTCGTCTAGCTGGCCCGTCCCACAGAGGGCGTAGGTGAGGTTGGATAACCCCGCTTCTCGCCGGAGCGGCCTGTACACGAGCCGCTCGGCGGCTCTGTATTTCAGCGGCGTTCCGTGCCCCTCGACGATACCCTGCCCGTAGGACGCAACTCGACCGCCGACCTTCCGTTTCATCCAGCCCATGTCGCCGAGACGGTCCTGTATCCTCCCGTAGAGCTGCTGGTACATCTTCGGAACGCCGACGAGCACGTCGGGCTCGACGGTCGCGAGCTGGTCGACAAACGCCTCGGCTCCGAGGTAGGCGACGGCGCTCCCGGTCGCCCAGAGATAGTACGTCGAGACGCGCTGATAGATGTGTGCCAGCGGGAGCGAACACGTCCCGGTCGCCCCGGGCCCGGCGGGAAGCTCCTCGCGGAGACTCTCTGCCGCCGCCAGGAGGTTCCGGTGTGTCAGCGCACAGCCGGCCTGCTCTGTGGGGGCGGCCACGTCGAACGCGACCGTCGCAACCTCGTCGCCGTCCGTCTGGAGGCCGGGTAACACCCTTGCCTCATCGGTCGGTAGCGCCTCGAAGTCGAGCACCGTATCGACGGCCATTTCGAGGCCCCCAGCCACCTCGCCTTCTGCCATGAGGCCGGTCGCGCCGGTCCGTTCGATAACCTCGGCGGCCCGGTCGTCGCTGGCAGACGGATAGAGCGCAACCGGCACGAGCCCGGCGAAGTGACAGGCCAGGTCGAGCACGGACCACTCGTACTGGGACTGTGCTCTGATGGCCAGTCGGTCCCCGGGTCGCAGTTCCGTCGAGAGGAGACCGCCCGCGACTGCCTTCGCCCGCTCGGCCATCTCCTCGAAACTGCGCTCGACGAACTCGCCGTCATCCCGAACCAGTGCCGCGGTCCGGTCCCCGTGTTCTGCAACGATATCGTCGAACCAGGCCGCTACTGACCCCTCTGGGACCGGAAGCGAGCCCCCGTCGTAGACCTCGCTGTCGAGGCGCACGCCGGCGTCTTCGCTCTGGCGGTCTACTGGAACGGGGTCGTCCGACGCCGTCCGGTCCTGATAGAGCTGCCCTGGCTCGTACTCGTAGTCGTCGCTGACTTCCGTCTGGAAGTAGTCAGCGTAGTTCTGGTCCTCGTCGCCGGCGGCGATGTGCGCGTCGAGCCAGTCGCGGGCGACTGTCAGGACCTCCATCGTGACGTACTCCCCGTTCTCGTGTTTCTCGCGGAGCTCCCGCACTTTCGTGGCGAACGCCTCGTGCATCTCACGGTGGTTGTAGAAACAGTCGCTGCAGTCCATGGCGTACCCACAGTTCTGCATGAACTCCTCTTCGTCACCGAAGTGATACTCCGTGTAGCGTTCGAGCTCCCGGAGAATGTCACCGACCTCCTCCTCGGAATGGCCCTCGTTCATCGCCGTGTGGAGGTCGTTCAGAAGCCCGAACAGACGCTTGTGTTGCTCATCGAACCGTTCGATGTTGGTGCTGTACCGTTCCTCGTCCCACTCGGCGAACTCCCCCGTCGAGTCCGTGCCCATACCCTATCTGTCCACCCGTATTTGAAAAGCGACTCTGACGTTCCCATCGAGTGAAAACGCGGTCCGCCTCACAAGTGCGTCCCGGTAATCACTGCATTCGGGATGCGAGAATTAAGTGACACGACGGTCGTCGAGGTCCTTACCGAGAACGGAATCGGCGTTCTGGCACTGTCCAGTCCGACGGGGGCGACCCCGTATCCGATCCCGGTCGCGTTCGGGTACGACCCGGCGACCGACAGCCTGGCGGTTCACCTCTCAGAGAGTGAGGATAGCCAGAAACACCGGTGTCTGACGGCGGACGCCAACGTCGCGTTCACCGTGTACGAGGAGACCGAACCCGAGACTGTATGGCGAAGCGTCGTGGTTACTGGTGAGCTGGTCGAGACGACATACGGTGCGGTAGAGCCGGCCCTTGCCTCTCTGACCAGCAACACGCAGTTCGCTCCCAACCCGGTCAGCTGGGACGATACGTCGACGACGACACCCTACGAGCTTCGAATCGACGACTGGAGCGGACGGGAGTTCCGTGTCGGGTGACCGGCATGGAGAGTCACGACCGAACACCGCTCGCGCCCCTGACCGCAGTAGCCGCTGTCGCTTGGCGGTCGCACGTTTTCACTCTCTGAGAACCAGCGAACGTGATTATACCCCGAGACCCGTACTCACAACCGAGAGGTGTCCAAGATGCTACCGCCGACAACTGCGCTACTCCAGCACGGACCGATGGGACCCCACGGAGGGACAATGGGCATGGGCACGGCCCCGGGTGGCTGGTGGCTTCTCCTCGCAGCAGTCATCGCCGCTGCCGTGGCGATAGGGGTCCTGTGGTACCTGCGGCGACAGCGCAAAGCGACCGCCGAGCCCGATTCGGTGGAGGCGCTCAAACAGCAGTACGCGACGGGCGAAATCGACGAGACGGAGCTGGAAACGCGGGCCGAGCGACTGCTCCGACACGAGTCGTAAGGCTACTCCTGCCTGGGACTTCTGCCGACCGCCGACGTCGCGACTGCTCCTATCCCCCGCTCGACACGCACTTCGTGGTACATTTATTCCGCAACGCTGTACCCAGCGTATGGACCCGGATGACGTTCGAGACGACTGGGCCTCCCGCTCCGGGAAGTTCTCGCCGGCGTACTACGCCGAACTCGGGCCGAACGAGGTGAGCGAGACGCTGGTCAACGTACTCGACCACTACGTCCGCGACGACGCCCGAATCCTCGAACTCGGGTGTGGCTCGGGCCGCCATCTGGCACATCTACAGGACAACGGATACGGGAACCTCACTGGTATCGACATCAACGACGAGTCCTTCGACGTGATGGCCGAGCACTACCCCCGGCTCGCGGAGTCGGGGACGTTCCGCACCGGCGCGCTGGAGGACATCGTGACCGAGTTCGAGGACGACGCGTTCGATGTCGTCTACTCGGTCGAGACGCTCCAGCATATTCACCCGGACGACGCGTGGGTGTTCGAGGAGGTCGCCCGCATCGCCGGCGACTTACTGGTGGTTGCGGAAAACGAGGGGAATAGCCCCGAGCGCGGCCGAGCGAACGCCGAGGTGAGCTACGTCGACGACGACTTCCCGCTGTATCACCGCAACTGGAAGCAGGTGTTCTCAGAACTCGGGTTCGCACAGCTCATCCGCGAACCCACGTCGCGGGACACCATTCGCGTGTTCCGTGCGCCGTAGCCCTCACCGGGATTCGTCCGTGGCAGTCGCCTCGGTCATCCGATAGCTGTCAGTCGATACACTCACGTTCGATAACTGGGCAGCAACTATTTGTGTTACGGTACCATGGGTCAAGTTGGATCGACATGCAACTGTGCCAAAACTGTCAGGCGGCTATCGACGAGTACATCTTGGACAAACAACTCGAACCCCTGCGAGACCTCACAGTCGACGATTTCAACCTCTGTGCCGACTGCGTGACAGTCGTCTCGGATGCCTGTGAGGAGTGTGACGGCGCGGTGTACGTGCCACGGTCGGAAACTGCTGTCCCTGACTGCTGTCCGGCGTGCCGGTCCGAGTACATCGACGAGACCGGGACCGACCCGGGCTGGCATTTCGACACGATATCGACCTGAGCCGAGTTATCGACTGGGGTGTGCCGACGTAGCATCCCCACATCTGTCGTTTTCGACAGCGGACTGAGAGAGCGTTCGCCGGTCGAATACGAACTTCGTACTGAGTACGCCAGCAAAACGACACGTCTCGGCACAAGTGGCTTCGATAGCACTGCGGACACACACTGTTTGCCCCGATTGCTGAACGGGGGATGTGGCGATAGAGGTCGTGTGTGTGCGTCACAGTGGCGATAGAAGCTTCATACTCCTCCAGCACATATGGTTGTTCTCTACTGGAATGACACGCTCGACACGACATATCGGCTTGCTGTTTACTGCGCTCGCACTCATCTGGGGCCTCTCCTTTGTGGCTATCAAGACTGGTCTCGAAAGCGTTCCGCCGGTGCTGCTGGCAGCAGTCCGACACGATATCGCTGCAGTCGTCCTGCTTGGCTATGCCCTCTGGAAGGGCCGGGCACTGCGCCCACAGACCCGTGACGACTGGTCACTGATTCTCATCGGCGGCACAGTCCTCATCGGCGCACACTTCGCGCTGCTGTTTCTCGGACAGCAGTACGTCCCGAGTTCCTTCGGCGCAATCCTGCTCAGTCTCACGCCGGTGATGACGCCGGCGTTCGCATCGACGCTGCTGCCGAGCTACAGGGCTCGACCCCACGAGATTATCGGCACCGTCTGTGGGTTCATCGGTGTGGTTATCATCGCAAACCCCACACCGGGAGCGGCCGGCGGCCGACTGCTCGGCGTCGCCCTGCTCATCAGTTCGGCTGTGGCCTTCGCCGTCGGTGCGGTCCTGACCGAACGCTACACCAGTTCGCTCTCGCTCGTGAGCATCCAGACCTGGATGACGCTGCTCGGTGCGGGCATCCTGCACGCCGTCAGCGCGGGGTTGCCGTCGGAGCGACTCGGGGCCGTCTCGGTCGGCCTCGAACAGGTCGCGGCCGTCGCGTATCTCGGCATCGTCGCCAGCGCGATCGGCTTTCTCCTCTACTTCCGCCTGGTCAGCACGGTCGGGGCCGCCGAAACCAGTCTGGTATCCTACGTGGTCCCGGCAGTGACGGCCGTCAGCGGCTGGCTCCTGCTCGGTGAGACGCTGGGCCCAGTGACTGTGACCGGCTTCGCCGTCATCGTGGTCGGCTTCGCGTGGGTGAAAGCCGACGTGCTCCGGTCGCTACGGCGCCGGCACACGGGGTCTCCCTCCTACCGGACCTGCGGGCCACAGGACGACTGCGTCGTTGTCAGCGGTAACAGGTACTGGACCCGCGAGTGAAATACCGGCGGCACCACTGCCGTCTGGCTGTCGCATCTGTCTCCTGTCAGGACGGTGGCCAGTGTCACGGTCTCCGCAGGGCCCGGGCCCCTGGTAGGGTTTGATTTCGGCTAGCCTAACTTTCGAAAACGCTTTACCCATTTAGGCTGGCCTAAACAGTATGCTGGGAGAAATCCGGAACGGACACGCCGGTTGTCAAGGTCGCCGACACCGCACGGAGCGTTTGTGAACATGGCAACAGTGGCGACCCGGACGGGGACGATGTCCGACCACGATACTATACTCGTCTCGTGCAGTCCGGCGGGAGGTGCGTGAGAAGCGATGGCCAGCAGGTCAACGGGAGCGACCGGCGCGTGGTCCCGAGTCCGGGCCTGGCTCGGGACCATCGACGCATCGCTGCTCGGGCTCTGTCTCGCGAGCATCGGCGTCGTCGTCGCGGGCGGGCTCGTGCAAGTGAGCTTCGGAGCCTACTCGATGACTATCGTCGAGGCGTGGCGGGCCGTGTTCGACCCGCAGATACTGTTCGATTTCCGGGTCTGGCAGGTGTTGTTGCTCGGCGGGCAGGTGAACGCCGACGTGCTGGGGAACCCACTTGCCTGGGACTCGCTCGTCGTCGATGCGACGCTTCCGGAGATGAACAAAGGGAGTCTCATCGTCTGGACCATCCGACTGCCGCGCGTCCTCGTCGGCGTGCTCGTCGGTATGAACCTCGCAGTGTCAGGTGCGATTTTCCAGGCGGTCACCCGGAACGAGCTCGCCAGCCCGTTCATCCTCGGCGTCTCCTCTGGAGCGGGACTGACGATTCTGCTCACGCTGGTGGTGTTCTCGGGGCTATCGACGCTCCTGCCACTGATTGCCGCTGCCGGCGGCGCAGTGGCGTTTCTCGTCGTCTACGCCATCGCCTGGAAGAACGGCACGTCGCCGGTCCGGCTGGTGTTGGCCGGCGTCATCGTCAGCACCGTCTTCGGCTCCCTCCAGACGGCGATGTTCTTCTTCGCGGAGGACATCGGCATCGTCCAGTCCGCGATCGCCTGGACGACCGGGTCGCTGACCGGGGCCGACTGGGAACAGGTACGGATGGCGCTCCCCTGGACAGTCGTGGCCATGGCGCTGTCGCTTTTCAGTTCGCGGCAGCTGAACGTCCTCCTGCTCGGTGAAAACACCGCCAGGTCGCTCGGGATGTCCGTCGAGAAGGTCCGATTCGCGCTGTCCGGTGTGGCTGTGCTCGCTGCGTCTGCGAGCATCGCCGTGGCCGGGATCGTCGGTTTCGTCGGCCTCATCGTCCCCCATATGGTCCGCAACATCGTCGGGAGCGACTACCGGAAGCTCGTCGTCGGCTGTGTCTTCGCCGGGCCGGCGCTGATGGTCGGGGCGGACGTCGGCGCGCGCCTGGCGCTGAATCCGACGCAGGTTCCGGTCGGTATCGTCACCGGACTGGTCGGCGGGCCGTACTTCCTCTATCTGATGCGGAAACAGCAACAGATGGGTGAGATATGATGTCACAGAACCACGCAAACACGAACGGAACAGGCGCCGAAGATGACGCCGTCACGGATTCGTCGACGAACCGCTCCGAAGCCTCGCTGACCGGCGAGGGGCTGGTCCTGACGTACCCGTCCAGCGACGGCCCGGTAATCGACGGCGAGTCGATTACGGCCGAACCGGGCGCCGTGACCGCCCTCGTCGGCCCGAACGGCTCGGGCAAGAGCACGCTGCTGAAAGGCCTCGCGAACCAGCTCACCCCGGACGCGGGGTCCGTGCTGCTCGACGGCCAGGACATCCAGACGCTCGGGACCAAAGCGATCGCCCGGAAGCTCGGCTTGCTCTCTCAGGAGAGCACCTCGCCAAACAGCATCACCGTCGAGGACCTGGTGTACCACGGGCGTTACCCGCACCGCGGGTTCTTCGAGAGCGTCACCGAGGACGACGAGGCGGCCGTCGACCGGGCCATCGACCTGACCGGCTGTGGCCACCTCCGTGACCGCGAGATCGGCAGTCTCAGCGGCGGCCAGAAGCAACTGGCCTGGATAGCGATGGTCCTCGCACAGGACACCGACGTACTCCTGCTCGACGAGCCGACGACGTTTCTCGACCTCCACCACCAACTGGAGGTGATGGAGATAATCGAGACGCTCCGGGACGAGAGCGATATCACAATCGTCGTCGTCCTCCACGACATCGAGCAGGCGGCCCGCCTCGCCGACCGGATGGTCGCGCTCAAGGACGGCGAGATACAGGCCCGAGGAGAACCCGATGACGTGGTGACGGAGCAACTCCTCGCGGAGGTCTTCGAAATCGAGGCCGAGGTTTCGGTCACGTCCCGCGGGCCACGAATCGACCCTATCCGCGCCCGTCACGACGGGGACGAACGTGGGAGCGACGGCGACGGCGACGAAGCGGAGCGTGCCGGGGAAGTCGTCGCCGAGTAGGCGCTGACCGGGGCCTCTTTTTCTGACGCTGGACTCAGCGTGGCGTGGGTCGCCGAACCAGAACATTGATATGATTTTTAGGCTAGCCTAAAATATGGCAGACGACACCGACGCCGAGACGCCGACGCGGAGAGAGTACGTGAAATACGGCGGGACAGTTCTCAGCGCCGGGTTACTCGCCGGCTGTGCCGGCGACACGGAAGGGAGCGGAGCTACGCCGACGGCGACGGGGACGGAGACGGAGACGGAGTCGGCCGACGGGTCCTACTCCGTGTCCATGTCGCCGATGGGCGAGGTGACGTTCGATTCGCCGCCGGAGACCGTCTTCACCCGGCTCACCCACCACGCCGACATGGCGTTCGCGCTGGGACGGGGGGACACCGTCACGGCGATGCACGCCCCGGACTACTACGACGGCCTGTGGAACCAGTTCGTCGAACGGCTGCCGGGCGTGACGCTTGACTGGACCGGGTTGTACTCCTCCTGGGAGCCGAGCAAAGAGAAACTGTACGAACTGGACAGCGACGTCCACCTGGCGGACCCGGCCTGGATAGCCAAACAGGACAGCTGGGACCCAGGCGGACTTCGAGGAGATAGCGACCAACGTCTCGCCGTGGTTCGGCAACTCGCTGAGCGACCGCCACGCCGAGCCCGCGTCGGGCTGGGAGGGCTACGAGTACTACACTCTCTGGGAGCAGTTCGGACTCGTCGCCGAGGCGTTCCAGGAGCAGGCCCGCTACGAGGCACTCGCGGCCGTCCACGACGAGATGCGCGCGACCATCGACGCGAAGCTCCCGCCCGAGTCCGACCGCCCATCGGCGGTGATGCTCGCCGCGGCCGACATCGAGGAGATGTACGCCTACACGCTCGACAACCCCGGCTTCCTGACCGCACACACCCGTCCGTTCGGCGCCCGGGACGCCTTCGGGGGCGCGGTCGAGACCAACTCCGTGGTCGACTTCGAGACGCTGCTGGAGGCGGACCCGGACGTGATACTCCACCTCGGCGGGTTCGAGCCGAACACGAGCCTCCCGGAGCGGCGCGAGGCGTTCAACTCCGACCCGGTCGCCGCCGAGATAACGGCCGTCCAGAACGACCGCATCTACCCGCAGGGGGCGAGATACCAGGGGCCGATACTGCATCTCTTCCAACTCGAGATGACCGCAAAGCAGCTGTACCCGGAGCAGTTCGGCGAGTGGCCGACCTACACGTCGGGCCCCTATCCCGAGATTCCCGCCGAGGAACAGTTGTTCGACCGCCAGCGGGTCGCGGACATCATCAACGGGGAGTTCGAGGCATGAGCGACGACGCGACACCGGACGCACGGACGCGCAGGGCCTATCTGAAACACGGCGGCGCGGTCATCGGCGGCGGACTGCTCGCCGGCTGTACCGGCGACGCCGAGTCACAGTCGACGCCGGCCTCGACGGCCACCGACGCGGCGACGCCGACCGCCTCGGACCGGTACACGGTCTCGATGGAACCGATGGGTGACGTGACGTTCGAGTCGGTGCCCGAGCGGTGGATGGCCTACTTCAGCACCTACGGCGACATGGCGATCGCGCTGGGGCAACTCGACGGCCTGGCGGGGCTGATATTCACAGAGAACTGGCCGATGGCCTTTTTCGACGCCATCCCGGACCTGGAGGTCTCCTTCGACGACGTCCCGCAACTGATGGGCGAGGGCGGCATCGACAGGGAAGCCTTATACGAGATGGACTGTGACCTGCACCTGTTCGACTCGAACTTCGTCCAGGTGCTCGACGACACCTGGATCGACGAGGACTTCGCCGAGATTACCGACAACGTCGGCCCGATACTCGGGAACAGCATCCGGCGTCGGACCGGCGACTGGCACGGCTACCGGTACTACTCGCTGTACGAGGCCTTCGAACTGGTCGCAGACGCGTTCCAGGAGCGCGAGCGGTACGCGGCGGTCGCCGACCTGCACGACTCGCTGCGCGCTACCATCGACGCGGGGCTCCCGCCGGAAGACGAGCGGCCGACGGTCGGCCTCCTCTCGGTCAACTCCGACTTCGAGGGCGGGGCCTTCTACGCCTACCCTGTCCACGACGGGAACGGGCACAAGCAGTACCGCGACCTGGGGATGCGCGGCGCGTTCGACGACGCCATCGACGGGAGCTACGCCAAGTGGGACTACGAGCAACTCCTCGACGTCGACCCCGACGTTCTGGTGTTCCAGTACGGTTTCTCGCACGTCTCGACCGCCGAGTTCGAGGACCGGATGACGGCGATGCGCGCGGACCCAATCGGCCAGCAGCTCTCGGCGGTCGAAAACGACCGGCTCTACCGCGGTGGGACTTCCTATCAGGGGCCGATAATCAACCTCTTCCAGACGGAGATCGCCGCCAAGCAGTTCTACCCGGAGGCCTTCGGCGAGTGGCGCGGCCTCGGTTCGGTCCCGACTGGGAAACAGCTGTTCGACCGACAGCGCCTGGCGGACGTCATCACTGGGGCGTTCGACCCCGCGTAGCTCTAGCGGAGGCCACAACCGTCGCCCTCCGACCGCTCGTCACCGACACCGCGAACGCCGATACTGGCTCCCGGTCGCCCTACGCGGACCCGAACAGAAGTTCGGATGTAAAGCATACTGCTCGAATATCTGGACGATTATCTTACTAACTCGACTAGAGCTAGCAGTATATGTGGAATATAAGGACGTACTGTGTTGTTTGTCCAGAAAAGTTTTATAGTGTCGTGCCATTCGTTCTCACATGTTAGTACACGAAGGAAACACGCACTCGCATACCACCGGTTCCGACCGCTACTGCCGCAACTGCAACGATGTCGCGCTCGCCTACGACCCGACCGCCGAACGGCCCCGGTGTCGTTCCTGCGGTAAGCTAGGATAACGCGGGTCGAATCGGTGGCCCTCCAGGTAAGGGCCCCATTAATCGGTCCAACCCTCCGCCCGTGGGCACTGATTCGGTACTCAGAGACCGACTACAGTCTGACGAGAACTTTGATAGCCTCACGCTCGTCCATCGCTCGATATCCCTCCGGAACGCCGTCGAGGTCGACGGTCTTCGTGAATATCGGCGACGGGTCGAGCGTGCCCTGTAACACGTCCGCCAGCAGTTCGTCGGCGTAGGCCCGAACCGGGGCGACGCCGCCGTTGAGCGCGATGTTGTCGCCGAACAGCGAGAACACGCTCAATCCGTCGTCGTCGACACCGTGTGGGACGCCGACGTACCCGACGGTCCCGCCCGGCCGACAGACGTCGATGGCGGTCTCCATCGCCGAGGCCGCACCGACACACTCCATGACGTGGTTCGCACCCCCGTCGGTCAGGTCCTGTGCCGCGTCGACGGCGTCCTGCCCGCGGGCCGCGATGGTTTCGGTCGCTCCGAACGAGTCCGCCAGTTCGAGACGGTCCTCGTGATGGCCCATGGCGATGATGCGCTCCGCGCCGAGGCGGCGCGCCGCGAGCACGCCACACAGTCCGACGGCCCCGTCGCCGACGACGATGCAGGTGTCGCCCTCGTCGACGCCGGCGCTCACCGCCGCGTGGTGGCCGGTTCCCATGACGTCGGTCAGCGGCAGAATCGCTTCCAGCGTGTCCTCGTCGTCGGCGTGGCGGTCGGGGACTCGCACGAGAGTCCCGTCGGCTTCCGTCGCTCGGACGTACTCGCCCTGGCAGCCACCGTTGTCCCCGCCCCAGGAGTCGCCGTTGACACAGGAGGTGTGCAGCCCCTTCCGGCAGAACTCACACCGGCCACAGCTGATGAGAAACGGGGCGAACACGCGGTCGCCGGGGTCGACAGAGCGCACGTCTTCGCCGACTTCCTCGACGATACCCATCGGCTCGTGCCCGACGCGGGAGCCCTCTTCCCGGTCGCTCTGGCCGCGATAGAACCACAGGTCGGAGCCACAGACGGCGGTGTGGGTCACGCGCACGATTGCGTCGGTTGGCGATTCGATCGTCGGCCGCGGCACCTCGTCGACGGTTATCTCACCGGGGCCGCGGTAGATGGCTGCGCGCATATGTCTGCCTTGGGACGACTGTGGAAAACCGTTCTCATGGACTCTCTCATACTGTCGGATGAAAACAATTACCAGTGGTGGGACAGAATTGCGGAGACATGACGGACGTTCTCGTCGTCGGCGGCGGCCCCGCCGGCCTGAGTGCCGCACTGTTCGCACAGAAGAACGGTCTGGAAACGACGGTCTTCGACACTGACGGGACCTGGATGCACAAAGCACACCTGTTCAACTACCTCGGGGTGGGCTCGCAGGACGGGTCCGCGTTCCTAGAAACGGCCCGGGCACAGGTCGACAGCTTCGGCGTCGAGCGAAAACAGGGAACGGAAGTGACTGACGCCACAGAAACTGAGTCGGGTTTCGAGGTGGCGACTGCGGAGGAGACATACGACGGGGACTACCTCGTCCTCGCGACGGGAGCCAACCGTGATCTGGCGGCGTCCCTGGGCTGTGAAATGACCGACGAGGACGTCGTCGACGTGGACGTGACGATGGAGACGAGCGTCGACGACGCGTACGCGACGGGCGGCATGGTCAGGGCCGAGGAGTGGCAGGCCGTCATCTCCGCCGGCGACGGCGCGGCGGCGGCCCTGAACATCCTCACGAAGGAGAAAGGGGAACACTTCCACGACTTCGACACGCCCGCAGATGCGAGTTCGGTGTTTGGCCCCGAGGAGTAGGCCTCGCTGGGGCCTATCCTGTAGTTAACCCCGGAACACCGTCCTGACGGCCGCTGACTGGTGAGTACAGTCGGTGGTCGACGCCGGCCGACTCAGAGTGACCGCTGGTAAGCACGTCCGTAATTCGTGGCGTCAGCACTCTTCTCGACTCGCTGTAGCCGTTTCGGGTTCCTGAAGCCGACTGACCGTCTTATCGACTGATTCACTATGGTGTCACAGGGTGACCTGATATCTGTGAAGGAGTTCGAATTCAGCATCAGGTTCACTCCGGGAGCCGACCCGCTGATGGATCTGTTCCAGGAGTATCCCACGCTACGACTCCGGAACGCGACGTGTACCGTCACTGGAAACTCCATGTGGCGAATCGATCACGTCGACGGCCCCGCTGACGCCATCTCGGCGTTCGACGACGTGTTTCTCGACGAGGACCGCTGTAACGAGTGTCTCGACGACCGCTGCTGTTCCGGGCGGCGGGAGTACCAGGTTCTCGACCGGCGACCAACAGCGAGAACTGTGTACACGTACCATGACCGGACGGACCGCTGCTGTGTCGCGCCCGCTATGGTCACAGACTACATCGGCGACGGTGTGGTCTTCGAATCGGAGCGCACCGACGGCACGTACCGGTGGCATGTGCTGTCGCCGATTGAGACGTCGCTGGACCCGCTGTTCGACCGGTTCGAATCGACGCTTCGGACCGGACTGCAACTCGATATCGACCATCTGGGAGACGCCGAACTATGGCGGAACAAAACGCAACCGGCGTTCCCGCAATAACCGCTCGCGGTCTACTACCGGCGTTTACAATGTATTAAGAGGTAGTACAGTGGCGTTGAAAGCTTCCGTTCCGACGCGGGCTCCGAAATCAGTGGACCGACCGGTCGTCGCTCTCGTCGATGGCCTCGATCGGGTCGGCGTTGCCAAACGAGGGTTCGGGACCGTCACCGGCCGCGGCCCATTCGCAGGCGTTAGCGAGGACCTGCTGGATGTCCTCGTCGTGGTACACCGGATAGGTCTCGTGACCCGGCCGGAAATAGAAGATTCGGCCCGCCCCGCGGCGGTAGCAACACCCCGACCGGAACACTTCTCCGCCCTCGAACCAGGAGTTGAACACGAGCGTGTCCGGCGCGGGAATGTCGAAGCGCTCCCCGTACATCTCGGTCTCCGGAAGCTCGATGTACTCGTCGACCCCGTCGGCGATGGGGTGGCCGGGCTCGACGACCCACAACCGCTCGGTTTCGGCGGCCTCGCGCCATTTCAGGCTGCAGGTCGTCCCCATCAGTTCGCGGAAGATCTTCGAGTAGTGCCCCGAGTGGAGAACGATGAGCCCCATACCCTCGAGGACCCGCTCTTTCACTCGGGCGACCACCTCGTCCTCGACCTGGTCGTGGGCGGCGTGGCCCCACCAGGTCAGCACGTCCGTCTCTGCCAGTACCGCCTCGGTGAGCCCGTGGTCTGGCTCCTGAAGCGTCGCGGTTTCCGTGTCGAACCCGCGGTCCTCGAGTGTCGAGGCGATAGCGCCGTGAATCCCGTCGGGATAGAGGTCCGCGACCGCTTCGTGCTCCTGCTCGTGGACGTACTCGTTCCAGACTGTGACGCGTGTCATACTCGTGGTTTCCCCCTCCGCCGTAACGACGTTCGCCAAGCGGCAATCCGTACGACCGGATGCGAGATGCCGGTTCGCTTCCACCGCGCGCCAGCGCCGTCCGAGCGGCGCTCCGAGCCCCCCGTTCTGAACGGCGAAACGACCTTCTCTCCACCCGTGTCCTCAGGACGGTAAGTCCCGCCCTGAAACCGCCAAATACAGACGACTGTACCGGGCTCCCGTGAGGGTCCACTCGACTGAAATCGGGGCGTAAACCGCCGTTATCCCGGTTACACACGACTGTACCCATTTCGCCCGTTCGTACAGAAGAGGTCTACGATATTCCCGCTATCAGACTCTCACGCGCCTGTTCCCCAGATAATCTGGGTAGACTATTATGTAAACAGTAGATAGGTATAAATACTCCCTGCTAGACGAGGTGATTGATGCACTTTACCAGAAACCGACGTATCGGATGGTTTCGAGCGATAGAGCCGCGTACCGAGGTGGTCTCGAGATGAGACTGCGAACGTTCTCCCTGACGAGCCCGACCGGTGACAGCGATGGCACGTCTCCGGACGGACAGGTCTCGGGGGTGAGAACCCATGTCTGAACACACGCTGGTCCTTCTGGCACTGCTGCCGCTGGCGACGATTGCGGTGCTGATGGTCGGACTGTACCAGCCCGCGACACGGACGATGCCCATCGCGTGGGCAGTGGCGGCTGTCGCCGCCTTCGTCGGCTGGCAGATGTCACCCCGGCTGATCGCCGCCGCGTCGATACGCGGGGCGCTGACAGCGACCAGAATTCTGGTCATCGTCTTCGGGGCGATACTCCTGCTGTACACGCTCAAACAGTCCGGCGCGTTCGAGGTCATCAACGCGGGGTTCTCCTCGATAAGCGACGACCGGCGCGTGCAGGTCATCCTGCTCGTCTTCCTCATGGGGTCGTTCATCGAGGGCGCGGCCGGCTTCGGGACGCCCGCGGCCATCGTCGGCCCGCTGCTGGTCGGCCTGGGCTTCCCGCCGCTTGCCGCGGTGGTCGTTGCGCTGACGGGGAACATCCTCGCGATCACCTTCGGTGCGGTCGGAACGCCGCTGATTATCGGACTGCGTGACGTGGTGTTCGCCGAGGGGACGGGCGCCTCACAGCAGGTCCTCCAGCAGGGTGGCTTCGCGAGCGTCGGTGCGTACGTGGCCCAGATTGGCGTGTGGGCGGCGCTCATCCACGCCATCGTCGGTATCGCCATCCCGTTCATCGGCGTGGCGATGATGACCCGCTTCTTCGGCGAAGAGCGGTCTATCAAGCCGGCGCTCGAAGTTCTGCCGCTGACCCTGTTCGCGTGGGCCTCCTTCGCAGTCCCGTACGTCGCGACCGCGTACTTCCTCGGTCCGACGTTCCCGGCACTGCTGGGTGCGATGGTCGGACTGCTCGTGGTCACGACCACGCTCCGGGCCGGCTACTTCCTCCCCGACGACGAATGGGACTTCGGCCCACAGGACCAGTGGCCGGACCACTGGATCGGCAGCATCGAGCCGGGCGAGGGCGTCGGCACCGCGACGGGTGACAGCCGAGAGGGAACTGTTGCGGCCGACGGCGGCACCGCATCGTTCGCGGAGTCTCACTCGCAGGATATGTCGCTGGGTATGGCCTGGCTGCCGTACCTCCTCGTCGCCGCACTGCTCGTCGTGACCCGCGTGGTCAGTCCGGTTCAGGAGTTCCTGGCGACCAACGGCGTTCTCCTGTGGAGTAACATCCTCGGCACGCCGTTCTCTGAGGGCGTCGAGATGCTGTACCTCCCCGGGAGCCTCTTCGTGCTGGTCGCCGTGATCACGTACGCGCTTCACGGGATGGACGCCGACGGAATCAAGGCCTCCTGGAGCGAGGCGCTTCGGAACATCGCGCCGGCCGTCGTCGCGCTGTGGTTCGCTGTCGCGACTGTCATGATAATGCAGCGGACCGGCAGTGCCGTCGTGCTGGAGACCGCGCCGATCAACTCCGGAATGCTCGGCCTGCTGTCGGAGATTACCGCGGGCGCGACCGGACAGATGTTCCCGTTCTTCTCGGGGTTCATCGGTGCGTTCGGCGCGTTCATCGCCGGTTCGAACACGGTCAGCGACATCCTGTTCGGGCTGTTCCAGTTCCAGGCCGCCCAGCAGATCGGTGCGCCGACCCAGATTGTCGTCGCCGCACAGGCGGTCGGCGGTGCAATCGGCAACCTCATCGCGATTCACAACGTGGTCGCCGCCCTCACGGTGGTCGGCCTCATCGGCGAGGAGGGGCGCGTCATCCGACTCGAACTGATTCCGGTGCTGTACTACGGCGTGTTCACGGGCATCCTGACCCTCATTCTGGCGTACGTCGTGGCACCGGCAGCGTTCTGACACGGCTCACCCTCCCACTTCCCACCCATGGCATACGACTCCCGACCCCCCGACCGGCATGACCCGGCGACAGACCCGAGTGCGAACTACGATTACCAGGGTGACACGGTAAACCGGCCGGACCTCGTTGCGGCCCTGGAGCGCCGCGTGGACGGCGACGTGCGCTTCGACACGTACACCCGTGAGCTGTTCGCGACCGACGCGAGCGCGTACGAACAGCTTCCAATCGGCGTCGTCTCCCCGGTATCGACCGACGACGTGGTCGCAGTGATGGAGTACTGCGACGAGGAGGGCATTCCGGTGCTTCCACGGGGTGGCGGGACCAGTCTCGCCGGACAGGCCGTCAACGAGGCGGTCGTCCTCGATTTCAAGCGGCACATGGACGAGACGGTGTCGGTCGACCCCGAGGCCCGGCGGGCCCGCGCCCAGGCCGGCATCACCATCGCCCGGCTCAACGACCGGCTCGAACCCCACGGGCTGAAGTTCGCGCCGGACCCCGCCTGGGGCGACAAGAGCGTCCTCGGCGGTGCAATCGGGAACAACACGACCGGCGCACACTCCCTGAAATACGGCAAGACCGACGCCTACATCGAGGAGTGCGAGGTCGTCCTCGCCGACGGCACCCGGACGACCTTCGGCTGGGTGGACGTCGACGACCTCGAAGCGCGGGCGGCAAAGGCGGGTCCGGACGCTGACCTCGAAACCCGCATCTACGCCGAAGTCGCGAAGATACTTTCAGAGGACGCGACGGAGATAGCGGCCAGATATCCGGACCTCAAACGAAACGTCTCCGGGTACAACCTGGACGAACTGGTCGACAGCGCCAGGGAGCGCGGCGAGGTCAACCTCGCCCGGTTGCTCGCCGGGAGCGAGGGGACGCTGGCGGTCGTCACCGAGGCGACCGTCTCGCTCGAACCCGTCCCCGATGCCACGGCCGTCGCCATGCTGACCTACGACGACATCATCTCGGCGATGGAGGATGTCGCCCCGATTCTCGACCACGACCCCTCGGCCGTCGAGGTGATGGACGACGTGCTCCTTGATCTGGCCGCGGAGACGCCGGAGTTCGCCGACGTCGTCGGCATGCTCCCCGAGGAGACGGACTCGACGCTGCTCGTCGAGTTCTACGCGGAGTCGGCCGACGACGGCGCACAGAAGGTCGCCGACCTGCTTGCCGACCGACTCCCCGGCTACGACGCCAGAGAGTCGCCGAGCGACGGGGCGGGTTCGGTCACCGACGCCCCCGTCAACGCCGTCGACGCGCTGGAGGCCTACGACGCGGACCGGCAGGCGAAGTTCTGGAAGATGCGCAAGGCCGGCCTGCCGATTCTGCTGTCGCGAACGGGCGATGACAAGCACTGGCCGTTCGTCGAAGACACGGCGGTCCCGGCCGAGAACCTCCCGGAGTACGTCGCCGACATCCGGGAGCTGTTCGACGAGCACGACACCTTCGCGTCCTACTACGCCCACGCCGGCCCCGGCGTGTTGCATATCCGGCCGCTGTTGAACCTGAAATCCGAGGACGGTATCGAGACGATGGAGGCCATCTCCGACGCCATCACGGACCTCGTCGTCCAGTACGACGGGTCCGTGTCGGGGGAACACGGCGACGGCCGCGCCCGTACCCAGTGGAACCGAAAACTGTACGGCGACGACCTCTGGGAGACGTTCCGCGACCTGAAGTCGGCGTTCGACCCCGACTGGCGCCTGAACCCGGGCAACATCTGTGGGGACCACGACCCGGCCGACGACCTCCGGTACGACCCCGACTACGCGTTCGACGCGGGCTTTGAGCCCACGCTCGACTGGGACAACGAGAACGGGTTCCAGGGGATGGTCGAACTCTGTCACGGCTGTGCGGGCTGTACCGGCCACCAGGAGACCACGGGCGGCGTCATGTGTCCGACCTACCGCGCTGCCGAGGAGGAGATCACCAGCACCCGCGGCCGGGCCAACATGCTCCGGTCGGCGATGGACGGTGACCTCCCCGACGACCCCTTCGAGGAGGAGTTCGTCACGGAGGTGCTTGACCTCTGTATCGGCTGTAAAGGCTGCAAGAAGGACTGCCCGAGCGGCGTCGACATGGCGAAGCTCAAAGCCGAGGTGGTCCACGAACACCACCAGCGCGAGGGCGTCTCGCTGCGGGACCGGCTGTTCGCCAACGTCGAGACGGTGCTCTCGCTGGGAAGCACGTTCGCTCCGGTGTCGAACTGGCTGATGGACCTGCCAGGGTCGGGCCGCCTCATGGAGGCGACAGTCGGTATCACGCAGGAGCGCACGCTGCCCGCCTTCCACCGGACCACGTTCCGTGACTGGTGGGCGGACCGCGGCGGGGCGCGGGTCCCGGCGGCCGAGGCCGACCGACAGGCGCTCGTGATCGCCGACCCGTACACGAACTACAGCCACCCCGACGTCGGGAAGGCGGCCGTTCGGGTGCTGGAGGCGGCGGGCGTCCACGTGGTCGTGCCCGACGACGTGACCGACAGCGGCCGGCCCGCCTTCTCGAAAAGTATGCTGGACCACGCGCGCGAGACGGCGCGGGCGAACGTCGACGCGCTCGCACCGCGAATCCGCGACGGCTGGGACGTGGTCACCATCGAGCCCTCCGATGCGGTCATGTACCAGGTCGACTACGGGGACCTGCTCTCCGGGGACGATGTCGACACCGTCGCGGAGAACACGTACGGCGTCTGCGAGTACCTCGACACGTACCGACTCGGGGAGGCGATCTCCTTCGACGAGCCGGGCGACTCGCTCGCGTATCACGGCCACTGCCACCAGAAGGCGACGAAGAAGGACCACCACGCCGTCGGCGTTCTCCGGCGGGCCGGCTACGACGTCGACCCGCTCGATTCGGGCTGTTGTGGCATGGCCGGCTCCTTCGGCTACGAGGCCGAACACTACTCGATGAGTGCGGGCATCGCGGACCTCCTCCTGGGCCAGATCGACGACTCGCCCGCCGAGCAGGTCGTCGCGCCCGGAGCGTCCTGCCGGTCCCAACTCGACGACCTCGGCGACGCGGAGCCGCCACACCCCATCGAGATGGTCGCGGCGGCGCTCCGGTAAGCGGCGTTTCGGGCGGCAGATGCCGTCAGACCCGCGCTCAGAACCCGATACCGTCCCGTCGTCGGACGGAAACGTCGTGCCCGTCCACCGTCGACCGGAGCGCCTTCGCGAAGGGCGCGGCGTCGAACTGACCGTGCACCCTGACCGTCGTTGCAGAGCCCGTGCGGGGCCGGGCCGTGATTTTCGGCCGACCGACTCGGCCGCCCGAGTGGACGTCGACGCTGTCGAGGGCGTCGTACGACTGTGTCTCGACCTGTTCCGCGGCTTCCAGGGCCGCGGGTACCCCCTCTTCGACCACCTGTGACGCGAACGCGGCCGCCCGCTGGTCCGGCGACCCGAACAGCAGATCCACGGGCGTCAGGTAGTCGTACTCGACGAAGTAGGCACGCTCCGTACAGAACAACACGTCGAGCAACCGGAGCGGGTACGAGCCCCGCATCGCGTAATGCAGGTGGACGCGGAGTTCGTCGGTCACGAGAACCACCCTTGCGCGGCGGCGGCGTCTGTGACAGTTCCCCCCGCCGCGACTTTCGCACGTCCCACCCGATACATCGTATACGCTTGCACGAGCAGGTAGCCGGCCCAGAGGACGTATCCGCCCGGAGCGCTCCCGAGCATGGTGGTCTGGACGGCAAACGTCTGCAGTCCCACCCGTGTCGCCAGCCCAGTCCCGACCAGGAGCACGCTGAAGTAGCCGAAAAACGCCGCTGCGACCCACATCGAGGCGACGCGGCCCCATCCCGGCATCGTGTGCTCGGGGAGCCGAACCGTGTTGACGAGCTGGACGACGACGATGTAGGGCCACATCAAGAGCCCGGACATGGCTGCCCCGACCACCAGGAGTCCGAAGGGGTCGGCAATCGATATCGGGAGGCTGAGGATGAGCACGCCCCAGCCACAGAAGACGGTCAGCAGCCCCCAGAACAGCCGCGGGAGGCTCCAGCCCGCGTCCCGACCGTACAGCTCGTAGATGATGTCCGAACTGTTCCGGACGAACGACTCGATGATCGCGTACTCGGTCGTGAACAGGGCGAGAAACAGCGTGACGTAGATGACGCTCCTCGCGAACCCGCCGACCGACGGTGCAATCTCGATGAGCCACATATCTACCGCGTCACTCGTCGTCACCGGCGCCTGTGACACCGCGATGACGACCAGCACCGTCGTGACGAGGAGCAGGCCGAGGAGGAACGTCAACAGGTGTTCGAGCTGTGTCACGCGCCACCAGCCGCGCCACCGTTTGAGGTTCTGCGTGTCCGGCGTGAAGGTAAACCCGTCCTCGTGAACCGTCTCGGGGTCGTCACCGGCGAAGGGGTTCTTGATTCGGCCCTGGTAGCGCCCCATCCCGTAGCCTTTCTCCCGTATCCAGAGGCTCTGTGAGAGGTTGAGATAGCCGCCCGCGCCGGCGTAGGCCAGCGCTCCGACCAGCACGGCGATGGTCCCGACCGGCGAGTAGTCGCCGACCTCCGTCAGACTCCCCGGGACGCCGACCAGAACGTCGACCGAGCCGATGAGAACGAACAGCAGCAGCGCGAACGCGATGGACAGCGCCACCAGGATAAGCTGGATGCTCTCGACGACGTTGTACATCAGCGGTGTCACCTGGTAAGTGACCCAGATGAACACCATGAGCGCGATACCGAACAGTCGCCAGCCGACGATGTCGACGCCGGCGAGGTCGTACGTGCCCAGTGCGAGCCCCTGAGCACCGATCTGCGCGGCGCTTGCCGCCCACCCCGGCCAGCCGAGGCTGACGAACCCGCCGAGCAGCATGGCGAGCGGGAGGACCGGGTGGACCCGCTCGAACGCTCGAAACACGCTCTCCCCCGTCGCGAGCGTCCACCGCTGTATCTCCGTGTTGACGACGAAATGGAGACAGACGGCCACGAGGAACAGCCAGTACAGGCCCCACCCGTAGCTTGCGACCAGGTGCGGCCAGAACAGCGTCTCACCGCTGCCGAGCGACGCCCCCAGCATGATAGCGCTGGGGCCGACGACGTGGCGGAGCTTCGGCACCTTCGGCAGCGCGAGTTCTCTGAACCGGCCGCCCGACCCCGTGTCGGGGTAGTCGTCGGTCTCCGGTGCCGCTTCCAGGTTCTCGTATGCGACCGGGGTGTACGAGGAGATCGGATAGCGCTGCTCGGCGAGGGAGGCGTACACCTCCGCCGAGTCCGACTCCGCGTCCTCAGCTACGTCCGACTGTTCCGTCGGCTTTTCCTCTGGCATCGGTTCACTCACCCACCGACGTAGTGCCAGACGTGTTCGTGGTCCTCGGCCAGGTCGACCTGTGGGAGGTCCTCGAGCGCGGGCCCGATAGCGTCCCACCACTCGTCGGCGGTCTTGTACCCCGCCGGATGCTCCTGAAACACGTTGGTAATGAGCTCCCCGGCATCGGTGTCGGGGTTCTCTCGGAGGTAGTCGTACGCGGCCTTCAGCGCCGCACGTCGGTCCTCGAGTACGTCCCCCGTCCCCGGCAGGTCAGCGTCGGCGATGCTGTGCTCGACAGGCGGGCGCTCCTGCTTCTGTGGGTCCCGGCCGACGAGCTGGGAGAACGGAATCCACCAGACCCGACTCCGTGCGCCGACCTTCCGCGTCTTGAGGTCCCCCCGTTCCACGAGCACGTCGAGCTTGTTGTGTGCCGTTTTCCGGGAACAGCCGAGTGCGTCCATCACATCGGTCGCCGTCAACGGCTTCGCCTGGTCCGTTCGAGCGTGAAACACCGAGAGCACTCGCTCCGGTGTGAACTCTGCCGTGGACGGTGGCGAACCGTCGGCCCGACCATCGTCCGCGGTATTGCTCATACGTAGCAATTACAGTCGTATGTAATAGATTTTTCTGCAGAGCGCTCCGACCCGGGAGAATCGCCTGCGTCCTTCGGGTCCCCAGGAGATAGAAATATCACACGAAGGTAAGTAAATGGTTTTCGGTCGGGAACACCTGCAGTCGGGGACCGAAGCTCCCTTCGATGTGTTGTACCCCCGTCAGTAGCCGCTTTCACACCGAACTCCCGTCGTCGCTCACTCGGCCGGTTCCGGCGCGGGCACGGACTGCTCTGTCTCCACGACCGCACGGTCGGGAAGCTCAGGATTCGGTCTCCGACCGACCGTCAGCAGGCGCTCTGTGAGTGTCAGCTCCTCCGGACTGGGGCTCGGCTTCTGGACCTCCTCGTAGTCGACGACGACCTCCCCGTCTTCGGCCGCGATACGCACCGCACAGAGCTGGTACGAGGGGTAAAACACCGGGGGGAGGAGGCCGATGACCCCGTCTCGACGGTGGAGGCGCTTGAGCCAGGTCCCGCTGTTGACGACCAGTCCGCCGTCGACCGACTGCACGCTCGGTCGGTGCGTGTGACCGTAGCAGAAGACAACCACGTCTTCGCTTTCCGCGAACACTTCCTGGGCGGCTTCCCTGTACGGCGTCTGTGTGTCGACAGTGAGGTCAGTCTCGAAGACCCCGAAGCGGTTGATGGTCTTCTTGATATCCCGCCGCAGGAGATACAACGGGATGCCTACGAGCAACAGGAGCCCGGCCAGTGACGCGTTCACGACGAGCAACACCCAGATGGCGGTGCCGACCGTACCGAACTGACCCAGAAACGACGTCGTCGTTTCGACCGGAGCGGACCAGACGCCGAGTAGATTCAGCGCCGCCAGAATCGCCAGGAACGCGCTGATGTTGAAAAGCAACAGGAACGGGACCAGCGCGTACCGCAGCAGCGGGTTCATCTCCCGATAGAAATACTTCGAGAGCATCCACACCGGGACCCGCTCCGTCGGCGTCACGGCCTGGACGTCTTTGAGCCAGTTGTACCGGCCGCGGTCCGAGAGCTGGCCGGCGCGACTCGTCACGAGCGTGTTGTAGTAGTAGCCAAGTGGCGTCACGTTGGTGGCACCCCAGTCTTCGATGCGGTTGTTGGGGTCCTGCTGATTGCCGTGTTCGAAGTGGATGGCCTGGTCTCCTACCGGTCGGGTAACCGACTTCGACTGGACGAGCGTGACGTTGTACGACGCGAACCGCTCTACGTACTCGTCGTAGGCTGCGAGTTCGTGGTCGTGGTTGCCAGGCACCAGGGTGATCTGGATGTTCTCGCCGGTCTTTCGCAGCTGTTCGAACAGCGACGGGTAGGTCTCTTCGAGGACGTCGAACTTCTCCAGTCCAGACATGCCGGTGAACTCCCACAGGCCGAACGCGTCGCCGTTGATCAACAGTTCGGCGTCCTCGTCGGTGGTCTCGAGCCGCGAGAGGAAATCCAGCAGTTCGTCGAGAAACTCCACCTCCTCTAGCTGCTCGTCGCCGCCGATGTGGAGGTCGCTTACGACGTAGTAGACGCGGTCGTCGGCGGAGCCGTCCATTGAATACGGGTTCTTGACCCACCGACAAAGGCGTTGCTCTCCGGAATTCCACGGCAGGCGGTCGGCACTGTCACGGACAGATGCGTGTTCCGCCGGGTTCGTGACCCCCGACTACAGTTCCAGGACGACCCGGAACCGCGCGTCGTTGTCGATCATCCGTCCGTACGCCTGGTTGACGTCTTCGAGCGGGTAGGTCTCTATCTCCGGCGTGATGTCACGGAGCGAACTGAACTCGAGCGTGTCCTGTGAGTCCCGGGCGTGGCCGGAGGCCCAGCCCTCGACGGCGCCCCGGGTCTGGACGAGGTGCTGTGCGCTCACTGCCACTGGCTCGCCGGGGACGCCGACGACGACGACAGCGCCGTCGACGCCGATACCGCTCACGATGGAACTGATGGCGTCACTCGACGGTGCCGTCGCAAGCACCACGTCTGCCCCGCCGAGTTCCTGTAGCCGCTGGCCGGCATCCACGTCCGCCGCGTTGATGAAGTGGTCGGCTCCTAGCTCTTTGGCCAGCGACTCCTTTTCCGGCGTTCGGGAAATCGCGGCCGTCTCGAAGCCGGCCGCGTGAGCGTACTGGATGCCGAGGTGACCGAGTCCGCCGACGCCCTGGACGGCGACGAGGTCCCCGACGGTGGCGTCGCTGTTCCGGAGCGCGTTGAACGTCGTCACGCCCGCACAGAGCAGCGGCGCCGCGGCTGTTGCGTCCAGCGACTCCGGAATCTTCGCGATTGCCTCCGACGGTGCGGTCATGTACTCCGCGTACCCACCGTCGTAGCTCAGCCCGGTGACCTCGCCGTTCTCGCACTGGAGGAAGTTCCCCTGCCGACACTGGTCACACGTCGAACAGTGGCCGCCGTGCCAGCCGATGCCGACCCTGTCGCCCGCCTCCCAGGCGTCGACACCGTCGCCGACAGCGTCCACGCGGCCCGCTACTTCGTGGCCGGGAACCCGTGGGTAGGAAACGCCGGGGTAGGTCCCCTCTTTCGCGAACACGTCGCTGTGACAGATTCCACAGGCGTCGACTGCGACCCGTACCTCGCCGGGGCCCGGCTCGGGCACGTCCCGTTCGACGACCTCGAAGTCGGCCCCTGGCTCAGGCACGACCGCCGCTTGCATTGTGTCTGACATAGCGTCATTTCCGGCTCGACGCAGATAAGTGGCCAGTTAGCAGACATCTGTACGGACGGCGTGTGTCAATCCGCGGGGACGGCCAACCGGTGTCTCGATGGGCCATGCGTACCGCCGTACTCGATCGAAACTTCGGAACGGGGGGAGCGGACGGGCGCCGTCAGAACTCATACTGTGGGCTGTCCCTGTTGGGAGCTGTTCGGCACCGCCGGGTGGCGAATCCTCTCACACCCGTACAGCCGACAGCATCAGGACCGGAGCCGCTGGATTCGCTTCTCCGTCGGCGGGTGGGTCGAGAACAGCTTCTCGAACAGTCCCTTGTCGGCGTTGAAGATACAGAGGGCGTTCATGCTGTCCTCGACCGTCGACTCGCGACCCTCGGCACCGCGGGATATCTTCTCCAGCGCGCGGGCCAGCGGCTCTCCGGTCCCGATGGCACGCCGTGCGTCCGCGTCGGCGACGTACTCCCGATACCGCGAGATAGCCAGCACGAACACCATGACCAGCGCGTTCGCGAGCGAGGAGGCGACCATCGCCAGTATCCACGAGCCAACGTTTCGCTCGCCACCGAACAGCACCGCGAAGTAGGCGACGTAGCCCACGAGCATCCCGATGGACTGACCGACGACCATCGTGATGACGTCCCGGTTCTTGATGTGGGCCAGTTCGTGTGCGATGACGCCCTCCAGTTCGTCGTCGTCTAAGAGTCCCATCAGTTCGCTCGAGACGACGACGACGCCCGCGCCTTTGCGGCCGACGGCGAAGGCGTTGGGGACGCCCATGTCCATCACCATCAGCCGCGGCTCCTCGATGCCCATATCCCTGCAGAGCCGCCGGACCATCTGGTGGACGTGGCCGAAGCGGGCGTCGTCTGGCATGTCCTCTGCGCCCCGGAGCGCCAGCCACTTCCCGAGTTTGTACTGGATGGCCGGAATGACGAGGATTCCGACGAGGAGCACCGGGACGAGCGGCAGCCCCAGAAGCACCGACAGCGCCGTTCCGGCGAAAACGTAGAACGCGAACAGAACCGCACCGACGACTAGCATCCGCACCTGTAGTCCGAAGTCCGTCATACAGGGTCGAGTGGGGCCGGCCATATAAACCGCCTGGCCGACGACGCCCCTCGCGTCTCTGGGTTTAGCCACGGTACGGTGACACTCCGAGGAAACTCGCCGACTCGGCCCGTACAGCGAACGGTTCTTACCCTCTGCGGAGCGCGTAACTCCGCCGGCCGTGCGTTTCGAGCGTGAGATACGCCAGCCGCCAGTCGGTCTCCGCACAGAACTGGTGGACGGCCGGGATGACGCCGTTCACTATCTTGTAGTCGTCGCCCGCGATGTAGCCGTCCGCCGCCACGGCCCGCCCGCTCTCCCTGAGTTCTGCAAGGGTCGCCTCGTACTCGTGGGAGCTGTTGATGTACACCCAGTCGAGCGAGCCGGTATCGGCATCTCGGAGCACGGAGACCGGCTCAGCATCCCGTAGACGAACAGTACTTTGATGCTCTCTGAACCGCTGTTCGACGGCCTGGCGCGCCTCGTCGCTTTCCCACTGATCGACGAGATAGAGCGTCTCCGGCTCCGTGGCTCGAAGAATCGACTCGGCGAAGGCACCGTCTCCGGTACCGAATTCGGCGGCGGTCCCCTTGGTCGGCATGTGTTCGAGGAGGTCCGTCCGGTGGGGGAGGACCCGCACGTGTTCGAGCTCTGCCGCCGGGAGCGACTCGGGGACGGCCGCCTCTCGGTCGAGGACGGTCGCCGCCGCGGCTCCCCCGGACGTGTCAGCTGGGAACGCGGTCCGGTAGAGTCCGGCGATCAGCGGGTAGAGGCGGTCCGGACAGGACTCGATGACGGCGCGTTTCGCCCGCGATAGTGACATCCAGGTGCCACGATACCGCAACGAAGGCTAAAAGCATGGCGACTCCGGCTTTCGCTGGAGAGCCGAAAACCTATGCGCCTGGGTCCGAAACGGCCCTGGCATGTCTCCGTACAGCCTTCTCGGGCGGTTTCGGCCCTACTCCGTTCCGGTCTGCCTGTTTGCTGTGGTCGCCGTCGTCGTTCTACTTGTGCCGCCACTGGTCCTCGGGGAAGCGACGGGACGGACGTACGCCCTGACCACGGCAGTGCTCATCGTCGCGATATCGTCAGTTATCCCGTATGCCGTCGGTGTCGCCGTCCTGACTCTGCCGTTCCTCTACACTGGAAGCGGTAGCTACGCGGCCCCGGAGGTGCTGCCGACTGACGCGGAGCCGTTCTCGGCGACTGCGGCACTGCGGCATGTCATGGCCGGCATCTCGTATGTCGTCGCAGCTACCGCGGTCGGCGCTGTCGGCATCGGTATCGATTTCGCGGCTTCGAGCGGGTCGAACCCGGTTTCGGCCGTCGGATTCCCGTCGTTTCCATCAATCGGGGTCCCGCCGTTTTTGCTGCTCGGCGGCGCGGTGGTCGCCGGTGTCTACGTTGCGGTCCAGCTGTGGCGGTACGAGAGGCCGGTGCGGGCCCTGGGTCGGCAAACAGTTCTCGGGACGGTCATCCTGGGAGCGCTCCTCGCCGCGTCGCCCGTCGTGGCGCTCTGGATTTTCGGCTCGTACGGGTTCTGAGTGTCCGTCTCCGACCCGTGAGAGCCGGCGTATCTGGACGCGGTCACGTCGTCGGCGCTACCCGCCGGCATCCAAACGTGTTAAAGCCACAAGCACCGGTGGTTCGATGTGACTCAGCAACAGTCCGCGACAGACGGCGGTCCCCGAGCGAGCGGCATGCCGATGCTCGGTCTCGGCACCTGGCAGAACGACGACACAGACCAGTGCGCCGAGAGCGTTCGGACCGCGCTGGAAGCCGGCTACCGCCACATCGACACCGCACAGGCCTACGACAACGAGAGCGCCGTCGGTGACGGTATCGCTGCGGCCGACGTGGACCGCGACGACATCTTCCTGGCGACCAAGGTCTGGATATCGAACCTCTCACATGACGACGTGCTCGAGACGACCGAGCGGAGCCTCGACAAACTCGGCGTCGACTCGGTGGACCTGCTGTACGTCCACTGGGCGGCGGGCGAGTACGAGCCCGAGGAGACACTCCCGGCGTTCGACGAACTCGTCGACCGCGGCCTGATCGACAACGTCGGCGTCTCGAACTTCGAACCCCACCACGTCGAAACGGCGATGGACGTCCTCGACGCACCCGTGTTCGCGAACCAGGTCGAGACCCACCCGTTCCTCCAGCAATCGGATCTGCGCGAGCACGCAGCAGCAAACGACTACGAACTGGTCGCGTACTCGCCGCTGGCGCGCGGTGCAGTGTTCGGTCACGATGTCATCGAAGCCATCGCCGACGACCACGGTGCGAGCGAGGCGCAGGTCAGCCTCGCGTGGCTCCGCGAGAAGGGCGTGACGGCGATTCCGAAGGCCACGAGCGAAGCCCACATCACGGACAACCTGGCGAGCCTCGACCTGAGACTGACAGACGCCGAAATCGACCGTATCGACAGTATCGAAACGGTCGACCGACGCATCAACCCTGACTGGTCGCCGGCGGCGTGGGACTGAGTCGGCGCTCTCGCCTGTACGTTTCGGCGAACGGCGTCGGCCCGTGACACCGCGTCTCTCACAGCCCTCTTCACATTTCGACCCTTTGAGTACATAATGAGATATCTTCGCCCTATCGGGTGGTCGAACTGACCTGGACCACACTGCGGTCTACCCTTGCCGCTCGCCTCTCGGTTCCGGCCCGGTACCGCGACACCGCGCTGTTTGTGCTGCTGGCCATGCTGTTCGGTGGCTCGTTCGTCGCCATCAAAACTGGGCTCCGTGAACTCCCGCCGGTGCTGTTTGCCGGCCTCCGGTTCGACCTGGCAGCGGTGACGCTTCTGGGCTATATCGCTCTTACCCGACCCCGGTCGACGTGGCTGCCACGGACCCGCGGGGACCTCGCTGGCATCGGGTTGGCGGCGCTGTTCCTGATCGCGCTCAACAACGGGCTGTTGTTCCTCGGCCAGGGCGCGACGACGCCCGCGGCGGCCTCTGTCATGTACGGCCTGAATCCGATACTGGCCCCCGTGTTCGCCTGGTGGCTGCTGGGCGAGCGGCTCTCGTGGCTCGGCGCGCTCGGTATCGGGGTCGCGCTGGGCGGCGTCGTCCTCATCGTGCAGCCGTCGCCGTCGACGTTCACCGACGCGAGCGCGGTCGGGCAGCTACTCGTCCTGGGCGCGGCAGCGGCCGTCGCCCTCGGCAGCGTGCTCCTCCAGCGCGTCGGCCCCCGGATGGACAGCACCCCGCTGACTGCGTGGGCGATGGCCGTCGGCGCGGTGTTGCTCCACGTCGCGAGCCTGCTGGTCGGAGAGCCACCCACGGCCGTAGTCGGCATCGGCCCCGCGACGATTGCGAGCATCGTGGCCGTGGGCATCCCCTCGACGGCTGTCGCCTACGCCATCTACTTCGGGCTCATCAAACGCATCGGCCCGGTCCGTGCGAACCTGGTCGCCTACGTCGTGCCGGTGTTCGCCGCTCTCATGGGCTGGGCGTTGCTCGGGTCATCAGTATCCCTGTGGACCCTGGTCGGGTTCCTGGTCGTCGTTGCGGGCTTTGCGCTCATCGAGCGTGCGACGATTCGCATGGAACTGCGCCGGCTCTACCGCCGTTTCGAAGAGACGTCGTCCCAGCAGACACCGCCGTGTGACGACTGAGGGCTTGAAAACTGCAGTCGCGTCTCGACGCGCCACCTTCTGACGGCGCGTCAGGGTCCCTATCCACTCCGGCCACACAGGCCCAGCCAATCATGTATCGGCAGCCCCAAGCGACGGTATGGACCCTTCCGACGTGGAGACAGTGTTCGTCGCCGGAGCCAGCGGCGGGACCGGTCGGGCGACCCTCCGACTGCTCAGTTCGCGCGTACAGACAGTCAGGGCACTGACCAGTTCGCCGTCGAAAGCAGACGACCTGCGGGCGGCCGGTGCCGACGAGGTCGTCGTCGACGACTTGCTGAATCCGACTGCGTTGGCCGATGCGCTGTCCGATGTCGACGCCGTCCTGAGCGCCGTCGGCTCGAACATCACTGACGTCTGGGCCCGGGACGAGTACGTCGATGGCGCGGGGACTATCAATCTCCTCGACGAGGCTGTCGACGCCGGCGTCGAGGCGTTCGTCATGGAATCCGCCATCGGTGTCGGCGACGAACCGGCCAGCCCCCTCGCGGCGGCCTTTGACGTTCTCATCCAGCCGATACAACGCGCCAAAGCGGAGGCCGAGGCCGCGATTCGCGAGGCTCCGGTTCGGCACACGATTCTGCGACCGGGCGTGCTCACGAACGGGCCGCGAACTGACACCGTCTCCGTCGCCGAACCCGGAGCAAAGCTCTGGGGGAGCGTTTCGCGGGCCGACGTGGCCCGGCTACTGGTTGCTGCGCCCGTCACGCCGGCGGCCGCAGACCGGACGCTTGAAGTCGTAGCGAAGCCGTCGTTCCCGAAGCGCTCGCTGGACATCGATTGGCAGCTCCCCAGGAGCAGGGGGTCCGATACCATCACCGTCGATACCCCGGACGGGGGCACGCAGTAAGGGGACCGACCGGTTTCCTGTTTCGGCGGCGTCGGTCTGTCGGTAGCTGACCAGTGTGCAAATACGCCTCCAGCGAGAAGGGTGCCCGATGACTGCTGTGGACCACGCAAACGCCGGCTATCGGCGGCTCTTCGAGCAGGATGGTCTCTCGTTCGGCCTCGGATTCCCGCTCACGGGCGAGAAGGAGTCGACGCCCGACGTCGACGCGGAACTCCGACTTGCGAGCCACGCCGAATCAGTCGGGTTCGACGCGCTCTGGGCACGGGACGTGCCGACGTACTGGCCGCGGTTCGGGGACGCCGGCGGGGCCTTCGACCCGTGGTCGCTCCTCTCGCATGTCGCCGCTCACACTGACTCGGTCGCGCTCGGCACCGCGAGCGTCGTCCTCCCGTTGCGCCACCCCATCCACGTGGCGAAATCGGCCGCAACCGTCGACCGGCTCTCCGATGGCCGTCTCGTGCTGGGGGTCGCCTCCGGCGACCGCGACCCGGAGTATCCGGCGTTCGGTGTCGACCCCGAGAACCGGGGCCAGATTGTCCGCGAGAGCGTCGACGCGCTCCGCGCGCTCTGGCGCGAAGACTACCCGACGCTCGACGGCTCCTGGGGCCACCTCGACGGCGAACTGGATGTCCTCCCGAAACCGACGACGGACACGCTCCCGCTGTTTCCGACCGGGAACGCCAGACAGTCGACGGAGTGGATCGCAGAGAACGGCGACGGCTGGATATTCTATCACCTCCCCGAGTCGACGCTTCAGTCGTACCTCGACACGTGGCGGAGCCACACGTCCGAGAAACCGTTCACGATTGCCGTCCAGGTCGCGTTCGCTGCGGACCCGACGGCCGAGCCCGAACCGCTCCACCTGGGCTATCGGGCCGGCGTCGAGTGGTTCCGAGAGTACTTCCGACGGCTCGAAAATCACGGCCTGGACCACGTCATCGTCGGGCTTCGCGCCCCGGAGCCGGAGGCGGCGATGACCACGTTCGCCAGCGAAATCATCGACGAACTGTGACGGTCGGGGGAAGATGTTCGCAGGCACGACTTTCGGTGAAACCGACGTAGCCGGTACCGATGACTGACCGGCAGGGAGAGATCCGAAGTTTGGCCAAAGAGCTCACGGGCTACGAGGAGATAACCGACGCGTTTCTCGCCAAGAGCTTCACGGACCAGTTGCTCATCGTCGATGTCCGGGACGGCGATTCGCTTCCTGGCGATGTCACCGAACGGCTCGCTGATCAATCCCTCCTCCCGGCCGACAGCGTGTACGACGAGGACGGCGCGGGCCGCTCCGCCATCGGTGACGTGGGCAACGCGACGCGCCACCACTTCGTCGACGTGCAGACCCGTGGGTCACATCGGTCCTACGTCGTCGAGTGACGGCAGCACTCTCGACGGTGTAGCGGCGTCACATGCCGTTGAACGGTCAAGCTCGCACCCTCAATCGACGGGCCCGGTTTCCGTTCTGCCCGATACGGACTACTGGACGTCACGTCCGCAGGGCCGCCCAGAATCGTGGGTTCACCGCGGAGTACAGATACAGCAGCCCGTACGAGCAGGTGGTCGGTCTCCGCGACGAACTCACTCCGGACGGTGGGGGTCGAATTCCATCTGTTGTAACCCTTTCCGGACCGGTTCGTGTTCGGCATCGGTTGGCGGCGGCGCAGTGACCAGTAACGCCTCCAGCCGCGTGTCAGCGTCCGCCTTGACACCGCGGTCGGCGTCGGCCTCGACTACCACCACGTCGCCCGGTTCGACCGCTCGCTCCGTCTCTCCGTCACGGACGACGCCGGTCCCGGACTGGACGTGTATCGCCACGTCGCTCGCGGGCGCGTGAACCGGAATGAACTGCCCGGGTTCGAAGTAGCCACAGACGACTTTCATCCGGTCGCTGCGGAACACTTCGACGGCCGAGAACTGGCCCTCGTCGTACGCTCGGGCGGCGTCGAAGTCAGTCGCCGTCATCGCGTGTCCTCCCCGTCATCGCGGTCAAACACAGCCCTCGGCGCGAAACCGAGTCGGACCGATACTGTCCGAATCCGCTGTGGCGACTGGGTACACTCGCTTCCTGCCGGTCCCGGTGTTGTGGGTCCATACGTTGTGAGTCCGACTGCACTACTGAAAGTATCAGTCCCGAACCGCTTCGTTTCTGGTCGCTGCATTGCATCCACGATAGAAACGAACCCCGAACATCTTCCGGACAAAACCCACGGACAGTGCGGATAAATCCCACTCAAAATGGCATCTGTCGGTATATTAGCGACGACAGGGCTGATGGCAGTACTGCTCGTCAGTATCACAGGTGCGATCGCACGCGTCGAAAACTGGCGGTCGTACACGGTCGCGATAGGTATCGGTCACGCGGGTCAGGAACGGACTCACGCCGAGAAACCGAGCGGAGTTCTCAGATGGCTGACGACGGTCGATCACAAGGACATCGGGATTCTTTACGGCGTTTTCGCCGTCATCGCGTTCGCGTGGGGCGGTATCGCCGTCGTGTTGATGCGGTTCGAACTGCTGTATCCCGCCGAGGACTTTCTCAGCGCCAGCGTATACAACGGGCTCTTGACGACCCACGGCATCACGATGCTGTTCCTGTTTGGAACGCCGATACTGGCGGCGTTCTCGAACTACCTGATTCCGTTGCTCATCGGGGCCGACGACATGGCGTTTCCCCGAATCAATGCTATCGCGTTCTGGCTGCTGCCGTCGGCCGCGCTGCTCATCTGGGGCGGCGTCCTCGGAGGTCCGTTCCTCGAAAACATCGAACCGGCACAGACCGCCTGGACGATGTACACGCCGTTGTCGATCGAACAGCAGAACCCCGGCGTGGATTTGATGCTACTCGGACTCCATCTGTCGGGCGTGGCGGCGACGATGGGAGCGATCAACTTCATTGCGACCATCTTCACCGAACGGAGCGAAGACGTGACGTGGGCGACCCTCGATATCTTCTCATGGACTGTTCTGGTGCAGTCCGTACAGATCCTGTTTGCCTTCCCGCTGCTGGGCAGTGCGCTGGTCATGCTCCTGCTCGACCGGAACATCGGGACGACGTTCTTCACGCTCGACGGCGGCGGTCCGCTGCTTTGGCAGCACCTGTTCTGGTTTTTCGGCCACCCTGAGGTATACATCCTCGTCCTGCCACCGATGGGGCTTATCAGCTACATCCTGCCGAAGTTCACTGGGCGGAAGCTGTTTGGCTTCAAGTTCGTCGTCTACTCTACGCTGGCGCTCGGGGTCCTCTCATTTGGTGTCTGGGCCCATCACATGTTCGCGACAGGAATGGACCCCCGATTACGGGCCTCGTTCATGGCGATCTCCATCGCCATCGCCATCCCGAGCGCGGTAAAGACGTTCAACTGGATGGCGACGATGTGGAACGGCTCCCTGCGGACGAACGCGCCGTTTCTCTTCTGTGTCGGGTTCGTCGGGAACTTCATTATCGGCGGCGTCACCGGCGTGTTCGAAGCCGCTATCCCCGTCGATCTCATCCTGCACGACACCTACCATGTCGTTGCCCACTTCCACTACGTCATCATGGGCGGGATCGCCTTCGCAGTCTTTGCGGGTATCTACTACTGGTTCCCGCTTTACACCGGTCGGTGGTATCAGCGGTCGCTGGCGAAGTGGCACTTCTGGCTGACGCTTGCCGGGACCAACGTCACCTTCTTCCCGATGGTATTACTTGGCTACGCCGGGATGCCACGGCGGTACGCCACGTACGACCTGACTGCCGGCCCGCTTGACCTGTTTACCGTCCTGCATCAGGTAGCGACGTTCGGCGTCGTGTTGCTGGTCATCGCCCAGCTCATCTTCGTCTGGAACCTCGTGACATCGTGGCTGGAGGGTCCACTGGTCGCTGACGGCGACCCCTGGGACCTGGCGGAAACGGACCAGTTCCCGAGAGAGTTCGCGTGGTTCGAGCGCGAGCGGTTTCCGGCGCTCGCTGACGGCGGGGAGGAAGCGGCCGAGGACTGACAGCCTCCGTTCGCGGTCGCTATTTCCCGTGACTCTCGGGGGTCTCGACCGGTTGACTGTCATACTCCGAGATGTCAGGGTACGACTGTCGACTGCCCCCTGATTTTCTGGCGACCAGCTGGGCGGTGGCGGCGGTCGTTCCGTCCGTCGTCGTGGTCCGCTCGTCGTAATGTAACACTGTCAGCCCCAGCCCGGCCCTGAGCAGTTCGTTCGAGGCGAACCGGTACCGGTCGCCGGACGGACCGCCGTCAACGTCGTCGGTCGTCCGGAGGTGGTGCTGGATGAACAGACAGCCGCCGTCGGCCAGCGCCTCGACGATGTCGGGGAGGCGGTCGACGGGGCGATAGAAGCTGATCGTAATGACGTCGTACGTCGATGGCGGATAGGCGAAGGAATCGAGGTCCGCCTGCACCCACTCGATGTTGTCTCCGACGCCCGCCACACGTGCGTTCTCGCGAGCGATGCGAAGCCCCGCACGCGACTGGTCGACCGCGTCGACGCGGTACCCGGCCGCCGCGACCGGAAGCGCGTTGCGGCCGGTCCCGGTCGCGACGTCAAGCGCTCGGCCCGGCGGGAAGGTCGGCAGGTATCGCTCCAACACCGGGTGCGGGTCCGGGCGTTGCGGGTACGAACCCGTCCGGTACCGCTCGTCCCAGGTGGTCATGGCTCCGATAACGGCGGCTCGGACATGAAGCCTGCGGGCCGCCGAATGCCTCACGGCTACGAACAGCCACGTTTCGAAGTAGTTCAGGAACCACCGACGACGACAGTTGCCTCGGTTCGCCGGTGGCCTTCGGCCCCGCTCGCACTCGGTGTCGACGCGCAACTGTACAAAACCACTGTGGATGGGCTACCCATCGCTCCGCTGACAGGGTTGAAAAGAGTCCGGCCACAACAGCGCGTATGGACGTGTTCGTGTACGGGACACTCACCGACCATGCCACGACCGGCGCAGTCCTTTCGGAGTACGAGTACCGCTGTTCGGCGGAGCTCGTCGGTCTACACCGTATCGATGGTCGGTATCCGACGCTCGCCCCCGGCGGCACGACCGCGGGCCGAATACTGGCAACGCCAGATGTCCAGGCACTCGACGAGTACGAGGGTGTCGACCGCGGCCTGTACTGTCGGCAGTCGGTTCCGCGGGCTGACGGTAGCGGGACGGTTGCCTGCTACGTCGGGGACCCCGACGCGGTGCGCGCACCTGTCGAATGGCCCGGGGACGGCTCGTTCCAGCACCGGGTCGAGCGCTACTGTTCGGAGCACCACGTCGTTGTGCGGACGGTGTAACGGGTCCGGGGCCGTTCCTGCCACGACCGTATGCAAACCGGTTCAACTGGGTCGTTGACGAGCGGGTCGATAGCCGGTGACCGCAGACGACCGGTCTCGGACACCTGTGCAGAGATACGTGCGAACATTATGGCGGATTCACCGGCGTATCTTCCGACGAGCCAACGGAGACGGTCACAGGCGGTGGAGAGGCCGGTGAAATCCTGTCGACGTACAGCGACCCCCGGTACGTCCCGGACAGCGCCGTGTACGACCAGGCAGTTCGAACGCCCGAGGGGGAGCGGGGCTCTCAAAACCACGGCCGTCGGTATCGAACTCCTCGGACGTTTGTATAGATATCCGGAATAGCTATTCAGATATACTACTTACGGGGATTCTTCATCCAGCGGCCGCGTGGCGATTCTCGATATGCGAACCGGTCGCACAAAATACGTTTTAATCTTTCAAGAGACCTATGAGTCCGGCCTCTCAGTTTCTCGCTGTAGCTATGGACTTACAGGAATTCGTCCGCTCCAACGCCCCCGCAGACGGCGGCGATGGGTTCCAGAAAGAGAACAACAGGCTTCTGGATATCCCGCTCGATGGCACAGTGATGGTCAAAGCCGGGTCGATGGTCGCGTACACCGGCGAGGTCACGTTCACCGGCAAGTCCTCGGCGGAAGGCGGTATTACCGGCTTCGTCAAGGAGGCCGTGAGCGGCGAAGGGACGCCGGTCATGGAGGCCGAAGGGAGCGGCCACCTCTACGTGGCCGAGAACGGCAAGAAAGTACAGGTGCTTCGCCTCGATGACGGGGAGTCGATATCCGTCAACGGCACGGACGTGCTCGCGTTCGAATCGAGTATCGACTACGAGATAAACACCGTCGGCAGTCTCTCCGGTATGGCCGCCGGCGGCCTGACGAACGTCTACCTCACCGGCCCCGGCGAGGTCGCGCTGACGACCCACGGCGACCCGCTCGTGATGACCCCGCCGGTCTTCACCGACCCGGACGCGACCGTCGCGTGGAGTTCGAACCTCTCCCCCTCGATCGAGATGAACAAGGCGTTCGAGATCGGCCAGACCTCCGGTGAATCGATACAGATGGAGTTCACCGGCGAGGAGGGATTCGTCGTCATCCAGCCCAACGAGGAGGGGTCCGTCACGCAGAGCCAGAGCTAACCGCTACCGCGTCGGACCCGCGGAACGTTTTCGGAGCCGTCCCCGGACGAACGGACGGACTGGCGTCACGCCCAGATTGAGCCGATTGATTTCGACGATGTCGAACGACCGGTCAGCGACGAGCCGCGACCCTGTCTGCCGGGTCAGGTGACAACCGCCCGCGAGACGCTTCCAGAGCGGTGCGAGCGCCGACTGCACGCGAGCGCGCCACCCGTCGTCGATGACGTGCTCGAAGAAGCGCAGTTCACCGCCGGGCTTGAGCACGCGTCCGATTTCACTCACCGCGGACTCGACGTCCGGAATCGTACAGAACACCATCGAGGCGATGACGACGTCGAACGTGGCGTCGTCGTACGGCAGAGCCTCCGCCGGGGCCGACTCGATACGGATCGGCGTGGTCTGGGCGTTCGCCTTCTCCGTTGCCTGCTGGCGCATGTGCGGGTCCGGCTCGGTGGCGTGAAACTCCGTCGACGCGTCCGCGACGGCGTCGAAATACGGAAACATCGCGCCGGTTCCGGCGCCGATATCCAGAACTGCCCCGTCTAACTCTGTCACCAGGTACTCACGGTGTGGCCGCAAGAGCGTCCGTTCGAAGAACGCCGTGGCTGGGTCGTAGATAGCTGCCAGGAACGGCGACGATGGCGCTTGAGTCGAGTTCGGTTCCGGGGCCATACTACCAGAGACGACGTGTCCACTGAAAACAGTGGGTCACTCGACGCTGCGCCCCATCTGTCTCTAGTCGCCCTCTGTTCGATGCTGGAATCGGCGCGGTGTTCCTGGGTTCTGGGACCGAGGCGGACGGTCCCGGGATGGTTGCAAAGAACAGCCCGCCCGGGCCTGCTATCTTCGACTGTCGCTTCGGTTCGCAATCGGACACGCGTCCCAGACTTCGGTGCGGTGACGCGGTCGCCAGGCACACCGCTTGCCAGGACAGTGGCGTGGACGCCTATCGGCCGAGAACCGTATCGGCACCGAAGGTGTCCAAACTCCCGAGACCGAACGGGGTGACGACGGCGACCGTTACCTACAGACCCCCAGCGTCGCTGCCCGAGACGTTCTGTTCCGTAGGCGGGTGGATGGTCAGGTGATCCCGAACCGATTGGATGAGGGTTGCGGGCAACCGGATGCAGCCGTCGGAATCCCGCTCAACGCTGAACACCTCCGCAACGTCGCTATCGACGACAACTGTCTGAAATTCTCCCGTCGCCGTATCGAGCGTAATGTTTCGCAATGTGCCGATCTCTCGGCCATCGGTAGTCGTTACTCTGATGCTGGAGAGCTGGCTTGCGAGGACCGTCCGCATACCAGTCAATCGTTCCGAAATTACCATAAAAATACTGCATCTCCACAAGTTCTGCACGTTCTGTTGGCTCTCACTGCACGAACCACTGAGCACGTGGCTGAAACGGACATCGCCGCCGTCGAAGCGACGGTGACGGAGGATACCGCTCTCGCCAGGACGTGCCCGTCGGTACACCGCTGTGCTCTTTCGGCTGTGGCGGTAATCCCGGCCGTAACAGATAGGTCTACCCCCGTCGAGACTATCTTTCGATGCTCCGGTCCGCTCAAAGACGGGAGTGATATAATCGCCATCAGCACGACTGTGTACCGGCCACAGCGATTCGAGAGGGACTCCCGTGTTCAACGCGGTTTTAAGCTATCGCAGGCGGTTTTTCAATCCCCCCGTAACTGGCAACCGTATGCCAGCGAATTGCCCTCCACTTTCGATACGGTACTGTTGGCGGCATCGAGCCCACGAGCACACACCTCCGGGCCCATCCCGGGAGGTGGTTCTGTGAGCGCTCGGTCGGTGGCTCTGGTCGCGACACTCCTCGCCGCAACCGCGGCGGGTCCGGGGGTGGCCGCTGCGCAGCAGGCGACGCTCTCGGAGGACAGCTTCCCGCTGCATGCCGACGAAAAGCAGGTGGTCACCGGGGAGACCACGCTCGAACCCGGGACCGAGATGACTTTCAGAATCAAATCAAACAATGCGTCGAACCCGTTTATTCAGCAATCACACGTCACAGTGCAACCCAACGGGACCTTCGCCGCCCAGTTCGATCTGGCCAGGGTGCCAGCGAACACGTCGTATGAACTGTACGGGCACGTCGACGGTGACGCGCTGTTTGAACGGACCGGAACCGTCGCCCAGTGCGACGGCGACTGTACCGATCCAGTCCCGGACATCGAGAGTCCGGCACAGACCGACGACGGCGAAAACGCCGTCACCGTCGCCCAGGGCGAAACCGCCGAAATTCCGCTCTCGATGACCGATGGGGGGAGTAAAACGCTCTCCGTCGGCAGCGAGGCGACCAATTACCAGATCAACGCGACCGTCAGTGACGACGACGGCGACGGCGAGGTGCTGGTTCTCTTCGACACAGCGGCCGCCGGCACTGACGGGGCGACTCTTACCGTCGCGGACGACGGTGACTCACTGACCGTGACAGCGCCGGAGCCGGAACTCCCGTCGACACTTGCCCCCGCCGCGTACCCCTACCGCGTGTTCGAGGGCCAGGCAACCGACGGAACATCGACCGTCGGACGGCTCGTCATCGAAGCAAACGGGACGGCAAACGAGCAGTTCGAGGTCGAGGAGACGGCCGAATTCGGGTTCGGGGAGCCGGTCTCGCAGGTTCGACAGGGAGAGACCAGCCGGATTCCTGTCGTTCTGGCAACCGCTGACGCGGCGACCGTGTCTATCGGGAGCCCGGCCAGCAACTACGAGATCAACGCGACTGTCCGTGACGGGAACGGTGATTCCCGTGTCGTCCTCCTCTTTGACACCACGGCGGCCGGCCACGACGAGCCGACCCTCCGAACCGCCGCGGATGCCGACGCCGTGGCAGTCGAATCAGGGTCGGAGGTCGCCCTCGACTCGCAACTCGCTGCGGGCAGCTACGAACTCTCACTGTATCGCGGGACGGAGGTGGCAAGCCAGCCCGACGCCATCGGGACGCTGGTCGTCGGCGGTGGCAACACCACGGCTGACGCGTCTTCCGACGGCGTCGATTCGGTTACCGGCGAGACATCCGTCGCAGCTCAGTCACAGAGCGGTGGCTCCGGAATCGGTGCCGGCGCTCTTGCCGTCGGCGGCGTGCTCGCCGTCGCCGGCGTGGGGGTCTGCCTGCGAGCTATACTGAACTGAAGCCCCGCCTGCTGCACCCTCGCCCGATTTCTGACGCTACCACTACGAATACAGCGAGCTCACCTTCTCGCATGACAGTCGCAGTTGATTCACCTACAAGCGGCCGTGAGCCGTCGATAGACGCCCGGGGCGATTGCGTGTCCTATACTTCGCTTGGTGCCACCAGCGGGAGACAGCTTTCCTCGACACTGACTGGTCCCGTTCTCACTCGCGAGCCAGGAGAGCGGCTATCCCGAGGACAGTGAGACAGAGACAGAAAAACAGGAGGCCCGGTTCGACGACCTCGAAAACGAACCTGGCGAGAGCGTCAGTTCCGTGGATCGGCCCCGAACCCGGACTCGCCGGAGCCAGAACGCCCTCCTCCGGGGTCGCGTCTGCCAGTCGCTCTGCGCCCCACTGGACGAAGAGGCTCGCAAGGCCGATCAGCCCCACGCCGGCGACGATATCGGCCAGCGACCGCTGGATACGTGGCTCCAGGTCGTGGTCACCGACCAGCACAATCGGGTCGCTTGCGGGCCCGTACACGGTCATCTCGTTGCCTTTCGATGAATAGACCGTTTCGACCGGTTCGATGAGTGCTGCGTCTTCGAGATTCGAGACGTGATAGTGGACGTTCTGGACCGACGTGTCACACCGGTCCGCTATCTCGGACGGCGTTCCGGGCTCGTCGTACAGCGTGCGGAACAGCGACCGACTGGTGTCCGAACCGAGCGCATCGAGCACGTCGTCGGTCTCGTTCTCCGCGACCCCGAGCACTCGCGGTGATTCGTCGGCGGTCCCGCTCCGCTCCTGTATCCGCTCGATGAGACTCGACATAGCGACCGTATCGGGTATGTGACGGGGCGATTTTCAAAGCTCTGTGGCTGGCTTAAAACTAGATTTAACCGTCAGTCCGGTTCCGGGCAGTCCGGACCGCACGGACCGGGTCGACCGCCCCGTGGCCGGTCCCGTTGTCGACTCCCGGGCTTCTCACGTCGCTTGCGGTCTCTTCCAGCAGCCGTTCGGTCTCGCGGGGGGACAGCGACTCGTCTGCCTCGAGTAGCAGGGCCGCGGTTCCGCCGACGTAGGGGACCGCGGCCGACGAGCCGACGAAGCCGTCTGGCGCGGCGGCGGCGAACTGCCGGTCCGGCGCCACGACGTCGACGCCGGGCCGCCCGTTGACCGTCGGACCGCGGGAACTGAACGGCTCGAGCTGGTCGACGCGGCTGTTGTACGCGCCGACGGTGACGGCCCCGCGTGCGGTCCCCGGCGCGACGATACTGTTCCGAGTCGTCGCGTGCTGGAGGTCGTGGGTCGGCGAGACGAGCCGAAGTCGCGTCTCGGTCGGCGATGCTGGCCCCCGAACGACGAGGTAGTAGTCGCCGGGCCTGACGTCGGCGACGATGCGCTCGTTCGGCACGCTGTCGCCGCGGTAGGGCTGTGAGCGGGCGACGAGCCGGGAGGTGGTCCCGTTCGTCCGATACAGTTCGACCGTGTACTCCTCGTCTGCGTGGTCTCGCTCCCACGAGAGCCAGACCACGATTTCGGTCCCGCCCCGAACGTAGTTCCGCCGGCTCTCGTTCGTAAACGCGACTGTCCGGTTTTCGACGGCCCCGGCGGTGTACCGACCCGACCAGTGTGACTGCGCGAGGTTGCCGGACGGGGCGATGAAAACTGACCCACGCTCCGTCGCTCGCGTCGCGCTCCGGGCGACCGGTCCGGTTCCGTCGCCCGGTTGCCCGTAGAAGGAAACCGGTGCGACGATCACGTCGACGTTCTCTCGAAGGAGCCAGTCCACCGCCTCCCGATAGCTGTCGATGCCATCGACCCGAGCGAGGTGGAGACTGGCATCGGGTGCGGTCCGCGACACGACGGCGGCCGTCGCAGTGCCGTGTGCCTCGCCCGTCTCGTGTACGGGACCGGCACCGAACCCCCGCGTTTCGGCGACCTGGCCGGCAATCGCTCTCGACCCCGTGTCGAATCCCGTCGGGTCGACGATGCCTACCGACACGTTCGAGCCCGTGACCCCGGCTGCGTGGAGTCGAGCGAACTGGCCGGTCGTTCCGTTCGACACCGACACCGGGCCCCCGTCGGACGCCGCCCGCGGCTCAGTCGGGGTCGTCACCGCGACCACCGCGATGCCGGCCGTCAGCGACACGACAGAGACGACGGCGAACAGCCCGACGACGGCGTTGCGCACTACCGACCACCCGCCCCGAGACTGTCGACGATTCCGGGGCCGACCGGTCGCTGCCGATTACTGCTGTGCCGAGTCCGCGGCCGCCGGAAACCGCCCTCTGGCCAGTACCGAGAGAACCGCTGGGTGCGTACGTACGAGTTCATGGGATCGACGGCGCTATGGAACGGCCGGCAACGGAAAGGGGAGGGCTGTGTCCGTTGCCGGTCGGACGGTCGAGCGTGGCGGATTCCGGCTCGTGGCAACGGCGTGGCGATGGCCGGGGACCGTCTCAGGCGGCCTCCGGCGCTTGAGCCATCGGGCGGAAGCGTAGTAAAGCCATCACAGACTAAAATCTGAATTTAAACGACCCCTGCTGACAGACGGTGGCGCCCACCGACAGGGTCCGGCCGTCCCGGCAGTGCGGGCCGCTCCGGTGCCAGTTCCGGGCGCGACCCCGCTCCCGCCGCGGTCGTCGCGACATGGAAGCAAATTTCAGTCCGTCCCGAGAACTCCGACAGGATGTTGCGCCCTCCTCTGGGCCTGCCGGAGTTCGACGGCGGGCCGCTGGTCCCTGTCGCAACGTACCTCCTGACGATTGGCGTCCTCTCCGGTCTGGTCGCGTTCTCCCCCGGGGCGTCCCCGCCGCCGGTCCTGGGGATGGGCTGGGGCGGCTTCCTCGTCCTCCTCACGGTCGCCGCACTCAGGGTCGAGACCGTCAGATTGCGCCCGCTCCTCCCGCCCCGTCGAACGCTGGTGCCCGTGGTCGGCGTCGTCGCCGCGTTCTGGGCGCTGTACAACCTCGTCGCGGTCGCCCTCGCGCTGGGGAGCGCCCCCGGGTTCGAGGCGACGCTGTCGCGGACAGCGACCCATCCGCTGCTGTATCTCGGGGCGCTGCTCAGTTCGCTCCTGTTCACTGCCATCCCGGAAGAACTCCTCTTTCGCACGTACCTCCAGCAGAAGTTCACGTCGCTGGCCGGGGGCGTGACGCGCCGCGGCGCGCTCTCCGGCATCGGGATTGTGGCGGTCCTGTTCGCGCTGTTTCACCTCCCGCGGTGGTTTCTCGCGTCGGGCCACGGGGTCGGGACCCCGCTCGCGGGCCGGCTCCTCGGACTGGCGCTCATGGGACTGGCCTACGGGAGTGTGTACGCGCTCACGGGGAACCTCTGGCTCGTCGCGCTGTTCCACGCCTCGATGAACTACCCGCCTTTCGTCGTCGCGGTGACCGTCCCGTCCGAACTCCACCTCGTCGCGGGCGTCGTCGAATACGCCGCCATGGTCTCGCTGGTCTACCTGGCCGTCCGCCTGTCAGGGCACCAGGAACCTCCACTTGCCTGGTCCCGGAGGGGAACGTCTCCTTCGACCGGGGACTAAGAGTCACTGCCTGACGCGCTCCCCGCGACCGCTCGACCCCGTTGCGGGCCACGCACTGGTCCTCGGGCGGCGCTGTCGCGGGCAGTTCTCGAATTATTCATAATAATTAACTAGTTATAAGTGACAGCCATACTATGGAAAATATGGTTGTGCTAACAAATGTCAATGAACGCTGTTGTGTATAAGGGACCGAAGGAAGTGGCCGTCGAAGAGGTAGACGAACCGGAGATAGAGCATCCGAACGACGTACTCATCGACATCACGACGTCGTGTATCTGCGGGTCCGACCTCCACATGTACGAGGGCCGGACGGCGGCGGAACCCGGCATCGTGTTCGGACACGAGAACATGGGTATCGTCACCGAGGTCGGGGACGCCGTCTCCTCGCTGGAGGAAGGCGACCGCGTCGTCGCTCCGTTCAACGTCGCCTGTGGCTTCTGTGAGAACTGCGAGAGCGGCTACACGGGCTTCTGTACGAACGTCAACCCCGGCTTCGCCGGCGGGGCCTACGGCTACGTGGCCATGGGGCCGTACAAAGGCGGACAGGCCGAGAAGCTCCGCATCCCCTACGCGGATTTCAACGCCCTCAAGCTCCCGGAGGGCGACGAACACGAGGACGCGTTCTCACTGCTCGCGGACATCTTCCCGACGGGCTGGCACGGGACAGAACTCGCCAATCTTGAACCGGGCGACTCCGTCGCCATCTACGGGGCGGGTCCGGTCGGGTTGATGGCCGCCTACAGCGCGAAAATCAAGGGTGCGGCGGAGATCTACTCTATCGACCGCGTCCCGAGCCGGCTGGACCTGGCCGAAGAACACTGTGACGCGACACCGATCAACTTCGAGGAGGGCGACCCGGTCGAGCAGATCAAAGAACAACACGGCGGCGGCGTCGACAAGGGCGTCGACGCCGTCGGCTACCAGGCCATCGACCCGGACAAGGAAGCCGACGACGCGTACGACCCGGCCCGTGAGAACCCGGCCGTCGTCATCAACAACCTCATCCGGACGGTGAAACCGACCGGCGAACTCGGGATTCCGGGGCTCTACGTCCCCGAGGACCCGGGCGCCCCGGACGACATGGCCGCACAGGGCCGTCTCGGCATCGACTTCGGGCTGCTCTTCGAGAAGGGGCAGGCGCTCGGGACCGGCCAGTGTAACGTCAAGTCGTACAACCGGGAACTGCGGGACCTCATCATTGAGGGCCGAGCCGACCCCAGCTGGGTGGTCTCCCATCGTGTCGGTCTCGAGGAGGCCCCGGAGATGTACGAGGCCTTCGACAACCGGGAGGAAGGCGTCACGAAGGTGCTGCTGGAACCCTGAAACCGGCTCCACCGACCCGTTTTTTGCGATAGCTATACGTCCTACTGCCGAGTATGACCTGCTATGTGTCAGTACTGTAGTTACCGGTTCCACGACGGCTGGACGCAGCTACTGTCCTACGACGACGTCTATCAGACCGCGATGGGCGGCGAGTCCGAGTCGACGTACGGGTTCCACGAGTCGTGGGACGAACTCCGTGACGAGGTCGGCTACGGCGCGACCTGAGTCAGCGCTCCCGCGGAAACGGGTCGCCCTCGTACGTCTGGGTCCGCTCTTCAGCCGTGGCCAGACAATCGTCGAGTTCGGCGACGATAGCATCTTCGTCCATCTCCTGGCCGATGAAGACCAGCCGGGTGGACGGGTCGTCGTCGCCCCACTCGCCGATGGGTCCGGCCTGCACAGACGGGCCGGCCTGACTCACCCCAAGCACCTTTTCGGGCCTGCTTGCGACCCACGCGAACCCCTTGGCGCGGACTATCGTGCCGTCCCAGTCGTCGAGCCAGTCGTCGAACCGACCGGGGTGAAACGGCGCGTCCCGGCGGTAGATGAACGACTCCACGCCGTGGGCCGCTGCCGCGGACGCCTCGTCGTCGTGTTCGTGGCCGGCATGGTCATCCGCGCCGTCCGACCCGGCTAACGCCTGCTTCCAGCCCTGCTGTCGTTTGGCGGCCTCGAAATCGAACCGTCCGGTCCCGAGTACCTCGCCTGGGTCGACCTCGCTGTAGGTCGTCCGATGGATGACCGCCCGGGGCTGGAGCGTTCTGACCGCAGCAGCGACGGAATCAAGCGCGCCGTCGGGGACCATGTCGCACTTGTTCAGGAGGAGCACGTCGCAGAACTCGATCTGGTCGACAAGCACCTCGGTGAGTGGTCGCTCGGGGTCGGGCGCGGTGTCCGGGATGGACTCCTCGGGGTCGAACGCCTTCCAGAAGCCGTAGGCGTCGACGACCGAGACCGTCGTATCCAGATGCAGCCCTTCTGGCGGGTCGCCCCCGTCGGGTCCGACGGTCAACGTTCGCGCGATGGGAATCGGTTCGCTGATGCCGGAGGCTTCGACGACCAGATAATCGAAGGACCGCTCCTCTGCGAGTCGCGTCACCTCGGTGACGAGGTCGTCCTGGAGCCGACAACAGATACACCCGTTCGAGAGGTCCACGACCCCCTCCTCCCCCGAATCCGCCTCGTCTGCGATAAGCTCTGCGTCGACGTTTATCTCCCCCATGTCGTTGACGACGACGGCGATTCGCCTGTCTCCGGGGTCGCTCAATAGCCTGTTTACCAGTGTCGTCTTCCCCGCGCCGAGGGGGCCGCTGATGACCGTCATCGGAATCGAGTCCGAACCAGTGGTAGCCATGCTATCACAACGCACGTGTCAGTACGTATTAAATCCGGGTCTGGCTGCGAACCTGGATGTGCGTGCCGGCGGCTCGACTATCCCGGACCTGGGAGGATGGGCTTTATTCCGTCCCGTACAGAGATGTGACCATGGAACTGCAGACGGAGACGTGGACCGATATGGCGGATGTGGAGACGAATCTGGCACTTCTCCCCGTCGGAAGCACGGAGCAACACGGACCACACGCACCCCTCGGGACGGACACGCTCGACGCCGAGGCGGTCGCCGAACGCGGCGCCGAGCGCTACGACGACCCCGTCGTCGTCGCACCGGCAGTCCCCGTCGGCGTCGCCGAGGAGCACCGAGCGTTTTCCGGGACGCTGTGGACCTCCGAGTCGACGTTCCGGTCCTACGTCCGGGACGTCGTCCGGAGCCTCGCGAGCCACGGCTGGGACCACGTGGTGCTGGTCAACGGTCACGGCGGCAACATCGATGCACTGCGGGAAGTATCGGGCACGATAACCCGGCACGACGTGGCCTTCGCCGTACCTTTCACGTGGTTCAACGCGGTCGGCGACCACAGCGCCGACATGGGTCACGGTGGGCCCCTGGAAACCTCGCTGCTCCAGCACACGAACTCGGAGACCGTCCACGAGGACCGACTGGACGAGGCGGCGGCCGGTGGCAGCGACGGCTGGGGGGAGTGGCAAAGCGGCGTCAACCTCGCGTTCGACTCCAAGGAGTTCACCGAGAACGGCGTCGTCGGCGACCCGCGCGAGGGGAGCGCCGAACGCGGGGAGACGCTGCTGGAGCTGGCGACCGACTCCCTCGTCGACCTCCTCGATGAGATTGCGGACCGACCGGTCGGACCACGAGACTGACGGCTGAGACGACTGTGGGTGGTTTATATATAAATCGGATTGTTCGACCGGGCGTCTACAGATTTTATGCGTAAAACTGGAGTAAAAAGATTCACTGGTGTCAGTACGAGGAGATAGACGCGTAAACCCGCTACGTGGAGCTAAATCGGCACCGAATACGGCTGTATATACGGTCCCTATCAGAGCCTGTCATCGCCAGCCGACGGCCCCGCGTACTGGCTGGGACCGGATGCGCGGGTTCAGTCGTCGCCCGCGCCTCGCTTCCGGACCTGTTTCCCGCCGGCGTCCGGCGTCCGCAGCACCGTCTCGTCCGTCTCCGGGCCCAGCACCTCCACGCGGACGCTCGACACTTTGTACTCGGGAATCCCGGCGGTCGGGTCGAACGTCTCGCCGGTGAGCTTGTTCACCGCACCCGCGGCGAAGTGCATCGGGATGAACAGCGTCCCCGGGCCGACCCGTTCGGTGACCTGGGCCTTGACGACGATATTGCCCCGTCGGGATTCGACGCGGACGTACTCGCCGTCGGCGATGCCGAGATTCTCGGCCGTCTCGGGATGGACCTCGACGAAGCTCTCGCCGACGTGGCTCATCAGCCCCTCGACGCGGCGGGTGATCTGGCCCGTGTGCCAGTGGTACAGCACGCGCCCGGAGGTAAGTGTCAGCGGGTACTCCTCGTCCGGAATCTCGCCGGGGTGTCCGCCGTCGGCGGGAACGAAACGGGCTTTCCCATCCTCGAAATTGAAGTTCCCCTCCTCGTAATCGTAGAGGTACGGCGTCCCCTCGTGGTCCTCGTCCCAGCAGGGCCACTGCAGGCCGTGCTGGTCGCCGGATTCGAGCCGGTCGTACGTGACGCCGCCGTAGATGGGTGCAAGGGAGTTGATCTCGTCCATGACCTCCCGCGGGTGGTCGTAGTCCCAGTCGTAGCCCAGCCGACGGGCCAGCGCTTGCGTGATTTCCCAGTCCTGGCGGGCCTCGCCCGGCGGCTCAGACGTGGGCCGGACCCGCTGGATGCGTCGCTCGGTGTTGGTGAACGTCCCGTGTTTCTCCGGCGAGGTCGCCGCCGGCAGCACCACGTCGGCGTAGTCTGCCGTCTCGGTCATGAAGATGTCCTGGACGACGAGGAACTCCAGGTCTTCCAGGGCCTCGGCGGCGTGCTGGATGTCCGGCTCCGAGAGGGCGGGGTTTTCGCCGACGACGTACATCCCCCGGAGGTTCCCCGCGTGAGCCTCGGCGAGCATCTCCGGCACTTTGAGTCCGGGTTCCTCGGGCGGTCGCTCGCCCCACGCGTCGGCGAACTTCTCGCTGACCGCGTCGTCTGCCGGGTTCTGATAGCCCGGGAGACTCCCCGGAAGCGTCCCCATGTCGCCGCCCCCGCCCTGGACGTTGTTCTGGCCGCGGAACGGCGAGAGGCCGGCGCCCGGCTTGCCGACCTGCCCCAGCACGAGCGCGAGGTCGGCCATCGCGATGAGGTTCTCCGTGCCGTGGCTCTGCTGGGTCATCCCCATCGCCCAGCCGAAGACGACGCTGTCGGCCTCGGCGAGCGTCTCGGCCGCCGAGGCGAGCTCTTCCGGCGACACGCCCGCCAGGTCCTCGACTTTCTCGGGCGTGAACGCCTGGACTTTCTCCCTGACTTCCTCGAAGTTCCTCGTGTTGCGTTCGATGAAGTCCGCGTCGTGGAGGTCGTGTTCGATGATGTACCGAATCAGGCCGTTGAGCCAGGCCACGTCGTAGCCGGGGTTGGTCCGGGTGTACTGGTCGGCGTGTTCGGCGATGCCGATTTTCCGCGGGTCGAACACGACGAGGTCGGCCCCCTCCCGGACGTTCTGTTTGATGCGCGTGGCGAGCACCGGATGCGATTCCGTGGTGTTGGAGCCGCTGATGAGGTAGGCGTCGGCTTCCCCGATGTCCTCGTTGATGCGGTTGGTCATCGCGCCGTAGCCCAGCGTCTGCTGGAGCGCGGCGACCGTCGAGGAGTGACACAGCCGGGCGCAGTTGTCGATGTTCTTCGTGCCAAGCACCTGTCGGGCGAACTTCTGGACGAGGTAGGCCTCCTCGTTGCTTCCCTTCGAGGAGGCGAGACAGCCCAGCGCGTCGATGCCGTGGCCGTCCTGAATCTCGGTGAAGCGCTGGGCGACCTGATCCAGTGCCTCGTCCCAGGTGGTCGGTTCGAGTTCGCCGTCGTCGTTGCGGACGAGCGGTTCGGTGACCCGCTGTTTGCTGTTTGCGAACTCGTGGCCGAACTTCCCTTTCACGCAGGTCGAGAAGTTGTTCGCGGGCGCGTCGTCAGGGTCATCGACCGGAACGACCCCGAGCGAGTCGCCGTCCTTGCCCCACATCTCGAACCGGCAGCCGACGGCACAGAACCCGCAGGTCGTCTCCTGCTTGTCGATTTTCGAGAGGCGGTAGTCGCTGACCACGCTTGCGATGTCGAACAGTCGACCCTCGGGCATCGTGTTCGCCGCGATGCTCTCGGCGGTGTGTTCGCCGGCGAGGAACGCCTTTTTGCCGTAGTCCTTGGCGATGTCGCCGGCCCGGCGTTTCGCCGCCGAGGCGAACCTGGCGAGGCCCTTCTGTCCGCCCGCCCTCGGGTCGCCGGGTTCGAACCCGCGGTTCGGGGCGGTGGTGTCGTCGATTGTCTCGACGTCCTCGTGTTCGATGACTGTCCCGATGGAGTTCCGTTGGGTGAAGCCCGGCAGCGGCAGGGTCGCAGCGCCGCCGATACCTTTCTCGGTCAGCGAGCCGGTGGGACAGACGGTGGCGCAGTGGCCACACGAGACACACTCCGAGTCGTGCATCGTCTCGGCGTCGGACTGGAAGCCGATGCGTGTGTCCTCGCCGTGGCCCTCTATACGGAGGACGCCCTCGACCTGCACGTCGTTGCAGGCGTCGACACAGCGGTTACAGAGGATGCACTTGTTGCGGTCGATCTGGATGAACGAGGAGGTGTCGTCGATGGGTTCGTACTGGTCGCGCTCGTCGAAGACGCCGTAGCGGGGGTGGTCGACGCCCTCGCTGATGGCGGCGTCCTGGAGCTCACAGCGGCCGTTGCCGTTGCAGGTGGTACACCGGAGGTTGTGGTTCGACAGCACGAGGTCGAGGTTGACGCTCCGGGCTTCCTCGGCGTCGGGCGTGTCCGTCGAGACGGTGAGGCCGTCCTCCGCGGGGAACGAACACGACGGAACGAGGCCGTGTTGCTCGGTCTCGACCATGCAGGTGCGACACTCGCTTCGCGGACCGATCTCGTCGCTGCAGTCCCCGTCGCGGTCGTAGTAACACAGCGCCGGCACGTCGGCGTCGTCTTCGACGCCCTCGGCACCGGGGTCGACGCTGACGACCTCGTCGTCGAGGTCCTGTAAGGCATCGATGATAGTCGAGCCGGGGTCGACAGTGACCGGCTCGCCGTCGACGGTGAGCGTCGTCGGCTCGTCCGCGTCGGTCCCCACGTCGGGGTCGTTGGCGGTTCCGGTCTCGAACTCGCGGGTGACTGGCGTCTCCGGCTGTGGGTCGTGTAGGTCGGGAACTCGTGGTATCGACTTGTCTGTGCTCATAGTTTCTCCGTGCAGGTGCCGCTGGGACAGTGGCCGTCCGTGTGGGCGCGGAACTCGGGTTCGAACTCGTCGATGGCGGTCGTCACCGGACGCGGCGCGTGCGCGCCGGTCTGGCAGTTGCTCGACTGGCGCATCACCCGGCCGAGTTCGCGTATCTTGTCGCTCTCGAAGGACCCCTGGTAGATGTCACGCAGCAGTTCGGCGAGCTGTTTCGTCCCCTCGCGACCGGGGACACAGCGGCCGCTGTTCTCCATCGACGCGAACCGGGCCCGTCTCCCGACCGTCTCGACGGCGCACCGGTCGCTGTCGAACAGTTCGACGACGCCGTCGGTTCCGAGACCGGCAGCCCGAAGCGACTGGGCGGTCGGCGCGACGTCGAGGCTTCGAGTGATACCGCCGAGGACGCCGCCGACACAGGCCATCTTGAACGGGCCGTCCATCTCGACCGCCTCGCGGGCCGCCGAGAGGCTGGCGCTCGACCCGAGTTCGACCGTCGCCGGGTCGGTGACGTCACCGGTGACAGTGACGATTCGGGTTCCGGGGTCCGCGGCGTCGGCGTCGACGCTATCGGGCTCGGCGATGGCCCGCTGGACCTGCGCGAACGTCCGCGGGGTGTGGATAACCGTCGGGCGGCCGTACAGACCGCGCTCGGCCGGCGAGGGCGGCTGGAGCCGCGGTTCGATGCGGTCGGCCCCCTCCAGCGCTTCCAGCGCCGCCGTCGGTTCGCCGGCGCGGAACTCGTCCGGGCCGGCCACCAGTTGCGGAACGACGGGCAGGGTGTCGGCGGCCGCGTCGATGGCCTCCCGGAGGTCCGCCTGTAAGGCCGTCTCCGACTCGTTGACGTAGACGACGGCGTCGTCGGCGTCCACGTACTCGGCGACTGCCGCAATCCCGTCGAGGACTGCCATCGGTGCCCCCGAAAGCAGCGTTTCGTCGCCGGTCGGGGGCGTACTGGCGTCGTTGGCGTTGCAGACGACCACCGGGTCGCCGTCGGTCGCGCCGGCTGTCTCCCACGCGTCGCTGACTGGCTCGTCGGTCGCAGCGTCCCCGCGGCCGCGGCCCAGCAGCCCGGCTCCAACTGCTCTGTCGGCGGTCCGCTCAGTCGAGACGAACGACCAGTCGGCCGGTTCGAGCGGGGCGACCCAGCCACAGGGGCCAAGCACCGACCGTCGGCCGACCGAAAGCGGGCCCTCCTCCGGGACGGGTAGCGACGCCGTTTCTGGGTCGTGCTCGACGACGGCGTCCGCATCGGCCGTCGGTACTGTCCCCGCTTCCAGTTCGTCGACGAGGCCGCGGACGGCCGCCGGTGACGGGTCACTGTGGAACGCCGTCCGCCCGCCCATCGTGACCATCACCAGCGGAGTGGCCGCTGCGATGCCTGTCGGCCCCGTCCTGACGACGGGTATCGAGTCCGCCGCCGCTCGTGCCGCGCTCAGGGTCCGGTCCCCGCTCACTGGTCGCCCGTCCGTCGAGACCCGGACGACGGTCGAATGAGCGAGAGCCGTGGTTTCCTGTGTCATACTCTGTGCGTCGTGCTGAACGATTAAAAACCCCGGCCGAGATGCGCCCGACCACCGAGGTGGCCGTCGGCCCGCACAACATATCACTTCCCGATTGAGTGATGGGAGCGCACCGGCCGGTTCGCCCTGAACGATTGGACGGCACCGGTCGGCTCAGTCCGCCGAAACAAAGAGCCAGCAGGACGTTGCCCGAACTGAAACGATGAATCCACGATTCGAGGAGGTCAAGACGGAGGCGTCGGCTGCAGTCACCGAGGCCGACCTGCGCTCGGTGTACACCGGTATCATCCACGAGGACGGCCGCCACGAGTACTATTTCGGCAACGACACCGAGGAGGCGGCCGAACTCCGCGAAGCGGCCGCGATACAGCTCGGGATGTTGCTTCGCGTCCTCGCGGACCGCTCGGACAGTAGCGTCGACGAACTGACGACACTCGCGGCGGAGCGCGCCGAACAGATGGAGTTGCGATAGAAGCCGGACCGCGCTCGCTAGTCTGTGGTCGCGATAGCTTCAATCTCGACCGCTGCGCCCTTCGGGACCGCAGCCACGCCGACGGCGCTGCGCGCCGGCGGTTCCGACTCGAAGAACTCGCTGTAGGCCTCGTTGAACGCGTCGAAGTCGTCGATGTCGTCGAGGTAGACGGTCGTCTTGAGCACGTTTTCCAGCGAGAGGTCTTCCGCCTCCAGGATCGCCTCGACGTTGCGGAGACACTGTCGCGTCTGGTCGGCGACCGGCTCGTCGTCGAGCAGTTCGCCGTCTGTCGTCAGTGGGAGCTGTCCGGCGGTGATGAGGAGGTCGCCGTTCGATGTCGCTTGACTGTACGCGCCGACCGCGGCCGGTGCCTCGTCGGTGCTGATTACGCGCTTCATACCCGGTCATACCTGACCTCGTCGCTTAAATCCCGGCCGTATCGGATGACGCCCACACAACGTTCTCGCGAGCTTACCAGTTGTGTCCGGTCACTGCTGATGGCGACCCTCGCGGCCGCCTACGACACGAACGCACCGGTCTCGGGGGCTATCGTATCGACCTATCGAGCCGACTCTACCGGCCCGCTCGCTCGAGTCCGATGGCCGCTGGCCGCGTGTTTTTTATGCCGACTCCGACAACAGTGTGCCAATGGCTAACGTCCCGGAAGACCCGTCAGACCGGACACTCGAGGACGTGTTCTATCCGGCAGACCGGATTCCGTTCATCGATTGGGACGAGTTCTCCGGCGCGAAGCCGACGGTTGTGCTGACCGGCGTGGTCACGCTTCTGGCCTTCGTGACCGGGCTCTCGAACCTCAGCCAGGCGTCGCTGGTCCTCGATGGCCCCCTGACAGTAGTTGTCGACCTCCCGTTGACCTTCGTCCGGTTCGGCGGAGTGTTGTTCGCGTTCATCCTCGGCGTCGTGACAGTCGGGCTCCAGCGGCGCAAACGACTCGCCTGGCGCGTCTCGACCGTGGTCCTTCTCGGTCTGGTCGCTCTGCCGCTTGCCACGTTTCAGCCCACGGATATCCCGCTGCTGGTGATGACGCTTGTCACGTACCCGCTGCTGGTCAGGAACCGCCACCGGTTCGACCAGTCTCTGGACCTCTCGCCGATTCAGATCGCCTCGCTGTCGGCGATTTTCGGGGTCGTTCTCTACGGGACTGTGGGTGCCTACGGGCTGCGGGGACAGTTTCTCGAACTCGACGGGTGGAGCGATGCCGTGTACTACGTCGTCGTCACGATCGCGACCGTCGGCTACGGCGACATCACACCGGTGACGGCGGAAGCACGGTGGTTCTCGCTCTCGATAATCCTGTTCGGGACCGGCGCGTTCACCGTCGCCGTGGGCGCGCTCATCGGGCCAGCCATCGAATCCAGAATGGCGACAGCGTTCGGAGTCATGACTGCATCAGAACTCACACTCCTCGAGGACCACGTCGTGGTTCTGGGGTACGGAGACGTTACGGCATCGCTGCTGGAGGAACTGGGCGACGAGACGGAAGTCGTCGTCGTCACGCCCGACGAGGGAACGGTCGCGTCACTGCAGGGCGAGGGCGTGAACCTGCTCACCGGCGACCCCACCGACGAGGACGTCCTCAGGGACGCACGCGTCGGGACCGCAAGCGGCGTTGTGGTGGGGAGCAACGACGACGCACGCGACGTGCTGGCCGTCATCGCGACCAAAAACGTCAATCCGGACATCCGCACGGTCGCCGCGGCGACAGACCAGAAACACGTCGAGAAGTTCCGTGCGGTCGGGGCGGACGAAGTTATCAATCCCCGCTCTATCGGCGGCCGGCTCCTGGGCCAGTCGGTGCTTGGCCGTGAGTCGAGCGAACCACTCCTGGACGGAATCGGAACGGACGATGGAGGGAGCGACCCCGACGGCCCCGACTGACCCGTCTGTAGCTTAGTAACGCTGGTCTCGAACGCTCAGGGTACCAGTCTGAACCGCGCTATGGGATAGTAATATATGTATTCGATACTGAATATCGGGGTATGGCCACCTCGGACGCCAGTGGCATTGCGGAGGTCGTCGGCCGGCTACTGGTTCCACTGTGTGCCGCGTCCGGGGCGCTCGTACTCGCGGGATTCTTCTTTCCGACGCTTGTCGGCGAAGCCGTGACCGGCCCGGCGTGGCTGACTGTCGCCCTCGTGTTTTTCAGCTCGGGACTCTGCTACATCGCGTTGCTTCCGTACTCCGAAGACAACTCCGCGCCGGCCGCGGCCGATGTCTTCCTCCGCGTCCGACAGACCGATGTCCGGCGGGCCGTCCGCGAGTTCCTCACACAGCACGAGCCAGCCATCCTCGCGTTTCCGGTGCTCGTGTTCGCCGCGTTCTTCGGGCTCCAGGCGGCGTTCCCGACACGGACGACGGGCGCCGTTGACGCCGCGGCGGCCACGGTGCTCCGCGGTGGCGGCCCGCTGTTTCTCGCCGCCGTCTTCCTCTCGGTCTGCTACTGCCTGTTCTTGCTGGTGGGGCCCTGGGGCGACATCAAGCTCGGCGGTCCGGACACGGAGCCCAGCTATACGTATCCGACGTACTTCACGCTCGTGTTCACCGCCGGCATCGCGGCCGGGCTGGTGTTCTGGGGACCGACGGAGGCCCTGTTTCACTACGACCAGCCGCCGCCCTACGTCGGGGCCGCCGCCGGGTCGCCGGGAGCGGTCACCGGCGCGCTGGTGTACACCCTCTTTCACTGGGGCGTCTCGGCCTGGAGCGCGTACGCCGTCATCGGCGTCCCGATAGCGTACTTCGCGTTCACGCGGGGCGCACCGCTCCGGGTCTCGACAGTGCTGGCACCGGTGCTGGGTACAGACGGACTGGATTCGGCCTGGGCCAAACTGGTCGACACGCTGGCCGTCTTCGCCACTATCGGCGGCATCGCCACCTCCGTCGCGCTGGTGAGCACGCAGTTTCTCGCCGGAATCAACTACCAGTGGAGCGTGGCGGCCGGTGACGTCGGGCCGGTCCTGTTCGTGGGCGGATTGACGCTGATATTCGTCGTCTCCAGTGCGACCGGTATCCACCGCGGCATCCGTCGTATCGCCGGCCTCAACGTCGTCCTGTTCGGCCTGTTCGCGCTCCTCGTCGTCGCGGTCGGTCCCCGGTCGTTTATTCTCCAGCGGGGGACGCAGGCACTCGGGACCTACGCCCTGGAGTTCGTTCCCTTGAGCCTCCACACGGGCGGGCAGTGGGTCGCGGAGTGGACCGTCTGGAACTGGTCGTGGTGGTTCTCCTGGGCGCCGTTCGCGGGGCTTTTCGTCGCCGCACTTTCCCGCGGTCGGCGGGTCAGGACTGTCGTGTTCACGAGCGTCGTCGCGACCTCCGCGGCGACGATGGTCTGGTTCCTGTTGCTCGGTGGCACGTCGCTGTTCGTCCAGCAGACGGGACAGGCAGACATCCTCGCCGCCATCGCCCAACGCGGCGGTTCGGAGGCCGTCGCCGGGTTCCCGCTGTTTGCCTCGTTGCCACTGGGGCAGCTCCTGATGTTCCTGTTTCTCGCGCTCATCATCGTGTTTATGGCCACGTCGGCGGACACCTCGACGCTCGTCGTCTCGGTTCTGGCGACGCGACGGGGGCTGGCGCCGTCGGTGACACACATCGGTTTCTGGGGCGTCTTTCAGGGCGTGGTCGCTGTTTCGGTGTTGCTTCTCGGGGGCGCTGAGACGCTACAGGCACTGGCTGTCCTGACCGGCGGCCCGTTCGCCGTGATATCGCTCGTGGCGGTCGGTGGGCTGACTGTGACCTGGTACCGGGACGAACAGGGCCACACGTCCCTCCTCAGACGTGCCGTCAGGAGACTGCCGGACATCCAGACCCATCACGACGTCGACCCACCCGAAAAGAAGTAGGTCGCGCCGGGGCACGGTTTCAGGCCCGGGCGATGCCGGTACAGAAGTTCTCGACGATCTGTTTCCCGGCGTCGGTGAGGATGCTTTCGGGATGGAACTGGACGCCGATGTGGGGTTTTTCGGCGTGCTGGACACCCATCACGATGCCCTGCTCGTCGTTGGTGTGGGCCGTTTCTTCGATTGTATCCGGAAGCGCCGCGGACTCGACGGCCAGCGAGTGATACCGCCCGACCTCGAACGGGTCGTCGATTCCCTCATACAGCTCCGTCCCGTCGTGGCGGACTTCCGAGGGTTTCCCGTGGACCACGGTCGGTGCGTGACCGACGGGGGTTCCGTGGGCCGCACAGAGCGCCTGGTGGCCCAGACAGACGCCGAGCGCCGGGTACTCCGTCTCGGCGAAGACGTCGACGGACACGCCGGCCTCCGCCGGCGTCCCGGGACCCGGGGAGACGACGACCCCGTCCGGGTCGAGTTCGCGGATGCCGTCCACGTCGATAGCGTCGTTCCGGCGGACCGTGACCTCGTCGAACTCGCCGACGTACTGGACCAGGTTGTAGGCGAAGGAGTCGTAGTTGTCGATGATGAGTATCACCGCATCCCCTCCATCGGTTCGGTTCTGGATTCGACGGCGAACGACCCCTGTTCGCCGAGCGCCTCGTCGACGGCGGTGACGAGCGCCCGGGCCTTGTCCAGGGTCTCCCGGTACTCCGCTTCCGGGGCGGAGTCGTGCACGATGCCGCTCCCGACGCGGAGCCGGTACTCGCCGTCGTAGTGAACCAGCGTCCTGATGGTGATGTTCAGCGTCGCCCGGTCGTCGAAGCCGAACACCCCGATGCTGCCGGTGTAGGGACCGCGCCGCGTCGTCTCCACCTCGTCGATGATCTCCATCGTCCGCGGTTTCGGCGCTCCGGTGATGGTTCCGCCGGGGAACACTGCCGCGACCGCGTCGGCGATGCTCACGTCGTCGCGCAACTCCCCTTCGATGAGAGACACGAGATGCATCACCTCCGAATACCGGTCGACGCGGCGGTACTCGGTGACGTCGACGGTCCCGTACTCGCTGACTTTGCCGAGGTCGTTGCGTTCGAGGTCGACCAGCATCGCGTGTTCGGCCCGCTCTTTCTCGTCGTTACAGAGGTCTGCCTCCAGTTCCTCGTCCTCGGCCGCTGTCGCGCCTCGGGGGCGCGTCCCGGCAATCGGCTCCGTGAGCAACTGGTCGCCATCGACGTCAAGCAACAGCTCCGGGCTGGCGCTGACAAGGTCGACACCGGGGAACTCGAGCAGGGCCGAGTACGGGGCCGGGTTCACCCGACGGACAGCGTCGAAGGTGTCGACCGGGTGGACGGCCGCCGGAGCGGTCAGGCGGTGTGAGACGTTCGTCTGGAACGTGTCGCCGTCCCTGACGTACTGTTTTATCCGCCGGACGCGGTCGGCAAAGGCCGCTTCGCCGCACTCGCTCTCGAAGGTGGCCTGACTCGCAGCAGTCGGCTGGGACTGGACGCGGCTTTCGCCGTGGAGGGCGTCCCGTGCCAGTTCGCGGGCCATCTCACGGCCGCGCTCGTAGGCGGCTTCTGGCGCCCCGTCGACGACGGGACACGCCGTCACGTGGACCTCGACTTCCCCGTCGTGTGGCTCCTCCCACGCGGCGACACGGTCGAACACGCCCAGCTGGAGCCGTGGGAGGCCGTCCGAAACGGTCGTCTCCGGGATGTCTTCGAGCTCCCGTGCGACGTCGTAGGAGAGCCAGCCGAACGCGCCACAGGGGTACGGAACCGTACAGTCGCCCCGCTGTAGCTGTTCACGGTCGAGTAGCTCGTCGATAGCCTCGATACTCGGACTCCCACCGTCCTGTGCCGGCGTCGCCGCCTGGGACACCTCGACCTGTTCGACCGGGTCGACGCCGAAATAGCCCCAGCCGGACTGCCCACCTGTCGTTTCGAGGTAGAAGCCGTCTGCGTTCCCGCTCCGGGCTCGGCGATACGCCTCGAACGGGTCCGCGACTGTGACGCGCGCTTCGACCGGTACGCGAGCCCCGTCAGCCGCCCGCGTCGCGGTTTCGACGAACGATTCCCTGTCGGTGCTGAACCGGATGTCAGTCATAGTGCAGTTTCCCGGCCGAGAGGCGGACGCCTCCCGGTATGGTTGTACAGACCAAGCACGGGTCCGGACAAAAACCTTCGGTCCTCCGCCACTTCGGCGGAAATACTGTCGAATTGTCGACCGATTGTGGTTGCTCACTGGACGAATAGCCGACACCACTTCAAAGGCTGGACTATTCCCCATCGTCCACTATGCCGACGGGGGTTGAGACGTGTATCGAACGCTCGCCTGACCCCGACAGCCGACTGTCCAGCAGTGGTTCCCACTCTCGGACGCGGGGAGTCCCGGGCCGACAGCGAACACAGCAACCATGACCACGATAATCGACGGTAACGAGATCGGCGACCAGATCACAGACGGCGTCGCGGCGTGTACGGACACGCTCGTCAGCGAGGGTGTCACGCCAGGGCTGGCGACGGTGTTGATGAGCGACGACGGCGCGAGTGAAACGTACGTCTCGATGAAACAGCGGGCCTGCGAGGAGATCGGCATCGAGGGGTTCCATCACGAGATCAGCGCAGACGAACCGGCCGAGACGCTGTTTGCGACCATCGACGAACTGAACGCGGACCCGACCGTCCACGGAATCCTCGTCCAGATGCCGGTCCCCGACCACGTGCCCAAGCGCGACGTGCTGGAACGCATCGACCCGATGAAAGACGTCGACGGGTTCCACCCGGAAAACGTCGGCCGGCTCGTCGCGGGGAACGCGCGTTACAAGCCCTGCACGCCCCACGGAATCCAGAAGATACTCGCCGAGACTGGTATCGAGACTGAGGGGAAAGACGCCGTCGTCGTCGGCCGCTCGGACATCGTCGGCAAACCGATGGCGAACCTGCTCATCCAGTACGGGCCCGGCGGGAACGCGACGACGACCGTCTGTCACTCCCGAACTGAGGACCTCGCCGAAAAGACCCGCAACGCTGACATCGTAATCGCCGCCGCCGGGGTTCCGGAAATGATAGACGGGTCGATGCTCTCGGAGGGCACGACAGTCATAGACGTTGGTATCAACCGTGTCGACGCCGACACGGACAAGGGGTACAAACTCGTCGGGGACGTGGACTTCGAGAGCGCGAAGACGAAGGCGGATGCCATCACGCCGGTCCCGGGCGGCGTCGGCCCGCTCACCATCGCGATGCTGATGTACAACACGGTAAAAGCGGCCAGCCTGCAGTCCGGCGTCGATATTTCGCTGCCGTAGGGGACCCAGAGACGCCCGCGTGTGTAGTTATACGGTCTCGACTTCGCCACATTCCGGGCAGGTAATCAGGAGTTCTCCGGCCGGGTCCTGCCCCCCTTCGATGACGTTGTGACCGCTGGCACACTGTTCGTGCATGTACACCTCGTGGCTGTTGTGTTCATGCAGCCAGATGTGGCCCTCTTCCGGTGCTGAAACGATGCCGTGACAGAAGTAACACTCGCCGTTCATACAGAGGTGATGACAATCCAGTATCAAATAACTGTCTCCCATCGTGTAGTTCTGTCTGTTCTTAAAGCCTACTGCGGCGATGAAAACACAACATATAGAGAAAGCTACATCTGTTGTTTCAAAGCTAAAGGTCGTTCGGACTAACCATACAATATGGACTACTGTTACACGGGCGACACACACCAGAAACTGTTCGAGGCGTACCAGACCGACGGAGAGCCGTTCCCCACCCAGACCCAGATGGAGTTCCCCCGGCGAGAGCACCGACGGGCGGAAGTCGACATCCTCAAGCGGCTGTTCTTTCCGACCTGCTGGAACGCCGCTTCGCTGGTCCGCGATGAACTCGCCGTCCTGGACCATCTCGACACCCTCGGGGGGCTCTTCTTCTCGGGCATCAGACCGTACTCCGGCTCGGACCCGGCCGAGACAGTCGCCGCCGTCATCGACCAGCTGCCGGCCGTTCGCAGGCGGCTGAAGAAAGACGTCGAGGCCGCGTACAAGGGCGACCCGGCGGCGAAGACGTACATGGAGATCATCCGGTCCTATCCGGGGTTCATGGCGATACTGGTACAGCGGGTCGCCCACACGCTCTACGAGGCCGGGGCCTCCGAGTACGCCCGCGAACTCACCGAGTACGCCAAGACCGAGACCGGCATCGACATCCACCCGGGCGCCGAGATTGGGGACTACTTTTTCATCGACCACGGAACCGGCGTCGTCATCGGCGAAACCACGACTGTCGGGGAATGGGTCCGCCTCTATCAGGACGTGACGCTCGGCGCGCTCCACTTCGAGGCCGACGAGAGCGACGAACACAGATTGAAAAAGGGGTACAAACGCCACCCGGACATCGGTGACCACGTCGTCATCGGCGCGGGAACGAAAGTCCTGGGCGCCATCAGCGTCGGCGACCACGTCAGCATCGGCGCCAACTCCTGGGTCACCGACGACGTGCCCGACGACACGAAAGTCTACGTCACGGACCACCCCGCACAGGAACGGAAACGGACCGACTAGAACCGGGACTGTAAGCGTGGCTGGGACCTCGCAGCTACCGACGCCAGGACGACGGCGGTTCCCGACCGGCGTCCCGGACCGGCGAGCTATATTGCCGGTCTTACAGGTTGAAATAACAACTGTACCAGCATTAGCCTCTAAGCCGTCCGCGGCGTGTTTTCAGACGCTGACCCGGCGACGGCTCCGTGTCTATGGCACCGGTCAGTCGGCCGGTGGACTCGCTTTCGGCTCGACAATGCGGCGGAGTTCTGCTCGCAACGCCGTCCACTTCGCCGCGATGAACCCCGCGAGGATGCACGCGAACCCACCGACGGTGGCGAGCGTGACCGGCTGACCGAGGACGAGCCAGCCGGCGAGCGCGGCGAACAGTGGGATGACGTACTCGATGAAACTCATCTCGATGGGGCCAAGCTCGTCGAGCAACCGGAAGTAAAGCAGGAAGCCACCGATACCGGCGACAGCCGATAGATACGCCGTCGCCGCGAGTGCGGAGGGAGTCCACGATGCGTCCGCAAACGACTGTCCGGGGAGCGCGAACACGGCGACGTGGAGGACGACGGCACCGACACCCATCAGCCACGCCTGGGTAGCGACAAACGACATCGACGGGCTGGTGTCGTGCGTGATGACCGCCGGGATAGCAAACGTCAGTGCCGCCGCGAGTACGAGGGTGATACCGATGGTACTGCCGAGGAGGTTCGCCGGGTCGGGGTCAGCGATGACGACGACGCCGGCGAACCCGAGCACGACCCCGACACCGGTGTTAGCGGTGAACCTGTCGTCACTGGCCGCGAGCCTCGTGAGCGCCGGCGTGACGACGGGAATGAGGCCGAGCAGGACGGCGGCGACGGCGCCAGTGACGTATTGCTGGCCGGCGAACAGGAACGCGTGGTGAGCGCCGATCATGAGCGCGCCGGCGACGAGGACGTACACGTAGTCGTCGCGAGTCCGAGGGCGTTCGAGGCCACCTGTGGCGACCAGCGCGGCGAACAGGAGCACGGTGGCGATGTCGAATCGGACCGCAGCGAACGGGACCGGCGGCAGGTCGACGAGGCCGACATCCGTCGCCATGAACGCGGTGCCCCAGATCGCACACAACAGGAGAAAGCGGCCGGTCGTTCGGAGGCGACTCATTCACTTGCTGATGGCCGCCCGATGGTAAAAGGGCCGTCGAAGCACGTCGCGAATCGCTGGCTGGTGTGTCACTGCTCTCGCGCATGCTTGATGCCGTGCTGATGGCTCCGGTTCCGATTGTGTCAACAGCAGACTCCACGGCATTGGCTGCACACCCTGGGTACCGGCCACTCTCGCCCGATGGTCCTTGTGCTCCGGTCCGTGATGCGTGGTACACCTTCATCCGAATGCGACATTTAAAACCGAATACCGTCTGTATACGATTATGTACTGCTCTTTCGTAAAAAGACACTCAGATACATACTGGAATACGATAGATATGTGTGTACCAGTCCGAGGATAGATGTCTGTGTGGGGGTTTTATTCTATCCTCTGTCCCGATTTGAGAGCCCGAGAATATCCGTTCACCCTGTTTACGAGCGGAGACCGGCGGCATAACGACTCCGCCGGCCGACCGATACGCCGCGGTCCGCGACCGCTGGCGGGCACTACCGGCTCAGGTCCCATGGTTTCAAGACGGTTTCCATCACAGTCTGCAGTAGTGAGATACCGCCCCTCGTCGACATATCTCCGCCGCCTGATATGTGTCCCGCTCGCACGGAGTTCGCCGTCTGAAGGGAGTGAATCCGTCACTCCTGATGTCGGGCTCTGTCGTTGGACGAACGAACGGTCTGCCCTCACAGAATGACGCCACAGGCTACCGATCCGGACGTATCGGCGGGCATCGCGGCTGTCCTCCGAACAGCCGATTCGACGTGGTGGCTTGTCGCGGGGGCAAGCCTCATCTCGATGGGACTGGCCGCCTACGAGATCGTCCCTGCAAGCGTGACGCCACTCATTCGGGAGTCGCTGCGGGTCGGGCCGACAGCCGCCGGCCTCCTGGTCGGGGTCATGTTCGGCACCGCTGTCGTCGTCAGTCTCCCCGCCGGTGCCGTGCTGGACCGGACCGACTCCAGAACCGCGATGGCACTTGCGGTAGGCGCGTTGGTCGTCGCCGGGACGTGGGGCTGGCTAGCCGGCCGCAGTGGCCAGTACCAGTCAATCCTCGCGTCGCGTGCACTGGGGGGCGCCGCGTACGTCGTCGTCTGGAACGCCGGTATCGATATGGTGAGCCGGGCCGTCGACGGCTCACACCACGCGACAGCGGTCGGCGTCTTCACCGCTAGCGGGCCGGTCGGCTTCGCACTCGGACAGGGGACGGGGCCGCTCATCGCCGAGCGGTTCGGCTGGCCGGCCGTCTTCCTGGCATTCATTGGGCCCACACTCCTGGGACTGGCTGTCTTCTGGCCGGCGAGCCGCGGGCACGGCGGTAGCGGCGGCGATGCCCCGTCTCTGCAGGAGTTCGGGGCGGTGCTGCGGAGCCGGAACGTCTGGCTCGTCGGCGTCCTCGGCTTCCTCGGCTACGCGCTGTACCTGTTCGTGAATAGCTGGGGCTCGTCGTACCTCACGCAGGGACTGGGCTTTTCCCTGGCCGTGAGCGGGCTCGTCGTCGCTGTCTTCCCAGCCGTCGGTGTGGTGTCTCGAATCAGCGGCGGGCTGATCTCGGACCGGGTCTTCCACGGCGCACGGCGACCGGTCGTGTTGTGGTCGTTCGTTCTTGCCGCCCCGCTCCTGTTCGGGTTCACGCAGTTTCGCTCGCTGCCGCTGCTTGTCGCCGTCCTCTTGCTGACCGGGTTCGCGGTACAGCTGACGCTCGGCCTCTCGTTTACATACGTTCGAGAGGTCGTCGACCCACAGGTCGCTGCAACGGCAGTCGCGTTCCAGACCAGTATCGGCCTGGCGGGGGCGTTTGTCGCGCCAATCGCCGGCGGCGTCGTGGTAAACAGCGCCGGGTTCGAACCGGCGTTTCTACTGGCCGGCGCGGTCGCAGTCGTCGGTATCCTCGTCGCCTGGCAGGCTCCAGAACCCGGCTCCCGGTAGGGCAGTGCGTGTTCCGCTCGACTGTCGTGACACAGTTCTGCCACCGCGACTGCGGCCCAGTCAGACCAACTGATTTGATGCCTCCCCGTATATTGCGAACGAATGCCAGCCGAATCGTTCACACTCGCAGCCGCACAGATCGAACCCGTCTACCACGACAAAGAGGGGACGCTGGACAAGACATGCCGGTATATCGAGCAGGCCGGCCGAGAGGGTTCGGACATCCTCGTGTTCCCAGAGACGTACTTTCCAGGCTACCCCTACTGGCGGGGGAGCGTCTCTATCCCCAGATGGACTGACCTGATGGTGGACCTCCAGAAGAACAGTCTCCACGTCGACGACGAGGCTGTCGAGAAACTCGGTGAGACGGTCGCCGAAGCGGGTCTCACACTCGTGCTGGGGACGAACGAAGTCAGTGACCGGCGGGGCAGTGAGACACTGTACAACTCGCTGTTTTACTTCGACAGTACCGGGACCCTGATGGGGCGTCACCGGAAACTGATGCCGACCCACGAGGAGCGGGCCATCTGGGGTCGCGGCGACCCGTCGAGCCTGGCCACGTACGAGACGGACGTCGGACGGCTCGGTGGCCTCATCTGCTATGAGAACCACATGACGCTCTCGAAGGCGGCGCTGACGGCAATGGGCGAGGAGATACACGCCGCCGTCTGGCCCGGGTTCTGGGAACAGCACGGCCACCCCGGAGACAAGACCCGGGCGGAGACGAGCGACGCTGTCGACACGTGTGACATTTACCCCGCGATGCGGGAGTACGCCTTCGAAACGCAGTCGTTCGTCGCTGCGTGTTCGGCGTACATGAGCGACACTGTCCCGGACGGCTTCTCGGAGGACGAACTCGGGTTCAACGTCGCCGCCGGCGGCAGCATGCTGGTCAACCCAGCGGGAATCGTCAAGGCGGGTCCGCTGGTCGGCGAGGAGGGGCTTCTGACCGCCGAGTTCCAGGACGACGAACGGCGGGCGACGAAGGCGTACTTCGACGCGATGGGTCACTACACCCGATGGGACGCAGTGAGCCTGTCCATCAGCGACGAGACGCTGGCGCCGTCACAGCCTCGGAAATCTGGTAAGGACGCGGTCGCCACAGAGGGTTCGATCACGGCAGCACACGCACAAGAGGTGGCCGACGAACACGACGTTCCTGTCGAGGCTGTCGAAGCTGTTGCTGATGCACTGACTAACAACGAATGGTAATCAGGCTTCGAAAAAACCGAAGCCTGACGCTGCACCGAGTTATTTGTTGTAACTGTCCGGAATCAGCACGACGCCGTGGAAGTCGAAGAGGTCGGAGACGACCGCTTCGATACGGCCGAGGTCCGGCGGGAGCGCGACTGCCGGCAGATAGAAATCGTCGTTCGAGAACGGTGCGTTCTCGGTGGTCTGGGTTCGTGTTTCACTCATATCAATTTACTATACCGGGTATAGCCCCCTAAGCTCGTTGGTGGATATTTACGGGTATTTATTACAGCAAATTATAAACGATTGTTAATACAGATTGCCGTCGAAACGTGTGTTACCCGCCAAATTAGATGGATTGTTGACACACGCCTTCTGAGTTGTTTCGCGTTTTTTCTGTACTCGTTAAGGCGTTCTCATTGGTGAAAATACAGTCTCCCCGGAGACGGTGTCTTTGAGACGATAGTCAGTTTTTTTATTTTTCCCTCGTGTGTGAACCTGTGTATGTAAACATTGACGTGGGCCCCCACGAAATACACAACAGCACACGAATGATGGCACTCAGTCGCCGGACTGATATCCGTTTTTGACGCTTCGATAGCAGTCTCCTCACCACAATATGTCAATAACGACGAAGATACACATCGAACACGAACGGCTCGCTCTGGTTCCAACGTTACAGAGCCTCGAAGACATAGCGATCCGAGTAATCACGCAGGGGAATACAGATCCGGGGTCAACTGTGTTTCCGTTCCTTATCGAGTATCACGACAGGAAGCGACTCGAAGAGAGTCTCGATACCGATCCGACGGTCAAGAACTACGACCTCGTCGACTGGACCGACCAGACCGGTATATACTACATCGAGCACACTCCCGAGACGAAACTCATCAGCTCTACTGTCACCGATGTTAACGGGTTTCTCGTCCACACGGAGACGAAGGGCAACGGCTGGCTCGCCCGACTCCTGCTCCCCGACCGTGAGGCGCTCAACACGATCTGGGAGTACGCAAACGAGAACGACATCTCGCTCGATATCATCGAAATATACGGAAACACGGACACCGGTGGTGAATCGTCGTACGGACTGACCGATGAACAGTTGACTGCACTTGTAACCGCATACGAGAACGGCTACTTCGGCGAACCGAGGGACATATCGCTGAACGAAGTCGCAGAAGAGATCGGTCTCTCCTCGACAGCAATGAGCGGCCGACTCCGGCGCGGGATGCGGAACCTCATTGCGGCAACAGTAATTGACAGAGAGGAGTGAGTTCGCAATCAGACGCCGGCGGGCACTCGGAGAGTCCTCCGGTCCTCTGAGTTCACATTCGATTCCGTCTTCTGGATACCGCCGCCGATTTGAGGCTGGATGTTCCGGTATGTCTGAACTTTCTTCGAAAACAGTTGCGTCGAGGCCATATGTAGACCTCTTTACCTGCAGTTAGCTACTCAGACCGCCCCTTCGATTCTTTCTGCCGGTAGACCGGCCGCAACGCCGTCACGTCCTTGTTGTATCCCAGCCAGACGCTCAACACTGTCGCGGCGAAGACCAGATACACGGGAAACAGGAGGACAAGTGCGTATCCGGCAAACAGCGGTGTCAGAACGTCTAGCCAGTACAACGTCGCGATTCCAGCGAGTCCACCGACCGCGCTCGCGACGATGCCGAGGCGAAACGCCTGAGCAGCGGCGGGACCGGGCGACAGGTGAATCGTGTCCATACGATATTTTATATGGCTGAACCTCATAAATCGCGCGCGAGACACGCTATCGCGTTCCGAGTTAGCACTGGTGCTGCCACGCTGTGTGTGATCTGTATCGAATGGCAGGGGGAACTCCGTCGGGTCGACCCACACCCCGGCGAGCAGCTCTCCAGCTCTAACAGAGAGACTGACACGTGCGGTTCGACCGGTGGACTCGCCCCACACCGGGATGGACTTATTACCAGTAGCCAGACAAGGGAGTGTATGAAGCTCTCGCTGATCGCGGCCGTCGCGGCAAACGGTGTGATCGGTGCCGACGGCGACGTGCCGTGGCAGTATCCCGAGGACCTGCGACATTTCAAACGGACGACTACCGGCCACCCGGTAGTCATGGGACGGCGCACCTTCGAGAGCATTCGGCGCGAGCTTGAGGGGCCGCTTCCGGACCGACTGAACATCGTTCTGACCACGACGCCGGAACGGCTCCCTGACAGTGTCACGGCCGTCACGTCGACGACGGCGGCGGTAGCCAAAGCGGGCGACAGCGGTGCATCGACGACGTACGTTATCGGTGGTGCAACCGTCTACGAGCAGTTTCTCCCGCGGGCCGACGAACTACTCCTGACCGAGCTAACTGCGGCTTTCGACGGCGATACCGTTTTCCCGCCCGTCGACTGGGCCCGCTGGACCGAGGTGGAGCGAACGACACACCGCGATTTCGATATCGTCAAGTACACTCGTGCTGGCGACGGGTCGGAATGACGGACCGGCGGGCCGCCACAGCGGTGGCTTCGTGCTCTGTTTCGCGGTAGTACGTCGACAGCCCGGCTGATACTGTCGGCTGTACCTATTGTGCACTACTGCCCCCGGTGGCGAGATTCCGTCCAGACGTATACCCGACAGTGTGAGTACCACGTACCGCGGTTCCGGGTGGAATATTCATGCTCTGGCGACGTTAGGCTACGGTTTCGGGACCCCTCGCAGAGTGTACAGAGCCACGCCGTATATAAAACCCAGAAGCAAGTAACAATATATTTTATTAGTATTTCTCATCTTCTTTCATAGGCATGACCGGTAACGAGGAACATCCCAATCATCCCAGTGTCGACCAGTCAGACCGGACAGTACCCCGTAACCTCCGCCAGACTGGTGACCCCAACATCGAGATGTTGGTGTCGACGCGCGTTCGAAAGTCCCCGTTTTTCCATAAATCATTCAACGAGGAAGGCGCCTGGCGAGCGACCGTCTACAACCGCCTCTATCACCCGCGCGGCCTCATCGAACCCGAGGACGGAGGGGTGATGAAGGAGTACGACGCACTGACCAACACCGTCACCCTCTGGGACGTCGCTGTCGAGCGCCAGATTCGCGTCAAGGGCCCCGACGCCGAGGCGCTGACGAACTACGTCGTCACCCGCGACGTGACGGGCATGGACGCCATGGACGGGAAGTACGTCATCCTGTGTAACGAGGACGGCGGCGTCCTCAACGACCCTGTCCTCCTGCGCCCCGAGGAAGACGAGTTCTGGTTCTCCATCTCCGACTCGACGCTCATGCAGTGGCTACAGGGCGTCAACGTCGACAACGACTTCGACGTCGAGATCGACGAGATCGACGTCGCGCCGATGCAGATCCAGGGGCCGAGGGCGCTCGACGTGATGGTCGACGTCGTCGGCGACAAGGTCAAAGACGTCCCCTACTACGGCCTGATGGAGGCCGAGATCGACGGCTGTGACGTGCTGATCAGCCAGACCGGCTTTTCCGGCGAGGAGGGCTTCGAGGTCTACGTCAAGGAGGCCTCGAAGTACGCCGAGCGCGTCTGGGACCCGGTCATGGCGAGTGTCAAGGACCACGGCGGTCGCCAGATCGCGCCGGGCCATCACCGCCGGATCGCGGCCGGAATCATGTCCTGGGGCCAGGACCTCGACCACGAGACCTCGCCGTTCCAGGTCAACCTCGGCTACCAGGTCCCCGACGACAAGGAGGCCGACTACATCGGGAAGGAGGAACTCCAGCGGCAGAAGGACCTCATCGAGAACGGCGAGTACCCGTTCGAGCACAAACTCATCGGCCTGAAGATGGCCGGCGAGCCGATCCGCGACTACGCGCCGGACTTCTGGCTCATCTCCGACCCCGACACCGGCGAGGAGTGTGGCTACCTCACCTCGCCGTGGTGGAACCCGGACCTCGAGACCAACATCGGCATGGGCTTTGTCCCGGCTGAGAAGATCCAGGAGGTCTCTGACACGCCGCTCAACGACGAGATCTACGACGAGGAACTGGACCTGGAGTTCCGGGTTCACCTCCCCGACGAGTACGCCGAGGAAGCCGGTGAACCGGTGTTCGCGACCGCCGCGAAAGTACCGTTCAAGGAGTCCGTCAATCCGAGCGCCCGAGAGCAGGCGAAGCTCAACGCCCGGAAAGAGGCCGAAAGCGACGACTAACCCGCCGTCTGTCCCACTTTCGATTCGAACCCCCGTGCTGTCGGGGGGACCGCGACGCTCGTTTTCGTGAAACCTGGACAGTCAGGAGCTGAATATCTCTCTTTTGAGCTTCGCCGAGATGCTGTCCTCCGTCTCCGTTTCCCACGTCGTTTCGACGGTCACCTCCAACTCCGCACACACCCGCTCGATATCTTCCAGTACGGTCGCGAACCGACCCGCCTGGCCGACCGCCCCCTCGCCCTCCCGTAGCCTCCGCAGGGACAGCTCCTCCATCTTGAACGGCCCCTCTCCGCCACCGCCGACGAGGACGACGACGGTTCGCGTCCGGTCGTCGACTGTCTCGACGAGCACCGAGACCATGAGCCACGATTCGTCGTAGGCGGACCCGCGCTCGTAGGCGATCTGCGTGAACCCGGTCCCCTCGTATCGATGGGCGTTGCGGACACCACGCTTGTTGAGCGAGCGCTTGCCTTCCATCGCTTTGGCTTCCAGAAACGAGTCCGCGAACGCGTCGGCATCGGGGCCGCGGAGTGTCAGGTTGCAGGCCTCCATACCCCAGGATGGGCCCCCGTGACACAAAACGCTTCTACTGACTCGGCTTCCCGGGTCGGTCCGGCACTACTCGTACAGGGTGTACTCGTCGGTCAGTTCATCCACGCGGTCACTGACCGTCGCGACGACGTCGTCGTTGTGGGGGGCATCGACCACCTCGTAGATGAGGTCCGCGACCTCGCGGCAGGCGTCCTCGTCGAACCCCCGCGTCGTCAGGCCTGGCGTGCCGGCACGGATGCCCGAGGGGTTAAACGCCGAGCGGGTCTCGCCGGGGACGGTGTTGGCGTTGAGGACGATGCCGGCCTCCTCAAGCGCTGCTTCGACGTCTTTGCCGGTGGTGTCGGGATGAGAGGGCCGGAGGTCGATGAGCACGAGGTGGTTGTCCGTGCCGCCGGAGACCAGCGAGAGGCCGTGCTCTTTGAGTCGCTCGCCGAGCGCGATGGCGTTGTCCACCGTCTGTTCGGCGTACTCCCCGAACTCGGGCGTCAGCGCCTCGCCGAAACCGACGGCCTTGCCGGCGACGTTGTGCATCAGCGGGCCGCCCTGGGAGCCTGGGAAGACGGCGTTGTCGATGTCGTCGGCGTACTCTTCATCGCACATGATGATGCCGCCGCGGCCGGCGCGGATGGTCTTGTGCGTCGACCCGGTGACGAAGTCGGCGACGCCGACAGGTGACTCGTGGACGCCGGCGGCGACGAGGCCGGTGATGTGAGCGATGTCCGCGAGGTGGTATGCGCCAGTGGCGTCGGCGGCTTCCTGGATGCGCTCGAAGTCGACTTCCCGGGGATAGGCCGAGTACCCCGAGACGATGATGTCCGGGTCGAACTCCTCGGCGTGGTCGTGCAGCGCTTCGTAGTCGATGTAGCCGGTCTCCTCGTCGACTTTGTACTGTTCGACCTCGTACACCTGACCGGCGAAGTTCGCCGGGTGGCCATGTGAGAGATGGCCGCCGTGAGTCAGGTCAAGCGAGAGGATCTTGTCGCCGGGTTCGAGGACGCCGAGATAGACGCCCATGTTGGCCTGCGAACCGGAATGGGGTTGGACGTTGACGTGGTCCGCGCCCCACAGTTCCTTGGCGCGGTCGATGGCGAGTTCCTCGACGTCGTCGGCGTACTCGCAGCCGCCGTAGTAGCGCTCGCCGGGATAGCCCTCGGCGTACTTGTTCGTCAGTTCGGAGCTCTGGGCCTCCATCACGGCCTCGCTGACGTGGTTCTCGCTTGCGATCATCGCCAGCGTGTCGTTCTGCCGGCCCCGTTCACCCTCCAGGGCGTCTGCGACTGCCGGGTCTGTTTCGCGAACAGTGTCGTACGTCATACGCCATTCAAGGGCCTGGCAACGTAATAATCTGCGTCTCGACGCAACCTACCAGACCGGTGATTCGTTGTGCGGACCGGCGGTCGCGGGTGTGTACACGCGGCGTCAACGGCGGGTACAGAGAGACCGGTCCAACCGGCCTCGTCGTGAGGACAATATTGCATCTCAACACAGATTCATAAGTGAATTGTTCATACATACCAATGCACATGTCTGAACAGACCAGACGTGACCTTCTGAAACGACTCGGGGTCGGAAGCACAGCAGGTGTCGTGTCGCTGGCCGGCTGTTCCCAACAGTCAGACGACGGCGGTGATGGCGGCGGTGACGGCGGGACGACGGCCACGGAAACCGGTGACGAGTCGATGAACACGGAGAGCGGGGACGGTGAAAGCGGCGGCGGCGAACCGATCACGATCGGGACGCTGTTCCCGGTCACGGGCACCAACAGCGCATACGGCGGCGGCCATCAGAAGGCCGCTAACCTCGCGGCCGAGGAGATCAACGGCGCGGGCGGTCCGTTGGACCGTGAGATCGAGACTCTCAACCGGGACACGGAGGGGAACCCCTCCCGGGCGGCCCAGAAGTTCCGGACGATGATAAACGAGGAGGGCATCGTCGGACTCGTGGGCCCGTACTCGAGTGGCATCGGGACCACACTCGCGCCGGTCGCTCGGGACAACCGGGTGATGGAAGTGAGCAACGGGAACACGTCTCCGGCACTCGCGACCGCGGGCGTCAACGAGGACAACGGCGTGAAATACTACGGTCGGACCTCGCCAAACGACGTCCAGCAGGCCCTCGTGATGGGCCGGATACTGAACCAGCGTCTCGAGGCCGAGACGGCGTCGTTCCTCTACGTCGACAACCCCTACGGTCAGGGACTTGCCGAGCAGGCAAGCGAGAACTTCGAGGGCGAGACGCTGAACATGGTCGGCTACTCCCAGCAGACGAACGACTACACCTCGACGCTGGACTCGGTGTTCGACGGCGACCCCGAGGCGGTGGGGGCCGTGATGTATCCCGGGAACGGCCGGACGATACTGAACCAGTGGAGCCAGGGCGGCTACGGCGGACAGTGGGTCGGCGCCGAGGCGATTCTCTCGCCACAGCTCCTGTCGGACCTCTCCGACATCGTCGAGGGCATGCTGATCACGTCCCCACAGACCGCCAACAGCGAGACGTTCATCAGCAATATGGGCGGTGAGAGCGCGGTCACGCAGTTCGCGCCCCACGCCTACGACGCGACCTACCTCGAAGCGCTGGCGATACAGCAGGCCGGAGAAGCCAGCGGGACGGCTATCGCGGAGAACATCCGCAGCGTCTCCGGAGGCGAGGGAACGACGGTCGGCGTCGGGGAGTTCCAGGCCGGCAAGGAGGCGCTGGCGAACGATGAGAGCGTGAACTACGAGGGGGCCTCCGGCTCGGTCGACCTCAACGAGAACCTCGAACCGGTCGTCCCCTACCGTATCCTCGAAGTGACCGGCGGCGAGGCCGAAGTCATCGAGGAGGTCCCCCTGAGCTACTTCGAGGGCAAGATGTAGCCGGCGTCCGCCCGGCCGCCCCGTCGAGTCAGTCGATGTCCTCCCGTCGCCGCTGACCCAGCCGGCGTGTGGCTTTATTTCGCCGACAGGTATACTACGGGTATGAGCGTCGACATCGAGCCGGAGTGGCAGCCGGCGACGAAGCTGAACGTCATCGGCGGCGCGCTGGATTTCACGGCACTGGACCCGCTCCCGGAGGGGGTTACCCGCGACCAGGTCGAGGAAATCTGCTACACGGTCCGCGAACTCTACGGCGAGTACGTGGACGAACTCGTCGCCGAGACCACCCTCTCACAGCGGGAGGCCCAGACGTGGGTGCTCCGGACGCTCGCTCACGACGGCACCGAACCGCTCTCCTACGAGGCGGTCGGGCTGTACATCTGGGCCATCGGACGCGCGACGGAGGGCGACCCGCTCTCGCGGACCATCGTGACCGACTACTACGACCGGGCCGAGGCGAAAGTCCAGCGGGCCGAAGCGACGGTCAAGCGGACGGGGCCGCCGCCGTACCCGGACGACGTGTACGACAACCCCGCCGTGCTCTGGGTCGACACCCCGGTCGCCGAGCGCCTCCAGCGACACCGGCGGCCCGACGAGACGTTCAGCGACTGCCTCGCCCGACTGCTGGACGAGTCCGTCTCGGCGGTCCCGCTGGAGGCGTTCGTCGAGGCCTACCGGGCCGAACGGGGCGCCGACTACGTGGCGGTCGACACCGTCTACCCCGACTGGGACGCCGAGCTGCGCGTGGTCGTCGGGGTGTCGGCGGACGGCACGGAACCCGACGCGGTCGCAGACGCCGCAGCGCTACGAGTGGGCGACCGCTCCTACGAGTTCACCGTCAGCGAGGAGACGGACCCGACCTACGCGGACACACACCTCGTCGTGTACGCCGCGACGGACGACACGTCGGTCGCGTTGACGGACGGGACCGACCGACTTGGAACAGCACTGGGGGGCGTCGAGCGCCCGCTCCCGGACCTGGTGTCGCAGCTCCGGGCCGCCGGCGCGACGGCGCTCGCCGTCGGGACCGAACCCGCTGGCGCTGGCGCGCATCTGTTCCCGGTGTTCGAGGGCGACCCGGACGAGGGACCGCTCGCTTCGCTCGAACGGATTCCGCTAGACGAGCGGACGCTTTCCGTGGGCCGTGTGTCGCCGGTGACGGTGGCCGCGTATCGGGAGCACAGCGAAACGACGAGACTCCTGTGGGCCAGCGGCGAGGGCCCGCTTGAACAGCGGGCGCTCCCCGACGACCCGGCCGCCCGCCGGGAGCTGATTCCGGACAGGGTGCTCAGAACGAGCACCTAGCCCCCGAGATACAGCTCACCGACCTCCTCGCTGTCGAGCAGGTCCTGTCCGCTTCCCGTGAACTTGTTCTCTCCCATGTCCAGCACGTAGCCTCTGTCCGAGACTGACAGCGCCTGCCGGGCGTTCTGTTCGACCATGAGAATCGCCGTGTCGGTCTCGTCGCGGATCCGGACGAGGCGGTCGAACATGTCGTCGACGAGGTCCGGCGCCAGGCCGGCGGAGGGCTCGTCGACGAGGACCAGCTCCGGGTCGAGCATCAGCGCCGAGGACAGGGCGAGCATCTGCTGTTGCCCGCCGGACATGGTGCCGGCCTTCTGGTTCTGGCGCTCGCCGAGGACCGGGAACCGCTCGAAGGCCTCCTGGAAGTCCGCCTCGCTGACGTCGGCGTCGATGTAGGCCCCCATTTCGAGGTTCTCCCGGACGGTGAGGTTCGGGAAGACGTTCTCCCGCTGGGGGACGTAGCACAGACCCTGTTCGGTCACTTCGTCGGCCCGGAGGTCGGTGATGTCGTCCCCGTCGAACGTGACTCGCCCCGCCCAGCAGTCGATGAGGCCGTAGATAGCCTTCATCAGCGTCGACTTCCCGGCCCCGTTCGGGCCGATGATGGTGACGATCTCCCTCTCGCCGACGTCCAGGTCGACGCCGTGGAGGATCTCGGCGTCACCGTACCCGGAGACGACCCCCCGTGCTTCGAGGAGTGCCATCTCAGTCCACCCCCAGGTACGCGTCGATGACACGCTGGTCGTCCCGAATCGCGGCCGGTTCGCCCTCGACAAGCTTCTTGCCTTCGTTCATGACGATGATTGTGTCACAGAGGTCCATGATGACTTCCATGTCGTGTTCGACGATACAGAAGGTGTAGCCCTCGTCGCGCAGGGCCCTGATCCGGTCGGTCAGCTTCTCGGTCAGCGCCGGATTGACGCCCGCCACCGGTTCGTCGAGGAGGACGAGTTCCGGGTCCAGCATCAGGACCCGGCCCAGTTCCAGCAGTTTCCGCTGGCCGCCCGAGAGGTTCCCGGCCAGTTCCTCGGCGACGTGGTCGATTTCGAGGAGCTCCAGCATCTCCGTCGCCCGCTCGTACAGCGCAGTCTCCTCCTCGGCCACGGCGTCCCGGCGGAACCACGCGTTGGCGAGGTTCTCGCCGGCCTGTTGTTGCGGGGCGAGCATCAGGTTCTCCCGGGCGGTCATGTCGCTCAGTTCCCGCGTTATCTGGAACGTCCGGGCCAGTCCCTCCCGGGCCAGCATGAACGGCCGGCTGAACTTGTGCCCGTCGTACGCGGCCTTGAGCCGCTCCTGTCCGACGTAGACGCCGGCTCCGAGGCCCGCGCCCAGCGCGCCGACGCCCAGACTGGTCGCGGTGCCGAGCCCGGCGGCACCGAAGGCCGCGACGGCACCGATGCTCCCGAAGGTGAGTCCGGACGCGCTCCCCCAGATGAGTCGTTCGTCGCTGCTTGCCGTCATCAGGTCCTGGAGCGGCTGTCCGTCGTAGCGGACGGTCCCGCTGTCGGGCTTGTAGAACCCGCTTATGAGGTTGAACGTCGTGGTCTTGCCGGCGCCGTTGGGCCCGATGAGCCCCGTTATCGACCCCGCCTCGATGTCGAAGGTGGCGCCGTCGACGGCGACGATTCCCCCGAAGGTCTTTCGCAGGTCCTCCACTTCGAGGATTGCGCTCATTCGTCCTCACCCCCGTCGGCGCGGGCGGCCACGCCGCCTTCCCGCTGCGGTTTGCGGGTTTCGTCGGCCCGTCCGGGTGTGCTGTAGTTCGCCTTCCCCAGCAGTCCGTCCGGGAGATAGTACAGGACGACGAGGAACAGAATCCCCATGACGACGAGACGGAACGCTACCACGTTGACACGCAGTGCCGGTGGGAAAAACGACGCGATCTGGGTCGTCGCCTGCTGGAAGGCCCAGAAGACGGCGGCACCGAGGATCGTCCCCTTGTTGTTGCTTGGCCCACCGATGAAGACGATGAGCAGGGCGATGAACGTCACTCGCGGCGCGAACGTGACGAACGTCAGCCCCTGGGTGTACATCGCCCAGAGCGCGCCCGCGAAGCCGGCCAGCGACGAGCCGATGACCATGCTCTGTATCTTGTACACGAAGGGGTCCTTGCCCAGCGAGCGTACCACGTCTTCGTCGTTTCGAACCGCCCGAAGCACCCGACCGAACGGCGACCGGGCGGTCAGTTCCAGCAGGTAGTAGGCCCCGATCATAAACAGGACGAAGCCGGCCAGCAGGAAGCGCTGGTAGTCGACCTGGACGGTCAGATTCCCGACGACGGCCACGACGTAGTCCACGCCGACGTCCCCGCCGAAGGCCAGTATCCACACGAGGTTCTGCACCAGGGCTTTGAGCGCCGCCCCGGGCTGCCCGCTGCCGAGTGGCCCGACCAGCGGAATGAGGAAGTACCAGATGGCGACGAACCACAGCGCCGCCGCACCGACTATCTGTACTTTCGCCGCGGCGAACCAGTCCAGCGACCGAACGGCGCGGTAGAACCCGCCGACGACGACCCCGAGCAGGAGCAGACCGCCGCCGATTTTGACCGAGACGGCGTCGGCGTAGGGAATCGGCAGCAAGGCGACAAGGAAGGCCGTGCCGAGGCCGATACCGCTCACCCACTCACGGCGGGTAAACCGTCCGAACTGTCGGGCCAGGACCGCGACCAGCACGAGCCAGGTGAACGCGGAGACCAGCACGCCGACCAGCAAGATGCGGTCCGCGACGGCCAGCAACACCGCCATGAGCCCGGCGGCGACGACGCCCCCGGCGGCGGCCACCCGGACCCGGTTCGCCAGCGGGCCGTCGGAGCGACCCAGCGTCGAGAGCCCGAACGAGCCCGCGAGATACAGCGTCGACACCGGCAACGGGGAGCCGCGACCCCGCTCCCCGGCGAGCACAGCGAGGGCAACACCCCAGACGACGGCCGTGATGACGCCGAACAGAACCGGTGTGGCCGGGAGCGACACACCGAGGAACGGCACGCCGACCTGCCCCTCCAACAAGAGCGGGAAGCTGCTCTTCAGGGGCGGGCTGTACCCGCGCAGCGCGTCGGGGCCGTTCGCGAACCACGACTCGGCCTGGATGAACCGCTGGAAGATGACCGACACGCCAAGCACCGTGATCGCGAGGTAGTCCTCCCGAAGGCGGATGGTCGGCAGCGCGACCAGCCCACCGATTATCCCCGACAGCACGGTCGCGACTGCGATGCCGACGATCCATGTCCCGACGACGGGGACGTCGCCGAGCCCGACGACGTAGGCCGTGAAGTCGCCGGGGTCGTCCGGCGGGAGGACGAACAGCGCCGACGTGTACGCGCCGACGAGGAAGAACCCCACGTGGCCGAAGTCCAGGAGCCCGGTGTGGCCGTACTTCAGGGTCAGTCCGTACGAGAGGATGCCGTAGATGGCGACCAGCACGACAAACGAGATGACGACGTCGGATACCGCCATCCGTTAGGCCCCCGTTATTCCTTCGGGCTTGATGAGCAAGACGAGCAGTAACACGACGAACGCGACGGGCACCCTGTAGGTCGCGCTCAGCCCCGGGATGGCGAAGATGCCGACTTCCATCGCGAGTCCGACGACGTAACTCCCGAGGATGGCTCCGTACACCGAGATACCGCCGAGGATGACGCCGGCGAACATCGGGAGCAACAGGAAAAAGCCGAGGTTGATGGTGATGTTGCTGAACAGGAAGCCCAGCAACACGCCGGCGACCGCGGCGAACATCCCCGCGATGATCCAGACGACCATCATCACGCGGCGCGTGTTGATACCCCGGATCATCGCCAGGTCCCGGTTGTCGCTGGTCGCTCGCATCGCCTTCCCGAGCGTCGTCGCCTGCAGCAGGTAGTGGAGGAACCCCATGAGACCGAGCGCGATGAGGATGATACCGAGCCTGAGCGGCGACGTTCGCAGGCGCGTCGCGTACAGCGTCTCCGACGGGACCGTCCCGCCACCGGCGAACAGTGCGCCACCGACCAGCAGGAGGGCTCCGCCGGCGAGGCCAGCAGCCAGGCGTGGGCCGACGACGCCCGCGGTGTCGCGGCGGCGTCGGTAGCCCGCACCCGCAACCAGGGCTGTAACGCCCAGAATGGCGACCACCTCCAGCCAGCCGTAGCCCAGGGTGAACAACTGGAGGTTCTCCGTGCCGCGTGTATCGAGGACGTTGATAACTACCCCGTTGCTCGACACCAGGAAGTCGATCAGCTTCGCGAACGTGAAGTTGACGCTGGACCCGGCCGCCTGAATCGTCGTGTCCACCTCGTAGAACCGGATGTCGCCGCCGAAGACGGTCTGGATACTGAACCGGATGATGAACGCCATCGCGAGGGAGACGATGAGCATCATCGCCAGTTCGACGTCCTTCTCCCGGAACTTGCGGAACACGACCGACTCGGTCAGCGGGACCGCGGCTCCCAGCACGACGACGGCGAACAGGAGTGCGGCGGGATAGGACGGGAGGCCGGCGACGATGAGCGCACCGACGAACACTGCGATTCCGACGTGCGCGGCGGTCCCCACCGTCGGTGACACGTCAACCGCCCACCAGCCCCCGCGTATCGCGTCGACGCCGCCGAGGTGGTACACCGACCCGAGGACCCCAGCGGCCGAGGCGGCAAACAGCAGCCCGGCGCCCGTGGGACCCACCGCACGCTGGCCCGAGGCGAACACGTTAAACAGCGGGACGGACTGTGGCTTGTTCACCAGCAGCGCGGCGTAGGCGCCCAGTGTCAACAGGTCGCCGTGGGCGAAGTTCGGGACCTCGGCGATGTCGTAGACCAGCGACAGGCCGATTGCACCCAGTGCGATGATACTACCCGTGACCAACCCAGTCAGAATTGCGTTCAACAGTCCGGCGGACGGGGCCATACGGGTGACGTGTACCTGCCAAATAAATATTGTTTTTCCATCAGGTAATTGTACCGCTGACCTCGACAGGCTCACCGACAGCGGGCGTCGCTGAGGTGCCGGTCAGCTCTCCAGGCGCTTGTGCCGCCACTTCTCCGTGTCGGGCGTCTGATTGAAGGTGTAGATGTGGACGCCGCGGATGTTGTACTCGTCGTCCCCGACGTAGGGGGCGAGGCCGTCGATGAGTTCGTCTGGTTCGTACGTCCCGCGAGAGCCGACCAGTTGCTTGACGAACCCGAGAATGCCTGTCGTCTTCCTGAGGAACTTTATCGAGTCACCGACGCCGACCTTCTGGGAGATCTGCATCAGCCGCTGGTAGTTCATCACGCCCGGGATACCGACCTCCACAGGGAGTTCGACACCGCGTGCGCGGATGTCTTCGACCCACTCCAGCACGGCATCCGGGTCGTAACAGAGCTGGGTGACGATATAGGTCGCATAGGGTGCCTTCTGGTCCATCGACTCCGCCAGCGTCTCGTCGTCGATGAAGTCGTGGCCCTCGGGGTAGCCCGTGATGCCCACTTCCTCGAAGGAGTACTCGGTGTCTGCGAGCACTTCGAGCATGTCGAGCGCCGACTCGAACTCGCCGGCCGGTTCCTCGCGGTCACCGCCCGGGACGAAGATGTCCGTGATGCCTGCCTGTTCCAGTCGCCCGGCTATCGCCTCGAGTTGCTCCCGGTCTTCGACGTAGCGGGCCGCGATGTGTGGGACGACGTCGTACCCCATCGCAGCGGCTTGCTCCGTCTTTTCGACGGTCTTCTCGATGCCGAGCTGTGGCGAGGTCGTTATCGCGATCGTCGCGTTGTCGGGGAGGTGTGTGATCTCCTCGTCGAAGCTCTCGAACGGCATCAGTTCGAACCGGGCGCCTGTAAGCAGTGTCTGGACACCCTGACTATCTGAGACAGTGCGTGTTCCGAGGGCCATGATTTAACAGAAGTTAGGCGTACCAGTACTTTGGTCTGTGGGTGAGGCATCTAACCCCTTTATAAGAAGGTGGTTCTATCACGGAGCGTGGGGCGCACACTGCTGGATTCGACTGGCCACAGTCTCGTAGGCGACGGCGTGGTCTGGTTCGTCCGCGAGCCGGCACAGGACGAGGTCCAACAGATTGAGTTCCTCGAGCAAGTCCCTGGTCTGGCCACGGTCGAGGCTCAGGCATCGCTGGACCTCGTACACAGTGTCCGAATCGGCGACCGCGTCCGCGACATCGCGCAGGTGGACGTCGGCCGGGAGTCCGATCCCGTCAGTGACCAGTTGCTCGTCGGGGAGTTCACTGACCGATTCCTCGTCGGGGCCTGCTGACTCGGTCGAGACCGGTTCGGCCGCGCTGACCTGTTCGCTACCTTCGCTGGCCTCGGACTGGCTCGCTGTGTCGCCCGACCCCTCTGATCCGGCGGCCACTTCGCCGTCGTCACTGGACGTGTTGTACGTGTTCGGGACGTGGATGTCCGCTTCTATCATGTACCTGCGGACCGTCTCGGAGGAGACATCCATCTGTATCCGTTCGGCGATCTCTCTGAAGTTGTCGCACTCGTCGTACAGGGCTTGCAGGTAGTCGGTGTCCTCGTACGGTGGCACGGAGTCGTCGCGGACGGCGGCGAACGCGTCCGATTCCGGGTCCGGCTCGCGGTCAGACTGGGTGTCTTCTGTGCCCGCCTCGTCTGACCGTGAGTGTGCGTGTGACCCCTCGCCTCCAGCAGAGACAGACTCCGAGTCCGGGACCCCTGAGCCGTCGGATGCACTGCAGCCAGTGCCGGCCGAAGCCACGGTGTCGGCTGTAGGTAAGTCGTCGTCGTCTCGCTCCGGACCGCAATCGACGCTGGCCGCCTCGCCCGAACCCCCCGTTGCGTCGATTGTCAGCTCCACTGTCAGCAGCAATCCGTCGTCGGTGACGGTCGCCGAGGCGTCGCCGACTGACAGTGAGACACCGGCAATCGACGGGGGGTCAGTGGCCGACGGCGAGAACGTCACTTCGAGGTCCCCACCGTCGGTTAGCCTCGCCGCCTCCGGCGTGAGGCTCTCCCCGGCGCTGGCGCCGGACTGCAGTGAGACCGGCATCGCCATCGTCACGTCGAGGACCGCTTTCCCGGTGTCGGCCGGCGATGCTTCGACGGTCTGTATGGACCGACCGCGGGATTCGTACACGTCGATGACCTCTGCAAGCGCCGTGAAGGCGGTGTGGAGTCCCATGTTATTGAGTGACTATGACACGTTATGGTGTAGAGATAGGTGTGGAATACCCAACCCATTTATATACCTCCCCTAAACTGCGGTAGTACCGTCACGGTCAGAACTGTCTCCTTTCCCGCACACGTGACATCTATTCCGGTGTCGCGATGCCTGCGAGGCGCTCTCCCTTTACCACGACAGACTCCCTGGCAAGCGAGAATATCACTCCACGTTCTGTCGCTGAAACGACCTGTTGTTGTTCGAACGAGGAGGGTTCGTAGACGGTCCCCAGTCGCTCCCCGGCGTCGACGGTGTCGCCGACGGCGATGTCGGACCGACATTCGAACAGTCCCGACTCCGACGCGGTGACCGCCTCCGCGTCGTTTCGGAGCACCGTCTGCTCGGCCCGGGGCTCTGGGTCAGCCGGGAGGACGGCCTGATCGCGCAGGAGGTTCCGGATGCCGTCGACGCCCGCCGCGACTGCGCTCTGTGCTATCCGGCGACTGTTCGAGAGCTCTGCAGTGATGACCGGAATCCCGGCTCCCGCAGCGGCAGCACGGAACGTCCCCCCGGACCCGTCGTCGCCGTCCCCGTGACCGTCGGTGAGTCTGTAGGAAGTGCCGAACGCCTGGGCCAGGCGCTTGGCGGCCGGGTCGCCCGCCCGGCACCGGACGTGTTCCAGCATGTCTGCCGTGCCGGTGTGGAGGTCCACGGCCGCGTCGGCGTCGGTTACGAGTTCCCACAGGCGAGCCGCGAACTGCTCCTGGAGGCTCCCGGACGCGTCACCCGGCCACACGCGGTTCAGGTTCGGGTTCATCACGTCGTACTCGCCGGGGGTCATGTACGACCGGTGGTCGAACGCGAGCTGGTTCACCACCGGGACGACGATGACTGTCCCGGCAACGGCCGCGTCGGTCAGGTGGTCGTGGAGACGCCGTAACGCGGCCGGACCGTTGAGTTCGATGCCGTGTTGGGCCGCCTGGATGTACACTGTCGGTCCGGGGCCACCGACGTATCGGTGGACAGTCACGGACACGTCCCGCCCCGACGGCAACCGTCCGAGCCGTCGGTCAGTCGTCGTGTGCGTGACGGACGTGTAGTCCATACCTATATCCGGCGGCGCGCAGACAAAAAACACCGGGAGTATGCGGTACACCCTACGGTATCGTGCCCAAACAGAAACGCCGACCCGTGTGGCGGCTGTCGACGGGCCCCGCTATCCTCCGTCAGTCAGAGAACTGACAACATATAACTTGACAAGACAGGTTTCCAGCTGTGAGCAGCTCACACACTCTGAGAGAGAGCAACGACCACCGTACAGGACGCGAATCTGTTAACAATGGTACTCCTGTTATTCTGAAACACTAACTGATACCGTACTGTTACTTTGCAAAGGAGAGCGGCCAGGCGGTAACTATATTGCCACGCCATCGTACGTTTTACCCAGAGTCATGGAGCCTACCGATAGCCTGCCGACCCAGGCCGACACTGTCATCGTCGGTGCTGGAATCGTCGGTTGCAACATCGCCTACCAGCTGACAGCACTCGGCCGCGAGGACGTGGTCGTGGTCGACCAGGGACCGATGCCGACCACGGGCGGGTCCTCGACCCACGCCCCCGGCATCATGTTCCAGACCGCGGAACCGAAGGTCCTCGGCCAGTTTGCGGACTACAGCCGGCGGCTGTACTCGGACCTCGAAGGCGCGGACGGCCACCAGGCGTACAACGAAACCGGCGGCATCGAAGTCGCGCGAAGCGAGGAGCGCATGGACTTCCTCCAGCGCCGCGTCGAGTACGCCAAGGCCTGGGGCATCGAGGACCCGCAGTTGCTCTCGCCCGAAGAGGTCACCGAGCACCTCCCGCTCGTCGACGCCGACCAGATCAAGGGCGGCTACTACTCCCCGACAGACGGGCAGGTCTCGGGCGTCGTCGCCTGCGACGCGCTGGCCCGGGAATCGATGGACCGGGGCGCGAAGTTCGTCCCGCACACCCGCACCGAAGACGTCGAGACCGAGGACGGCTCCGTGCAGGCGGTCGTCACGGAGAACGGCACCATCGAGTGCAACGAGGTCGTCGTCGCGACGAACATCTGGGCCCGGCAACTCGGCGAGAAACTCGGCGTGCACCTGCCGGTGACGCCGGTCGAGCACCAGTACACGATGACCGAGTCGCTGGACGAACTGGCCGACAGCGCGGTCGACATCACCGACCACCCGCTGTTCGAGAACTACGAGAACGTCTCCGGGGAGAAGGCAAAGCGGCTCCTCGTGGGTCCCGACCGGCCGATTCTCCGCGACCAGGACAACGCGATGTACTACCGGAACCACGGGGACTCCTACGGCATCGGCTCGTACAACCACGAGCCCATCGTGCCCGACCCACAGGAACTCGGCGGCAACGACCCCGACGGCGAGCAGGGGTCGGTCCACGAGTTCACCGACTACCACATGGACAACGCGACCCATCCGGACCGGCCGGACAAGGCGCCGCGCCAGGCCAGCGACGAACTGCTCCCGGCGACGGCCGGCAAGGAGCTCGAACACAAGTACAACGGCATGTTCGCGGAGTCGCCCAACGGCCTCCCCGTGATGGGGCCCGTCCAGGAGTACGACGGCCTCTGGACGGCGGCGGCCATCTGGGTCACCCACGCCGGCGGTGCCGGCAAAGCGCTCGCCGAGTGGATGGAACACGGCGTCCCGCGGCTCCCGTCCGGTCCGATCGACCTCGCACATTGTGACGTGAACCGCTTCGACGAACACGAGGGGAGCTGGGACTTCGCCCGGGACATCGGCGGCGAGGAGTACCGCATCGTCTACAACATCATGCACCCCAAGTGGGTCTGGACCGACAAACAGCGGGACATCCGCCGGACCCCGATGTACCACACCCACAAGGAGTACGACGCCGAACTGTGGGCGGAGGCCGGGTGGGAGGCACCACACTGGTTCGACTCCAACGCCGACCTGCTGGCGGAGTACGGCGACCGGATTCCCGACCGCGAGGGCTGGGAGGCGAAGTACTGGTCGCCGATCGAGGGGGCCGAGGCGCTGAACGTCCGCGAGAACGTCGGCCTCCACGACATGACACCCTTCAACAAGATGGAGGTCGTCGGGAGCGACGCCGGCGAGTTCATCCAGTACCTCTGTACGAACGACATGGACATCGACGTGGGCGACGTGAAGTACACGCTGATGTGCAACGAGGGCGGCGGGGTCCGAGCGGATATCACGGTCACGCGGACCGACGAGGACCGCTACCTCCTGCTGACGACGGGCCGGGAAGTCGGCAACAACCACGTCGCGTGGGTGCGTGAACAGTCCCCAGAGGACGTGGTCGTCAACGACGTGACCTCCAACCTGGCGGCGATGGTCTGTACCGGCCCGAACGCCCGGAAGGTCCTCTCGAAGGTCACCGACGTCGACCTCTCGGACGACGCCTTCCCGTTTTTCACGAGCCAGCAGTTCTTCGTGAAGAACATCCCCGTGACGGCGCTTCGGGTCTCCTATGCGGGTGAACTCGGCTGGGAGCTCTACACGCCCTCGGAGTACGGCGAACGCCTCTGGGAGCACATCATGGAGGCCGGCGAGGAGTACGGCATCTGCCCGTACGGCAACGGCGCGCTCGATTCGCTCCGAATCGAGAAAGGGTTCCGGCTCTGGGGGAAGGACCTCCACACGGAGCACAACCCCTACGAGGCCGGCCTGGGCTGGGCCGTCGACCTCGAGACCGACTTCATCGGCAAGGAGGCGGTCGCGGCGGCCGCCGACGGCGACAACATCGACCACAAAGTCGCATGCTTGACGCTGGATGACGAGGACGCCGTCGTGCTCGACAACAAGCCGGTCCTCGACGGCGAGGAAACCATCGGCTATCTCCACAGCGCCGAGTACGGCTACACCGAAGGCGCTTGCGTCGCCTACACGTACCTGCCGCCCGAGTACGCCGAACCCGGCACAAGCGTCGAAATCCTCTACGAGGGCGAGCGCTACGACGCGACCGTCCGGGAGGAGCCGCTGGTCTCCTGAGTTCGGCCTCCGGCCTCCGACCTCCGAACTCAAGAACCGCTGCCCGCTTTTCCAGCCGGTGAAAGCCCGATGGGTCAGGCGACAGAATTCAGTTTTTCCAGATATTGTCAACGGCGCAGTATGCTGAGGTTCGGCTCAATACACGTTCGCCGTGGTCCCGGTCCATATCACAGCATCGTCTCATATCGTAGGTAGAGCGCCTAAAACGCCAGAATGGGACGAACTGCGACGGTTACCACCGGTGTATTTAACATCGTGACAGAAACAGTCCCAAACGAGATACATGAGCACAGAGACTCCCCCGTCTCGGGCGGATACAGTCGTTATCGGTGCCGGGGCCGTCGGGTGTAGCGTCGCGTATCACCTGACCGAACTCGGCGCGGAAGATGTCGCCGTCATCGACCAGGGACCGCTTCCCGTCACTGGCGGCTCGTCGGTGCACGCCCCCGGGATTATGTTCCAGACGTCGCCGTCGAAGATACAGACGAAGACAGCCTACTACACCAGTCGGCTCCTTTCCGATGCCGGCGTCTACGACGAGGTAGGCGGTATCGAGGTCGCCCGGAGCGAGGAGCGGATGGACTTCCTCCGTCGCCGAAAAGAATGGGCGACTTCCTACGGGCTCCCGGAACCACAGCTGCTCTCCCCCGAGGAGGTCACCGAGCACCTCCCGATGGTAGAGGAAGACGAGATTCTGGGCGGCTACTACTCGCCGACCGACGGGCGCGTCGACGGTATCGGCGCACTGCAGTGGTACATGGAGCACTCCTCGGCGTCGTTCTACGGGAACACGGAGGTCACCGACCTGGATGTCTCGGGCGGCGAAATAAACGCAGTCGAGACTGACCAGGGTCGCATCGACTGTGAGCGAGCGGTCATCGCGACGAACAACTGGGGCTACCAGACCGGGCAACTGGCCGGGCTCGACCTCCCGATTGCGCCTGTCGAGCACCAGTACGTCGTCACCGAACCGATGGACGAACTCGCCGACGCTGAGACCTCGGTGGGCGACAACACGACCGGACTGGAGGTCCCCGGGGACCGCTCTATCGCGGAGTACATGAGCGAAGGGCCACACCAGCCCGTCGGCCGCGACCAGGACCACTCGCTTTACTTCCGGACACACGGCGATGCGCTCGGGATGGGGTCGTACAACCACGAGACCCTTTCAGTCGACCCCGAGGCGATGGGGAAGAACTCGGAGGAGCACCAGGCCTCAGTCAGGGGGTTCACGAAGGAGCACTGGGAGACGCCGACCCACCGTGGGCGGGACAAGTCCGCGAAGCAGGCCTTCGACGAACTGCTGCCGGCGACACAGGACGTGGAGTACGAGGCCACCGAGAACGGTATCTTCGTCTTCACGCCCGACGGGATGCCGGCCGTCGGCGAGACGGCGCAGGTCGACGGCCTCTGGACGGGGCTGGCCATCTGGTGGACTCACTCCGGGGGCTACGGCCGCATCCTCGCCGAGTGGATGGAGAACGGCGTCCCGCGGCTGCCGTCCGGCCCGGTCGACACCGGCGGTATCCACGTCCGACGGTTCGAGCCCCACGCCGGCGAGAAAGACTACTTCGTCGACCGCGGGGCCAAACGCTACGAGCAGGTGTACAGCATCGTCGAGCCGCGCTGGCAGCCCGACGACCACCGGCCACTCCGGACCAGTCCGTTCTACCACCAGCAGAAGGAACTCGGCGCGGAGTTCTACCAGAGCGGCGGCTGGGAGACGCCACAGTACTACGAATCCAACGCCGACCTGGTCGAAAAGTACGAGGACCGGATTCCCGACCAGGACGGCTGGCAGGGGGTCAACCGCTCGAAGATAGAGGCCGCCGAACATCTCCACACCCGCGAGAAGGTGTCGATGTTCGACATGACGACGTTCAGTTCGATTATGATCGAGGGGGAGGGGAGCCAGGCGTTCCTCCAGCGGGTCTGTAGCAACGACATGGACATCGATACCGGGCAGGTCCGCTACTCGCTGCTTTTGAACGACGGCGGCGGCATTCTCGCGGACATCACTGTCGTCAAGCTCGACGACGAGGAGTTCATGGTCACCACCGGCGGCGGCAACTCCCCAGGCATCCACGGCGGCCACCTCGAAGACGAAGCCCCCGAGACCGTGTCGGTTCACGTCGAGGAAGGCGCGAAGTCAACGATCGGCCTCTGGGGGCCCAACGCCCGGCTCCTCCTCCAGCGGTGTACCGACGAGGACATCACCAACGAGGGGTTCCCGTACTTCCGAGCCAAGCAGATGTACGTCGGCGACGTGCCGGTCATCGCGCTCCGGGTCTCCTATGTCGGCGAACTCGGCTGGGAGCTGTGGGCCCCGACGGAGTACGGCCAGCGCCTCTGGGAGACGCTGCAGGACGCGGGCGAGGACCTCGGCGTCCGACCGATGGGCGGCGGCGCGCTCGGTTCCATGCGTCTGGAGAAGGGCTACCGCCTCTGGGGGACGGACATCGACACGGACTCGAACCCCTTCGAGGCCGGCCTGCCCTTTGCCGTCGACATGGACACCGAGTTCATCGGCAAGGAGGCACTGGAGACAGCCCGCGAGGAGGGAATCGACAGCAAGATCACGCCGCTCACGCTCGATGATTCGACGGACATCATGCTGAGCGGGCGGCCGGTGCTGAAAGACGGCGAGGCAATCGGCTACGTGCAGGCCGGGAACTACGGCTACAGCATCGAGGAGTCGGTCGCGTACACGTACGTCCCGACGGAGTACGCCGAGGCTGGCACATCGGTCCAGATACAGTGCGAGGGCGAGACCTACGACGCGACGGTGCGTGACGAGCCGCTGTTCGACCCGGCCCGGGAGCGCATCACCAGATGACAGGACAGAGCAATCACCCGACGGCTTCGGGTTAAAGCCCGACACGACACGAACACATGACACAACCCGATTCGGAGACGCTACCGGTCACGTACGCAGATATCGAACGAGCCCGCGAACGCCTGGACGACGACACAGTCGTCAAGAAGACGCCGGTCGAACGGAGCACCTCCCTCGGCGGGTTCGTCGACGCCGAGGTGCACCTGAAGATGGAACACCTCCAGTGGACGGGGTCGTTCAAGACCAGGGGCGCGTACAACAAGATCTCACAGGACGTCGCCGACGGCGTCGAGTCGTTCGTCGCCGCCAGCGCCGGTAACCACGCACAGGGCGTCGCCCTCGCCGCGACGAAGTGCGGGGCGGACTCGACTATCTTCATGCCGGAGAACGCGCCACAGGCCAAGATCGACGCCACCAGAAGCTACGGCGGGAGCGTCGAACTGGTCGGAAACGACTTCCAGGAGACGATGGCACACGCGAAAAGCGTCGTCGAGGAGACCGACGCCGAGTTCGTTCACGCCTACGACGACCTGGACATCATCGCCGGACAGGGGACCCTCGGCACGGAGATGTACCACGACTGTCCGGATGTCGACACGGTCGTCGTCCCCATCGGGGGCGGCGGGCTCATCAGCGGCGTCTCGACGGCGATCAAACACCTCTCGCCCGAGACTCGCGTCGTCGGCGTCCAGGCGACCGGTGCGGAGACTGTCCACGAGAGCCTCGACAAGGGGATTCCGGTCGTGCTCGACGAGGTCGACACTATCGCCGACGGCATCGCCACCGGCGGCATCTCGGAGACGACACTCGACATCATCGAGGCGAACGTCGACGAGGTCGTGACGGTCTCGGACACTGCCATCGCACAGGCGATTCTCCTGTTGATGGAACGGGCCAAACAGGTCGTTGAAGGAGCCGGGGCCGCCTCCGTGGCCGCCGTACTGAGCGACGGTCTGGACGTGTCGGGCGAGACGGTGATGCCGTTGCTCTGTGGCGGCAACCTCGACATGACACAGATGCGTGAGGTTCTCATCCACGCGTTGACCGAACGCCAGCAGCTCCTCCAGCTCCGGGTCCGCATCGACGACCAGCCGGGTGTGATGGAGGAGATCTCGGGCGTCATCGCACGGCAGGGCGCCAACATCCACGACGTCCGCCACGAGCGATCCGTCGACGACCTCGAGATCGGGGAGGCGTACCTCGTGTTCAACGTCGAGACGAGCGGTGCAGAGCACGCACAGACCATCATCACAGCGATCCGTGATGCGGGCTACCCCGTCGACAACGTCGCACGGAAAGCCTGAAGCGATACTCCACCGGCCCCAGTTAGCGTTCAGATCGACGCGCTGACAACCTGAGCGGGGAAACCTATAACAGGATTGTGGTGGTAGTGCAAGTGAGTCAGGTAGCATGTACGACCACATACTCGTCCCATATGACGGCAGCGACGAGGCACGGAGAGGGGCTGAACACGGCATCAAACTCGCCGCTGCGCTGGGTGCGACAGTCCACGCATTGTACGTAATCGACCTGCCGGGAACGCCGCGTGCGCTCGCGCTCAGAGACGACGAGGAGGAGATGCGCGAGGAGTACCGGAGTTACGGGGAGGAGGTGCTTGCGGAACTCGGCAACGTCGCCGAAGACCACGGCATCGACTACGAGACGCATTTCCGGACTGGCGCGCCAAGCGAGGAAATCGTCGACTTTGCCGAGGACAACGGGATGGACGCGATCGTTCTGGGCTCGGCGTTCCGTGGGAAACTCGGAAACCTGCTCGGTGGGACGACTGACAAAGTGGTCCGGACTTCGAGCATTCCGGTCATCAGTCAGCGGATGAGCGTCAACGATATCTGACCGCCGTCACGCGTCTACCAACCGGGTTTCGCGTAGGTAGATTACAAGACTCGCGCTGAGGAAGCTGAACCCTGCGAGCCGGAAATCGCCGACTGTCATCCCTATGAGACCGAGGCCCATGAGCAGTGCCGCCACCGCAGCCGCCCCTGTCGCCAGTAGTCGCGCCATACTGGTCGTAGGTGAGATTCCGAAATAAATGCGCACGTACCACGCCCCAGACCCAGCGAGCAGGGCGGTAAACCTCAACCTATCAGATAAAATAAATTATCCGCGAGTCACAATAGTACACCGCTTCAATCGGGTATCTATGGGGGTCTAAGGTGAAGTTTTATAAGACTTGCATCACTGCATATGTATGAGACTGCATAGCACATAAACCACGTCGATACTGTGGGCCCCCTGCCCACCGACCGAGCACAGCGAGGCAAACAGGATGCAGATGGTGCAGACGCGCTGCGCCGGGACGTCGCTGGCATGACGATGGCACTGCACTACACCAGATCGAGACAATGAGACTAAACAGACCAGTACCACGTTCGATGGGGGTAACGTATGGCAGATAGTGACGACCAAGCCGGCGAAATGTCGGACGGGCTCCAGGTAGAGCTGTTCCACCCGGAGTCCGACCGCGAGCCCGGTGATACGAACATTCAGGCGGCCGGCTTCGACATCCATCCGGTGGTCTTCCCGGTTGCGCTGGTGATTATTGCGCTTTTCATTGCGGTGACGATACTGATGGGTGACACGGCGTCCTCGGCGTACACCTGGCTGTTCAACACTATCGGGGACACCTTCGGCTGGTTCTACCTGCTGGCGGTGAACATATTCATCGTCACATTGCTGTACTTCGCGTTCAGCAGGTACGGGAACATCAAAATCGGCGGCGTCGAGGCCGAGAAGGAGTTCAGTGACTTCTCCTGGATGGCGATGCTGTTCAGCGCCGGCATGGGTATCGGCCTGATGTTCTTCAGCGTCTCGGAGCCGCTGTACTACTTCCAGAACCCCCCGAGCTTCTTCGGGGCCGAGGCCGGAACCGGTGGCGCAGCGGCGGCCGCGATGGCCCAGACCTTCTTCCACTGGGGCTTTCACCCGTGGGCGGTGTACGGACTCGTGGGACTGGGACTCGCCTTCTTCTCGTTCAATAGAGGGCTCCCGCTCACCTTCCGGTCGATATTCTGGCCCCTGCTGGGCGACCGGATCTACGGCTGGCCGGGCCACGTTATCGACCTCGTAACGGTGTTCGCGACGCTGTTCGGGCTGTCGACCTCGCTGGGGCTCGGTGTCGCACAGGTCAACACTGGCCTCTCCTACGTGGGCGGAGACATGCTCGGTGCGGTGAGCATCCCGACAGGAACCTGGCCGCAGGTCGCGCTCATCGCCGGTATCACGCTCATCGCGACCCTCTCGGTCGCGGCGGGCCTCGACGGCGGCGTCAAGCGCCTGAGTACGCTCAACCTCTATCTGATGTTCGCACTGCTCGGGTTCCTCATCATCGTGGGCCCGACGGTGTACATCTTCGGCACCTGGGTGGAGGGGCTCGGGGCGTACTTCGGTAACATCCTCGCGCTCGGGTTCTTCACCGGGACGCTCAACGAAGCGGCAAACGGGACCCCCACTGCCTGGACTGTGTTCTACTGGGGCTGGTGGATCGCGTGGTCGCCGTTCGTCGGGATGTTCATCGCGCGCATTTCGAAGGGACGGTCCGTCCGGGAGTTCGTCCTGGGCGTGCTGTTCCTCCCGTCGCTGTTCTCGACGCTCTGGCTGTCGGTGTTTGGCGGCAGCGCGATGTTCAACTCTCTTGCCGGGAACGGACAGGCACTCGCGACCTACAACGAGGTCGGCCAGACCGTCGCGATGTTCGCGCTGCTGGAGCAGTTCCCGCTGGGCGTCGTGAGCGGTCTGCTCGCGACACTGCTCGTCGTCACGTTCTTCGTCACGTCGTCTGACTCCGGGTCGCTGGTCATCGACCACCTGACTTCCGGCGGAAAACACGATGTTCCGCGAACGCAGCGGATCTTCTGGGCTCTCACCGAGGGGCTCGTCGCGTCCATCCTGCTCATCGGTGGCGGCCTGACGGCGCTCCAGACGGCCGCAATCACCACGGGGCTCCCGTTCGCACTCATCCTGTGCCTGATGTGCTATACGGTGTATCTGGGGCTCGACAACGAGTACCAGATACTGGAGTCCGAGGAGTTCGCAGAGACCATCCAGGACCTCACCGACCGGGAGGACGTGGATGTCGTGACCTCCGGCGACGAGATGGTAACGGACATCTCCGACCGAAGTGACGAGAGTCCGACTGGTACCGACTGAAGCGCTCTCGTTTTGACGTTTTCGACGTGACCAGCAGTGACAGCTCTCAGACAGATACGCAGTTCGCGCTAGCGGGCGTTTACCTCTGTTTTGACCGTCCGCTCTGAGTGTATCCAGACCCGAACAGAGCCGCCGATACCGAACGCGGCGATGGCGAGACTGGACGCGATACTGCCGGCGGGTGAAAACAGGAGCCACGTGACGGCACTGAGAGACGCTCCGATGAGTAGCCCCCGTGACGGGCTTCGGTTGCCGAAGACATCAGTAAAGAGCGTGCCGACGACGAGGAACCCGAAGCTCGTGAGTACCAGGACGAACGCGCTACCGATGAGGACCACGATACGGACCAGTATTCCGCCAGCGACACTGAAACTTGCAAGCGTTGTTGCCCCGTAGAGACCGACGATAGCGATTATCACATACCCGGCGATGCCATAGAGGACGGCAACCGCCGGGCTGTCCGAAATCGCATCGATAGACTCATCAACTGAGCCCCGCCGCAACTGGAGTACCACCGCGCCGGACACGAGCACGAGAACGAACGACACGAGCGCGCGGAACGGCCTGGATAGTTCGGCGGCAACGGCGGGCTCCAGCTGTCCCACGATAGGCGTCCCAGTAGCTGCCGCCAGTCCCGTGACGGTCGGCGCGACACTGACAACTGCGTCACAACTCATACCACACATACCGTGGGTCGCCGTGAAAACCTATCGACCGCCTGGCACCGCGTCAGCGTCGGCGCTGCCCGGAAATTTAAACCGTCAGAATACGTACTATAGCGTAGTGTCTGGATGGCTCGCGGTTCTGTTCTCGAAGCTCGTCTGGGTCGGTGAGCGGGTCGTCGCGCCGCTCCAGCGGAGCGACGGGCCGAACAAGTTCAGGTTATCGAGCGTGGACACGGCGACGACGACGTACGACGGTGACATCGGCTGGGCGAGGCGGCCGCCGGCCACGGTCGAGTGCCCGCGGTGTGGGTCGGAAATCTTCCAGCACAACGCGCGTGACACTATCGACTGCCCCCGGTGTGTCGGCGAGTACAGCCACGACGAGTTCGCCGACCTGACGCTCCTGTATCTCACGTGCCCAGTCTGTCGGAGCCGGATGGAACACGGGCAGCGCCACCCCGAGCGGTTCCACATCCCCGAGTGGGCGACCTGCACGGACTGTCGGTACCACTGGGAGTTCGAGCACTCCTACGACCGCAGTACCGACTGACACGTCGCCCTCAGTAGTACTTCCAGTCGTCCTCGCGGCTTCCCTGGACGACGCCGTCCTCGTTCTCACTGTCCGTCTCTTCTCTCTCGTCGGGCCAGCGGACGCCCTCGCCGACGACGCTCTTGTACGCGAAGGCACCCAGACCGACGAGTATCAGCAGGAGGACGACGGTTCCAGCGACTGCCGCCAGCTGCCCGACGGATTCGAGGAGGCCCGAGCCGAGCTGAATCGGAAACTGCACCATACACACCTTACGGGCTGGACAGGTTTCACTGTTGTCGAAGCCGGGACGTCCGCCCTGCCGTCGCCGATACCGTCTTGAGGACGGCGCTGTTCTCGGAGACGTCGTGGACTCTGACGGCGTCAGCCCCGCGTTCGGCGGCCAGCGCTGTCGTGGCCAGAGTCGGCGGCAGCCTGTCGGCACCCGCATCGCTCAGGTCTGCGAACATCGACTTCCGGGAGTGCCCGACCAGCACCGGACAGCCGAGCGCGTGGAACTCGTGGAGGCGGTCGACGAGCTCGAACGACTCGGCGGCGTTCTTCCCGAACCCACAGCCGGGGTCGACGATCACCTGTTCGCGGTCGATGCCGGCCTGCTCGGCGAGCAGTATCTGCTCTCCGAGGTCCCGAAGCACGTCGGCGACGACGTCGTCGTAGGTCACAGTTCGACCCGGGTCCACCGGGGCGGACAGGCTGTGCATCAGGATGACGGACGCGTCGTGGTCGGCGACCACGAACCGCATCTCGGGGTCTTCCAGCCCCGAGACGTCGTTGACGATGTCGGCGCCGGCGTCAAGCGCCGCGTCGGCGACGGCGGCTTTCCGGGTATCTACGGAGACGGTCGCGTCGAGCGACGAGACGGCCTCGATGACGGGCACCACACGGTCGATCTCCGTTTCGACGGCCACAGGCTCCGCTCCGGGGCGAGTGCTCTCGCCGCCGATGTCGACGATATCCGCCCCGGCCTGGACCATCCGCTCCGCGTGTTTGACTGCGAGGTCACGACGGTCGTACTCGCCGCCGTCGTAGAAACTGTCGGGCGTGACGTTGAGAATCCCCATCACGGCGGCCTCCTCGCCGTCAAAGGGCGGCGGGAACGCTCTGTCAGCCAGCGTGCCTTCGAGTTGTGTGGCGAGGCGACCGAGCCCCAGCCCCGCCGAAGCCAGCCGACTGCTGAGCTGTCGAAACTGTCGCAGCGTTCCCGACAGCGTCGTTTCGACGAGCTTCTCGGGCGTCCCGACAGCCGAACGGGTGCAGGTGCCGCCGCAGTCCTCGAAAGCCTGTTTTACGACTCCCGCCTGGTCGCGCCGCAACGTGACCGAAAGCACGTGTCGGCGGATGTCGGGCTCACTTCCGGCTTCACTGGTCTCTCCCGCTGACGCCTGCTGGAGGTTCTCCCTGGGAACGACCAGTCGGCTCCAGCGGTCCCGGGCCTCGGCGACGGCGTAGAGCGACCCGGTCACGAGGACGAAGTCGTCCGCGTCGGCTGCGGCGACCGCTCGTTCAGTGGCCTCGGGAACGGACTCCACCTCCCGTATCTGGGCCGCCTGTCCCTCGAAGGCGGCAGCGAGCGACGCGGTGCTCGCGGCCCGGTCGACTTCCGGTCGCGCGACGAACGCCGTCTCGACGTCGGGCAGTGTTTCGATCATCTGCTCGTACTCCTTGCCGTCCATCGCGGCGAAGACCACGTGGAGGTCGTCGTACTCGTAGCGCTCGACGAGCGTGGTCAGCGTCTCCATCGCACCGGGATTGTGGGAACCGTCGAGGACCACCATCGGGTCCGTCGACCGGATTTCGAACCGGCCCGGCAGCGACGCGGCCCGCAGCCCCGCCGAGATGGTGTCGGTGTCCAGGTCGGTGAGCTGTCGGGCCAGCGTCGCCGCGACGCCGGCGTTCTCCGCCTGGTGCTGGCCGAGCAGTTTGAGGTTTGACTCGAGGGCCCAGTCCGGCCCCGTGAGTGAGATACGGTTCTCGACGGCCGAACGCATGCCGTTCTCGACGGCGGTGACGGCAGCCGTCTCGCCGCCGACGGTGACGGTGTCGGTAATCTCCTGTATCGCCTCGAGGGCAGCGCCGGTCGTTCCGGTCACGAGCGGGGCGTCCCGCGGCGCGACCTGGGCTTTGTCGCGGGCGATTTCCTCGACAGTATCGCCGAGCAGGTCGGTGTGTTCTAAACTGATGCTGGTGACGGCGCTGGCGACGGGGTCGACCGCGCTCGTGGCGTCGTACCGGCCGCCGATACCGACTTCCAGCACCGCCACGTCGACGTCTTCGACATCGAAGTGATAGAGCGCCAAGGCGGTGAGTACCTCGAAATGCGTCGGCTTGTCGTCCTCTGTGGCCAGCCGGTCGATACAGGGCTCGATCTGTTCGACGAACTCGGTGACCCGTTCTTTCGGTATCCGGCCGCCGTTGACCGTGACCTGCTCGCGGAAGCCGTTCAACCCCGGCGAGGTGAACAGCCCGACGTCCAGTCCCGCGGCCCTGAGCACGCTTTCGGTCATTCGAGCGGTGCTTCCCTTCCCGTTCGACCCGGCGATCTGAACGCATTCGAACCCGTCGTTCGGGTCCCCGAGATGTGAGAGCATCCGCGCCGTCGTATCGGTCCCCAACTTGGGCCGACGACGCTGTAGCGACCGCAAGTAGTCCGCCGACTCGTGGTACTCCATACCATAACTGGCCGGCGGTGGCCTGATTAATGTATCGCCCCGGGGTCCACACCGATAGCAGAGTCGCGGTGTACTGGGCCGATACAGGGCGATTTTCTGCCGGTTGAGGGAGCGCCGGGGGTTGACCAATTGGGGTCGACTGTCCCCTGTCGGAGCGACGCCGCGCGGCATCTATCATGCTGACCGGCGACGGGATGTGGAACTAATCCCGTAAGCCGAGATACATGATGTGGCCTGCGCGGTGGGAAACGGCACATCGAACACATCCTATCCCGGTAGTGGCAGGTTCGCTAACATTATTACGATGGTGTAGGGAAGGGTTAGTCGAGATGCCTTCACAGGATGAGCAGTCCACGACCGGAGAGACACAGGAGCCGTTTCCCACGGACTACGATATCGCCCAGTCGACCGACATGGAGCCGATATGGGAACTGGTCGAGCCGTGGGGTCTCGGCCTCGACGACCTCCAGTACTTCGGCGAGTACACCGCGAAAGTAAAACAGCACGCAATCGAGCGTCTCCGCGAACAGGCCGAAAACAGGGAACAGAACCTCGTGCTGGTAACCGGCATGACGCCGACGCCGAAAGGCGAGGGCAAGACGGTAACCACCGTCGGACTCGGGCAGACGCTCAACCACGTCGGCGAGGAGGCGATGATCGCGATCCGAGAACCGTCGCTCGGCCCGGTGTTCGGGGTCAAAGGCGGGGCAGCTGGCGGCGGCCGGTCGCAGGTCCTTCCGATGGAGGACATCAACCTCCACTTCACCGGCGACCTCCACGCGCTCACCTCCGCGCACAACCTCATCGCCGCGATGCTCGACGCGAAAATCTCCCAGGGCGACGACCTTGACATCGACATCAACAACGTCGCCTGGCCGCGGGCTATCGACATGAACGACCGCGCGCTCCGGGAGACGGTCGTCGGCCTCGGGGGGGAAACCGGTGGCACGCCGCGGGAGGACAGCTTCATTCTGACGGCCGCCTCCGAACTGATGGCGGTCCTCTGTCTGGCCACTGACCTCGGGGACCTCAAGGAGCGAATCAGTCGCATCATCGTCGCCTACGACGAGGACGGCGACCCGGTGACCGTCGAAGATATCGAAGCGACCGGTCCCGCCACGATGTTGCTCCGTGACGCAATCAAACCGAACGTCGTCCAGACTATCGAGGGGACGCCGGCGCTGGTCCACGGCGGCCCGTTCGCGAACATCGCCCACGGGACGAACTCGCTCGTCGCCGACAAGACCGCCTTCGGCATGGGCGACTACCTCGTCACCGAGGCCGGCTTCGGCTCCGACCTCGGGGCCGAGAAATTCATGGACGTGGTCTGTCGAAAGGGCGACATGACGCCAAACGCCGTCGTCCTCGTGGCGTCGGTCCGCGCGCTCAAGTACCACGGCCTCGACCAGTGGCCGGTCGACTACGACGAAATCGACGAGGCTGGCGTCGAAGCCGTCGAAGCCGGCTTCTCGAATCTGGACAAGCACGCCACGAACCTCCAGAAGTTCGGCGTCCCGGTCGTCGTCTCGGTCAACCGCTTCCCGGACGACACCGACGAGGAGATCCAGGCCGTGCTGGACCACTGCCGCGACGACCTCGGCGTCAGAGCGGCTGAGTCGAACGTCTTCTCCGACGGGAGCGAGGGCGGCGTCGACCTCGCGGAGAACGTCATCGAGGCGACCGAGGAGAGCGACGAGGACGAGTTCCGGATGCTGTACGACGACGAGGACAGCATCAAGGACAAGATCCACACCGTCGCGACCGAGATCTACGGGGCTGACGACGTGAAATACACCGGCAGCGCGCTCGACGACATCGAGCAGATGAACGAACTCGACTTCGGCGACTACCCGGTCGTCATGTCCAAGACGTTCCACTCGCTGAGCGACGACGCGAGCAAGAAAGGCGCGCCGGAGGGCTGGGAACTCGAGATCAGCGAAGTCTACCCGTCCGCGGGGGCGGGCTTCCTCGTCGCGCTCACGGCCGACGCGCTCACGATGCCCGGTCTGCCGGCCCGTCCGGCCGCGGCCGACATGGACATCGACGAGGACGGTAACATCTCCGGCCTGTTCTGACACGGCAGGCCCTGGCCGTCGCCTGTGGCAGTTGCCGCGTGTTTTTCTTTGACTCGGTGCCCGGAACGGAACACGCTGGGACTCAGTGATCTAGGTTCGCCAGTGTCTCTGCCAGCGCCGTCTCACTGGCTGTTTCCGCCGCAGCCGACCGCTCCTCCATCTCTGCGACGAAGGCCTCGTCAGTTATCGTATCGAGGTTCGCTCGGACGGTCGATACGGACGCGCGTACTGCTGCGTGAGCGAGCAACGCCCCGACGGCTGCGTCTGGAACGGCGACCGACGTTCCCTCCGCGGTCACTGTGACGGCGTGTTCGAGGACGTCGAGACACAGTTCGGCTGTCTCCAGCGGGACCTCCGTCGAGCGTTGCAGGGTCGCCTGGATGCGCGCGTCGTCACCTGAATCGAACGCGGCCTGGACCGCGTCGACCGCTATCACGTCCTCATCTGCGAGGGTGAGCAACTGCGCCCGTCGGTCGGCGACGGTATCCCGCACGGCCGCCAATTCCGCCGGCGCGGCTCCGGGCTCGTCGCCGCCGACAGTGTGGATACAGGTCATCTCACACAGGGCGGCCCCCATCGCCCCGCCGACAGCGGCCACTGCACCGCCGCTCGGCGTCACTTGTTGTGCGGCCACGGCGTCGAGGAACTCGCCGATGGGCTGGTCCGCGATTGTCATGGTACTGGCTCAGGGCCGCCGGATGTTCGCGCTCGACTGTTCATACTCCCTGGTCTCGGCGAACGCGCCTAACGGTTTTGCCGGCGACGTCCCGGCTCCATTCGCCACCCCGGACAAAGGCTATTCAGTGGCGTGTGCCAAGCTGACGTATGGAGTCAGCCTACGAGATCGTCCAGCCAGCGACAGTCGCTACTGAACAGTTCAACACCTGTGATACGTCGGTCCGGAAGCTCACGGAACCGCTGGGCTGTGAAGCGGTCCGTGTGAACCAGGTCATCCTCGAACCGGATTCGGTGACGACGCCACACTCTCACGACGGCCAGGAAGAGGTGTTCGTCGCGGTGACCGACGGACAGATAGCGATCGACGGCGACCTCAAGGAGGTCCCCGAAGGCGGAATCGTCCGGGTCCACCCCGACACCGTTCGGAACCTCTGTAACCACACTGACGAGCGACACGTGTGGCTCGCGTTCGGTGCACCACCTGTCGGCACCGTCGACAACTTCGGGGACTACGTGGTCCACGAGGAGTAGGCAACGGCTGACGAGCCGTCTGCAGCACTCAAATTATAAACTCGCCTACACTATGAGTTTCAGACCCCGGCTGCTGTCTGGAGTCGCTCGCGGTGGGCGACATGACTCGGTGGAAGGACTCAATGTGGCACGACACCGTCCCGGAACCGCTCCCAGCAATTAGTTGGTGCCCGTGGTAGCGTGGCGGCGAATAGACTCCCTGAACTGCGTGCGGTCCGCTTCGCTGATGGTTCCGACGTGTTCTCTGGTCGTCGTTTCGGTCTCCGTTTCGATGCCCCGCATGACTTCGCACATGTGCGTTGCGGTCACCTCGACGGCGACCCCGTGCGCGTCGAGTTCCTCGGCCAGCCCGACCGCGATATCCCGCGTGAGCGTCTCCTGTGTCGTCAGCTGGCGCGACTGCCACCGGACGTACCGGATGAGCTTCGACAGCCCGACCATCTCCTCTCCGGGCCTGTAGGCCACGTGGGCAACGCCCTGGAACGGAAGCATATGGTGTTCGCACATGCTGTGCAGCGGAACTCCGGTCTTGACGATGAGGCCGTCGGTCTCCGCATCGAAGGTCCGCATTGTCGGCCCGGCCTCGGACCGAGAGCCCTCGGTCAGCGTCTCGAGCATCTCCGGGACACGCCGACTCCAGGTGTCCGATAGCCCCGCCGAATCCGGATTACGGCCAGCGGCTTCGAGCAGGAGGCGAGCGCCGCGTCGCGCCTTCTCCTCGTCGAAGCCGTCTGTCGGTTGGGTCGCAGTATCGTGCTGGTGTGCAGGCTCCTGTTCCCGTGAATCCATTACATCCACACAGGGGGACTCGAAACTAAAAGCCTCTGTCCCCCACAGCTTCGTTACTGAAATAACAGTGGTAACACTGTGATTTACCACCACAACGTATCACCAACTGAGAACGTAGTGTCCGGCAACGACAGACTACAATCCGAGCGGACACCGCAGACTCTGTCAGGGCCGGTGAAATCCGATGAACGAGACACTGCTTGACAGCCGTGCGGCGCGTTGTCGACCGTCAGAAGCGAGTGGACAGCCGGCGCCAGCAGTCGTCAGTCGTCCCTCTGTGGGACTTGCGCCAGGATATACTCCGTCGCCGCCGGAACACCGCGGGCGTGCATCGCCGCGTGCGTGAACTCCGCGAACGCCGCAGCGCTGTTCCGGTATCCGTCCGCCATCTCCTCGATGACGCCGCGCTGTCGGTACACCGCCAGCCGTATGAGCGCTTCGGCCAGTCCCGCGTCGGGAGTCTGTTCGCGGTCGCTGAGGGCTGTCCGGGCAGCTGTGGCGGCCGCTCGGAGTTCGTCGGCCGAGGGCTCGTCCGGGAACCGACCGTCCCTGATACCGGTGACGACGGCCGACAGGACCTCGGCCGAAACGAGCGCCCGTCCGGTTTGGAGGACGGCTGTCGCGTATCGCCCGTCGTCGCGGGCCGCACGCGAGTCGCGCCGCTGGTACTCCAGGGCGGTGACGCCCTCTCGGAACAGCCGGCGGTCGGTGCCGGTCAGTTCGAAGCCGAAGGCATCCGAGCGCCGGTCGAGGTACGGCTCCAGTCCGTCGGTCGTCGTCCCAATCGAGGAACGGAGTCGGCCGGCACCACGGGCGAGCGTCGCCCAGTTGGCTTCGCCCTCGTCGGGCACCAGTGTCCGCGCGTCCGCGAGCGCTCCGCGGGCACGTTCGATATCCCCGATGATCTCGCCCGCTCGAAACGGTGCCGCGACGGGGTCCTCGGGGAACGCCCGGCGGGGCTGAACGTAGGTGTGGCTCTCGCGAAGTAGCCCCTCGATAGGCGCGTGGCTGAGAGCCGCCGCAATCGGGTCCGGCCCCCGATAGGGCATGTCTCCACTGACGGCGCCGAGCTCCCGGCGGACGGTGCGCCGTCGCTCTGTCACGAGGGTGTTGTCGTCGGTGCCCGTCGCTGCCCGGTAAATTCCCCATACCGTCGCGGTGCGGGACCGGTGGCCCCGCCACTCGTCGAGCCACCGCATCGCGCTCTCGTCAGCCGGCGGCGTCGCCGCCGGTGCTGTCTCGGGCCGCTCGGTGTCGAGTCTCTCGCGGACGGCCTCGTTCGGTATCGACGGGTCCGCTGGCACCTCCGCGAGCAGTTCGGCCGCTCGCTGCTCGTGTGCCCGGACCCGTTCTGTTATCGACTCGGCGGTAAAGGGTGTTGCGGGTGGTGCTACCGGTTCGAACTCCGCCGCTAACGACCGCGTATCCACGTCCGGCGACTCGTCCGAACCGAGGCCCGACAGGCTATTGCAGCCAGCGAGGCCGCCGATTCCGACACTGCAAGCCGCCAGGAAGGCACGGCGGTTCACGAGCCATCACTCCGGTTCCGCGGCACGACCGTCGCCTGGAAGGCCGGCGGTCGGGTGGGGCCGCGACAGCGACTGCTCATGCCCGTCCCGTGGCCGCTTGACGAGGGCACGGTGTAGGGGAGCCGGACGGCGAACCCGACCGTGTCGTCGTCGTCCGTGTCACAGGCTACGTCGGCCGGTCGCAATCCGGTGCAGAAATCGCCGCTCGGGTCGTCGTCGGGGTCTCGGCTCATCGACACGAGGTGGACCTCGTGACACGCGTCTACGACCGTCGACAGCAGGTACACTGACCGCTCCTCGAAGTCAGTCGTCTCGACGAACTCGCGCAACTGCCTGGCTTCCGGCGTCTCTCCCCAGCTGAACTCCTCGAACTCGGCACGGGACGCGATGTAGGCGCTTGCCCGTCGATGCCGACGTGAGGTCTTGTCAGGGGTCGGGAGAGTATCGGCTTCCGTAAACAACACCGCGGCCTCGTCGACCCGGACCTGTCTGACCGCTGTCGGCTCGACTCTGTCAGGCTCCGGTTCATCGGGCGGACCTGCTACATCGTCGTCGCTCTGACAGCCGGCGACCGCTGTCGCAAACCCCGTTGCAAGGGCGGAGAGGGCGCCTCGGCGGGACCAACTCATACGCGATAGCTGCGACTCCTCGGGCAAACGTTTTGTGGAGCATTGCGGATTCCTGCGCGGCGGCGAGGGGGGTTACTGGTCTAACCGCTGGACTGCCGTCCGCGATGCCGTTTCAGTCGGCCCGGAGCGCCTGGACGGTCTGTTGCGCGGCTGGCGCCGCCGAACGGGCGAGTGCCGTCGCCTGCCAGTAGTCCGCAACGCTTCTATCGAGCGTGGAAGCCGCAACTTCCCCGCTGTGGTGTGTTAACCCACGGTCGGCGGCCAGGACCTTGTACCCGGCGTCGACGAGGACTGTCCTGACCAGTCCCGGGCGCGAACTCGATTCGAGGGCCGCGGTGAGCGCATCGTACGCGGTCTGTCTGATGTCCCGAACCGCGGTCCCGTCCGACGGCCGAGCGAGTTCCCCCGCCTCCCGGCGTGTCTGAATCCGGTCGAGTGCTCGGAAGCGGGCGAGTCGGCTGTTCGCAACGACGACGGCACTCGCGGGTCCGGCGGCGTCCGCGACGTGCCTGATACCTGTCTCGGCCTCCCAACGGAGGTCGTCGAAAGCCATCTGCCCCGGAGTGCGGTCTTCAGCGGGTGTTTCCGGCGGCAGGTCCGCCTGCCGGTCTCGGACAGCCGCGAGCAGTGTCTCTGCTGCATCGGTCAGCGTCGGCTCGATCGTCCCAGCGTCGGCTGGCAGTGAGGCAGCGAACTGCGCCCGGATGTGGTGAGCGTCGCTGAGATACGCTTGGGCCGACTCGGCGGTCTCGCCCCATTCGGCGACTGACAGCAACTCTGACTCTTCCCTGGGCATGACATCCGTGTCACTGGCCCGCTCAAGTCCCGTCTCGATGCGGGCGTGAACCAGCGCCGCACGCACCGGGTCCGCCCCGACGTAGTCGTGCTCCTGCCGGGTTTCACGGGCCGCAGACACAGTCCGGCTGTGTTCCGTCTGTAGTCCAGCAGCGGTGAGGCCACGGTCGACGACGCCCCACCCTGCTGCGGCATAGCGGGCGTGTTCCCGGGCCGAACGCAGTGACTGTAACGCCATCAACCCGGTTCGGGCCGTCCGCGCATCGTCGAGGCCGTCCGAGGCGTCGCCGGCGGCGTTCGTCAGGTGCTGGCGGATGTGGCCGTTCGGAATCTCCTCCGGTCCAAACGGCGTCGGAAGCGTTGCCAGAAGCGAGCGAACCCGCTCCCGTGCGGCGTCGAAATGGCTCGTTGCGATGTCGACCGGGACCGACTGGGGAACTGGGGGTTCTCGCTCTTCGTCGCGCCGGATATCGGGCAGGTTGTAGGCATCGATAGTCGTCTCGTCTCCCCTACCCACACTGTCGATACCGCTACAGCCAGCGACGGCGCTGGCCCCAGCCAGGGCGAGTACACCACGCCGTGTCATCCGGACATCCTCTCCGCCCGTCTCGGACGTATCGTCAGTCATGCCTGCTCACCACCGGCCCCGGCGAGGCGGTCACTACTTTGAGCCGACCCACCCCCGCTTTCGCCTTCAGCACCGACTCGCCGGTCGTCACAGCCCCTGCCTCCGATGGAGGAGGAATAACTGGAGATGTCCTCGGCATCGAGTGCGTCGGGAATGCGGATGAACCATACCGCATACACCGTGTTGCCTGCCGTGCAGGCTTCGTCGTAGGGGCGGCTCACCCGGCCGTAGTCGGTCGATATTTTGTCCGTCGTCCAGCTGACCCGACAGAGCGATAGCCGGAAACACTCCTCGATCACCACGCTCTGGAGATAGACAGTCTCCGTTTCGAAATCAGTCTCGTCGAGGAAGGCTTCGATCCGGGACCGGTCCACGTCCTCGGCGACGGCTAGCCGGTCTGCCTTCCCTGCCGTGTCGATAACCTCTGACTCCAATCCACGGGAGTGTGGCCTTTCGGTCGGCCGACTGTCGCCGTCATCGAGCCAGACCGGTTGACGGTCAGTGTTCACACGTGTGACAACTGCGTCCGGGTCGGATTCCGCGCCAGCCCCTGGACTGACCGAGCCATCGTTTCCCGAGACGGTACGTGTCGATTCGTCGCTGCCCGCTAAAATCCCACCACAGCCGGCCAGCAGCGGCGCTAGCCCGCAAGCGCTGTGGAGGAGGGCACGTCGAGTGGAGGGGACCATTGTGCAGTTTTCCGCTTCTATTGTCACGCATAAAGTTTTCGTGGTCGCTGAAAACCGTCCGAAGCGTCCCAGGCCGCCCGCAGAAACTGGCCCAGTACAGTCGTTTTCACCGAACAGAACTACTGTGGCTGTGAATACAGTGATTATAGTTCCATAACTGACCTGTCTGTTCAGTTATGACCTCATTTAGTAGCGGATTGCCCTACGGGCGGGGTAAATATATACACAGCCGGTCTGTCGGATGTGGGTAGAACCGTAGGTGACCGCAACACAACGGCTAAACCGGATCGCAGCGTTCTACTGATAATGGCGTCAGAGCAGCCGAAAGTCACCCAGATATACGAAACGTACAGACTGGCGTCGACAGGCACGGAGCTTGAACACGTGCGGCTCGGAGACAGTCGAGAGCGACAGAGCCCCCGAGGCCTCTCCGGTCGGGTCGACGAGGCCCTGATTCACGGCGACGCTCAGGACCGACTCCACGAGACAGCGGTCGAAGCGACCATTCAGGACGCGCTCCGGGGTGCCGTCGCATGACGCTCGAACGCACCGTGACGATTGTCCCGGAAGCAGGCCTGCACGCCCGGCCTGCGTCAGCGTTCGTCCAGGCCGTCAACGGCCACGAGGCCGAGGTCTCGGCCGGTCGTCCGGACGGGGACCTCGTTCAGGCGGGGAGCATGATCGCCGTCACCAGCCTCGGAATCGGCCAGGGCGAAGAGATCAAACTGGTCGCCGACGGCCCGGACGCGGAGGCCGTGCTCGACGAACTGGAACGGATACTGACGACACCGGAGGGGGAACTCGACACCGACGATGGCTGAACGCACGCTCGGTGGGACCGGCGTGACGCCCCGTTCCGGCGTCGGGTCGGTCGTCTGGTACGGTCGCGACATCTCGCTCCCGGACCCTGAAGAGGCAGACGTCGACCCCGATGTGGAGGTCGAGCGGTTCGCAGACGCCGTCGAAGCCGCCCGCGCCGAACTGGAATCCGAGCGCGAGGCGACCGCTGAACGTATCGGGGAAGACGAGGCCGCGGTGTTCGATGCCCACATCCAGTTCCTCGAAGACCCGACCATCGAGGGGGCCGTGGAGACGATGGTCCGTGACGGACTCCCCGCGCCACATGCCGTCGACGCCGCCTTCGACGAACACATAGAGCAGTTCGAGGGGATGGACGGCCGGATGGCCGAGCGCGCGAACGACCTCCGTGACGTTCGTGACCGAATCCTCCGCCTGCTTACGGACGGCGAGCGGGTCGATCTCGGCAATCTACCCGAGGGGAGTGTCGTCCTCGCCGAGCGGCTGACGCCGAGCGACACGGCGCAACTCGACTCCGAACGCGTCGCCGGGTTCGCCACGGTCACCGGCGGCCGGACCTCCCATGCGGCGATTTTCGCCCGCTCGCTCGGCCTGCCGGCCGTCGTCGGTGTCGGCGACGTTCTCGAAACCGTCGAGAGCGGCGAGGAGATCGTGATCGACGGCGATAGCGGCGGGGTGCTGGTCGGCCCCGACGATGCCGAGAGAGCGGCTGTAGCGGCCGGCTCCGGGGCAGCCATCGTCGACGAATCCGTCGAGACCACCGATGGCCGACACATCGAGGTTGCAGCGAACGTCGGTCGACCGGCGGAACTGGAACCCGCAGCACAGCGGGGGGCCGACGGCGTCGGCCTCTACCGTACCGAGTTCCTCTTTCTCGACCGCGAGACGCCGCCCTCGGAAGACGAACAGTACGAGGCCGTCCGCGAGGCACTCGACACGTTCCCGGACGGGCGCGTGGTCGTCCGGACGCTGGATATCGGTGGCGACAAGCGCATCCCGTACCTCGACCTGCCTGAAGAGGAAAACCCATTTCTCGGGGAGCGCGGGATCCGTCGCTCGCTCGGCCCCGATTCGAACCTGTTCGCTACGCAGCTCCGTGCGCTCCTGCGCGCTGGCGCGGACGGAGCGGGTGACCTCGCCGTCATGTTCCCCTTGGTCGCCACGGTTGAGGAACTCGACGCTGCACTCGACGCGTTGGACGCGGCGGCGGCTGATGTTGAAGACGGCGACGTAGGCGCGCCAGACCCCGAAGTCGGCGTTATGATAGAAACGCCAAGTGCCGTCTTCATGGCCGGTGAACTTGCTGCACGTGTTGATTTCCTCTCCATCGGGACAAACGACCTCACACAGTACGTCATGGCCGCTGACCGCGAGAACGAGCGCGTCGGCGACCTGCACGACCCGACACACCCGGGCGTCCTTCGAGCGATACACCGGACAGTGACGGCGGCCCACGCCGAAGACGCCTGGGTCGGGATGTGCGGTGAGATGGCCGGCGACTCCGAATTGACGGAGTTGCTCGTCGGTCTCGGCCTCGACGAACTCAGCATGAGCGCCGTCACGATTCCGGAGGTCAAGACGGCGGTCGCCGAAACCGAGTACAGTGCCGCAAGCGAGCGCGCAGTCCGCGCCCGACTTGCCGCAACGCGAAGCGAAGTCCACACCACACTGGACTTCTGAGACTCGTCGTGATCACGTCACTCAGACGCCCGTGGTCGGTGTCGGGCCAGTAGTAGCCTATCTCGCTGCCTATCGGCCTGTGAGACTGGACTGGCCGGTCTTTGGGCTCAAATCGACGGCCTCAGCGCACTCTACGCAGTCCACCAGCGCTTACTTCCTGCACTGCTGTCGAAAGATCTCCGTCGATTGTCTACAAAACCGGTTACATTTCCGAGAAATAATCCTGTTTGTACCGATATACGGCAACTATGTGTTTAAACAATCGTTATAATGTTATATCCCCGGATAAATTTCGAAAATATGGATTTATAAGTAAAATATGTAGACATATTCACTCAGAAGAAATTACATAATCTATATTTACATTTATATCCGAACTCCAGCTTCAAATTTTGGTGATTAAACCCTGCTAACATCACTGCACACCCGATCGCATGACTGCGATGCAATCGGTGTGTATATCCTCTCGACTGGCACTATCGACCTACGGTTGGACGTACCCATCAGATGCAGGCAGACAACGTGGCAAAGACAGTAACACGTGCAGCCTCCCGCCTCGAAACGCTCGATATCAGGGGTACCTCTTATGACGGCAGACAGTTACAGCCACTGAGCCAGACTTTTTACTGACCCGGATGAATGCCTTCCTATGATTCGCAACCGAGCAGCACTCGCTGCCAGCCCCGCACACGAGGTGGCTCTCGATTGTATCGAGGCCGCAGTGGACGCGGCTGCTCCGGAAGCCGCTACCAGGTCGGCCGTCACCCGCGACGGCGAGACGCTGACGATCGGTGAGACGACGTACGACCTCGAGGACTACGCCGATGTCGTCGTCGGCGGCGGCGGGAAAGCCGCGGGCGGCGTGACACGCGCGCTCGAATCGATTCTTGGCGACTCCCTCAGCGGCGGCCACGTCGTCATCAAGCAGGCTGTCGATACCGCAACTGTCCGGAGTTCTGTCGGCGATCACCCGTTACCGTCGGACCGGAACGTCGAGGCGACGACCGACATTCTCGACACGGTCGACAACGCCGACGAGGACACGCTCGTTCTGTTCGTGCTGACCGGTGGAGCCAGCGCGCTTCTGTCGGCTCCGGCCGGGGACCTGACGCTCGAGGACCTGCAGACGACGACCGACAGGCTTCTCAGTGGCGGTGTTCCGATCGGGGAGATCAACGCTGTCCGGAAGCACCTCTCGGACCTGAAAGGTGGGCAGGTGGCGCGACGCGCGGCGCCCGCCACTCTCGCCGGGTTACTGATTAGCGACGTCGTCGGCAACGACCTGTCCACCATCGGTAGCGGTCCCTCGGTCCCGGATGAAACCACGTACGCGGACGCCCTCGGTGTGTTCGACAAATACGCTCTCACACCGCCACCGGCCGTTCGCGACCATCTCGAAGCCGGGCGAGAGGGCCGGATATCGGAGACGCCGTTTCCCGACGACCCGGCATTCGACCTGGTCAGGAACCATCTCATCGGAGACAACGCGACCGCACTCGACGCCGCCCGGGCCGTCGCGCAGGACACCGGGTACGAACCACTCGTGCTCACGTCCCGCCTGCGCGGGGAAGCCCGGGAGGTTGCGAAGCCGCTCGTCGCTATCGCCGAGGAAGCCACAGCGACAGGGACCCCAGTCGAGCCACCGGCTGTCCTCCTTGCCGGTGGCGAGACGACAGTAACCGTAACCGGAGACGAGGGTCAGGGCGGCCCCAATCAGGAGTTCGTGCTCTCCGGCACACTGGACCACGACGGAGACGCGGTCATCGCAGCCGTCGACACTGACGGCGAAGACGGGAGCTCCTACGTGGCCGGTGCTATCGCCGACGCGGCCGTCATCGACGACCGCGAAGGGGCCCGCGACGCACTTCTCGCAAACGATGCCGGCTCGTACCTCTCGAAGGTCGGGGCGACAATCGAGACCGGGCCGACCGGGACGAACGTCAACGACGTGGTCGTGATCGTTGTCCCGGATTCGAGCGAATGACGACCGCAGCCGGCGTATGCTGGCTGCTTTCGATTGGGACCGCTCGAACTGCTGTGTTCCGATGGGGCCGGGGGGCACAGTTCAACCAAGCCCTGGGTCACGTTTATAAACGGACGGGCTGATATACCCCGTATGAACGCAAGCGATCAACAGGTCGCGGCGGACGCACTCTCCGTTCCGGAAGAGACAATCATCGACGCCTGTGGCGACCCGCCGCTCCCCGAACTCGGTATCATCGAACAGGTCTGGGAGACAGACCCGATAGCGTCGGACGACGTCGCGACACACGCCGCCCGGGCTGTTGAATCGCTGTCGTTTGCTGACGTACCCGATGGCGGCGAAGTCGCACTCGGCGTCGGAAGCCGCGGTATCGCGAACCTCCCAACCATCGTCGCCGGCGTCGTCGAGGCAGTCTCGGACGCCGGCTACGAGCCGTTCGTCTTCCCGGCGATGGGAAGCCACGGCGGGGCCACCGGCGAGGGCCAGCGAACGATGCTGAACGAACTCGACGTGACCGAGTCGGCGATTGGCTGTGAAATCCGGTCGACCATGGACGTCGTCGAAGTCGGGCGAACCCCGGACCGGGACGTGCCTGTGGTCGCCGACGACAGCGCCGTGGCGGCCGACGCCATCGTCCCAATCAACCGCGTCAAGCCACACACGGACTTCGACGGCCCCGTCGAGAGCGGACTCTCGAAGATGCTCGTCATCGGCATGGGCAAGCAACGTGGCGCACAGATCGCCCACAAGTGGGCCGTCGACTGGTCGTTCCGCCGGATGATTCCCGAGATAACCGGCCAGCTCCTCGAAGAACTGCCGATCGTCGGCGGCGTCGCAATCGTCGAGGACCAGCACGACGAGACGACGCTGATAGAAGGCGTGCCCCCGAGTGGCTTCCTCGACCGCGAGGAGGAACTGCTCGAGACGGCCTACGAACTGATGCCGAAGCTCCCGTTCGAGGAGCTTGACCTCGTGGTGTTCGACCGCCAGGGGAAGGAGATCAGCGGTCAGGGGCTCGACACCAACGTCATCGGCCGCCGACCGTTCTCGATTAACGAGCCGGCTCCCGAGACGCCGGACATCAAGCGCATCTACACACGCGGGCTGACGGAGAAGACCCACGGGAACGCGATGGGCGTCGGCTCGGCGGATGTCATCCACGAGGCCCTCGTCGCGGAACTCGACGCACAGACATCGCTCATCAACGCGCTCACCGCGAGCACGATTCGCGGGGTGAAACTACCGCCGGTGGTCGAAACCGACCGCGCCGGCATCGTCGCCGCGCTGTCGACGATCGGGGTCGTCGACACCGACACTGTTCGGATGCTCCGTGCCGCCGACACGATGCACCTCCACCAGCTTTACGCGTCGCCCGCGCTGGTCGAGGCCGCTCGCGACCGTGACGACCTCCGTGTCGTCGAAGAGCCGACGCCGATTGAGTTCGACAACGGGCAGCTCGTCGCGCCGTCGCTCCGCGAGTAACCGTTTTCCCTGAGTGGCACAGCGTTGTCGCCCTTGCGGGCAAACCCGGCTCATAGCGCAGGCGTAGACCGACCGAGCGTATCGCGGAACCGGCCTTCCTCGACACCCACGACAGAGAGGGAATCGGCACCGAAAAGATACTGGCGGGCCACGCCGGCGACGAGTGGCTGCTCGTGGGGTAGAACGGGCGTGCAGCGTCCGAGGGAACTGCCGCCGACACACAGCGCCGCCAGCGCTGCCGGTCGATAAATCACAGCAGTACGTCTGTTATTATCCCAGTCCGCGGGGCGTCCTCTCAGTCCACTTCTGACGCGCACAGCTGACCTACCAGCTCATAAGTGTCGGTATCATTACCGGCTCGCCGACAGGCTCTGGACACCTTCGGCCGGGAACGCGTCACCTGGGGCTCGGACTATCCGAACGTCAGTGACCTGGCGAACTACGCAGAGGTGCGAAACTGGTCCCGAGAAGTCGATTCGGCCTCAAAACGGGACCGGCAGTGGATAACGGACCGGTCGTTCGGTCACCACGTCGGTATCGAACGAGCCGCCCTCAGGTCGCCAACAGCTCGATGGGGTGGCGCGGCTGTCGTTCCAGCAGGGCGTCGATCTGTTCGAGACAGGAGGTCCCGCTGGCGACCACGGGGCGCTCACTCACGCCGTCCTCGCGAAGTTGCGTCCGGAGCCGGTCGCCGACGTCCATGCTCAGCTCGTAGTAGTCGGACTTGTATCCGAAGCTCCCGGCCATGCCACAACACTCGACATCGGACGTGACCACGTCGTAGCCACAGTCTTCGAGGACGGCGACGGTATGGGCTTCGAGCCCGAGCGTCCGCTGCTGGCAGTGGCTGTGGTACGCGATTTCAGCACCGCTAACTGTCGAGAGCGAGTCGAGGGACGCCCCGTTGTCGAGCAGCCCGTAGACGTATTCGAACACCTCGTAGCTGTTCTCCGCAACGGCTGTAAAGGCCGACTCGTCGAGGAGCCGCTCGTACTCTCGCGTGAACATCGCGTGGTCGCTCGGCTCGATGACTACCACGTCGCGGCCGTCTTCGATGTGGGTGTCGAGCGTCTCAGAGACCCGTTCGGCGTGGTCGGTGGCCGTCGAGACCATCCCCTGGGACAGCGGTGCGCGGCCGCTGGAGGGGGCCGGCGGAACCACGACGTCGACGCCCAGCGATTCGAGCACCTTCACGGCGGCCTTGCCGCGGTCGACCTGTACGTGGTTCGTGTACAGGTCCGGGTAGAGCACCGCCCGGCGCTCGGGGTCATCCACCTGCGAATCACGGGCAGCGGCCCAGTCGACGAGTGTCTCTCGCTCGAAAGTCGGGAGGTCTCGTCGCGGGTCGATGCCCAGGACCCGGGACATCGCCTGCCGGGCGACGGTCGTGTCGGCCAGCCAGTTCGACACCGGCGCTGTGGCGCTGCCAAGTTTCGCCACCGTCTCGAAGTTGCCGAAGAAGCGCTTCTGAATGGGGGCTCCTTCGTCTTCTTCGTCGGGAGTGAGCCCGTCGACGAGCCACTCTCCGGGGGTGTCCTTGCCGCGGTTGATCCGGTCCCGGACGACCGTGTTGATCCAGGGGATGTCGATGCCGACCGGGCAGGCGTTCACGCAGCGCGTACATCCGGTACAGAGGTCGTTGAACTCCTCGGCCACGTCCAGCCCCTCGATACCGGACTCCCAGCCGGTCGCGATGCCACCCGAGTACGTCTCCCCGCCGAACGCGTGGCCCCCGACGCTCTGGAAGTTCGCACAGGAGTTCGAACAGGCAGAGCACCGGATGCAGTACAGCGTCTCCCGGAGGTGCTCGTCCTCGCGCATGTCTAAGCGACCGTTGTCGATGAGCACCAGGTGGAAATCGCGGTCGGAATCGAACTCCGACAGCGGCGTCTGGTCGTCGGTGAAATCGACGACCGGCGTGTCAACCGGCGGGGTCAGCAGCGAGACGTACGACGTGATGTCCTGTCCGGTGCCCGACCGACCGATGAGTTCGATGAACGGATGGAGGTCCCCGACCGTCGGAATGACCTTCTCGACGCCGGCGACTGCGACGTGCGTGTCCGTCGCCGCCACCGTCTTGCGGGCGTTGCCCTCGCTGGTGACCAGCGCCATCGTCCCGGTATCGGCCGTGACGAAGTTCGCCCCGGTGATGCCGACTTCCGCGTCGACGATCTGCTCGCCCAGTTTCTCGCGGGCGAAGTGGGTGAGTTCTTCGGCGGTTTCAAGCGGCTCGTCGGGATCGAACCGCTCGTTGAAAAGGTCCGCGATGCTCTCGCGGGACTTGTGAATCGCCGGGGCGACGATGTGGGAGGGAGCTTCGTCAGCGACCTGCAACACCCACTCGCCAAGGTCCGTCTCGACCACGTCCACGCCGTCCGCTTCGAGCGCCTCGTTGACCTCGATCTCCTCGCTGGTCATCGACTTGCTCTTGACGACCCGGTCGGCCGCTCGCTCGTCGACCACGTCGCGGATGTAGTCGTTCGCGTCAGCGGCGTCGTCGGCGATGTACACCGTCCCCCCGTTCGCTTCGACTGTCTCGGTCAACTGGTCGAGAAGATTCGGGAGGTCGGCGATGGCGTCCTCCTTGATACTGCGTGCGGCTTGTTTGAGCTCTTCGTAGTCTTCCAGATCCGCGACAGAGTCGTAGCGCCCCGTGTTGAACCCCTGCGTGTTCTCCGCGATTGCCGCTCCCTCGGTCCGCATCAGTTCACGGAGTTCGTCGGCAGTCGCCATCGTTACGCCCCCTCCTCGACGACGATAACGTGGACCTCTTTCGGACCGTGTGCACCCTTGACGAGTGCGCCCATGTCGGCCGTCGCGCTCGGTCCGGTCGCGATGATCGCACTCCCGCCCGTTTCGTTGAACAGCGCGTCCAGTTCCGCCACCGCCGCGTCCATATCGGGCTGGATGTCGTCCTCGTGCAGGATGGCGACGTGGCGCTCGACGAACAGGCTCACGAGTTCGCTGCCCTGGTCAGTCATCGACAGCACGACCGACCCGTAGTCGCCGACACCGAGTTCGGCGCCGCTTACGCCGGTGGTCGCCTCGCGAAGCGCGACTGGCGTCGGGTCGACTGTGACCGGCGTCTCTGTGAGCGAGAACGTCCCGTCACCGACCGTCCCGTCGAGAGCTACACCGACTGCCGGCTCGGTGATTGCCGCCCTAACAGCGGCTCCGAGTTCAGACTCGGTAGTGCCGGTAACTGTCACCCCTAACTCTTCGAGGGCGCCCTCGAACGTCGCGCGTTTGCGTTCCATCTGTACTCGAACCGAAAACCCACACCGTCATTTAGTTTTGGTCTGCGCCGGAGTCGGACGCCGGAACCCCGTCGAAACGTGTGGACTCAGTCCACTGTCGCTGGGATTTAGTTCCAAATTCCGGCACATTTATTATTTAGGACTCTCCTTTTTTACAGTAGTTGACAATGGTAGACCGTAACTCAGCGAACGGACTGAACGGGCACCAGTATCTGACCGGCCTCGGCACCGACCGAGCACCGGGCGAGACGTCGACCGATAGCGTCCAGGCGTAGCGAGCCACACCAGCGACACTACCACCAATCATGAAAGCAATCGTTCAGACCGGCCCCCGGGAAGTCGAGACACAGGACAGAGAGAAACCGACGATAGGAACCGACGAGGTACTCGTCAAAGTCCACACGGCGGGCCTGTGCGGGAGCGACGCACACGCCTACAAGTACGACGGCGGCTACGAGTGGATTCCGATTCCGCGAATTATGGGCCACGAGTACTCCGGTTCGGTCGTCGAAGTCGGCGATGCCGTCGACGGGTTCGCCGCGGGTGACAACGTCATCGAGGAACCGATACACGACTGTGGCCACTGCTTTCAGTGCAAGAACGGCCAGCCGAACGTCTGCCAGAACTTCTCCATCACGGGGATGCACCGCGACGGCGCGTACGCGGAGTACGTCGCAGTCTCACCGGAGCACCTCCACGCCGTCCCCGCCGACGTGCCGTTACGGCAGGCGGCCGTCACGGAGCCGATAAGCATCGCGACGCGGGCAGTGCTCGAACAGTCGGTGACGACGCCCGGCGACAACGTGCTGGTCGAAGGCCCCGGGCCTATCGGGGTACTGGTCGCCGCCGTGGCCGATTCTCTCGGCGCCAACGTCGTCGTCGCCGGCCTCGACCAGGACGCGACGTACCGTCTCCCGCTCCTCGACGACCTTGGCATCGCAACGGTGAACGTCCAGTCCGGGGACCTCGACGCCCGCGCTGACGCCCAGACAGCTGGTGTCGGGTTCGATGTCGTGTTCGACTCGACGGGGCACCACACCGGTATCGGCACGGCGGTCGACCACGTCCGGAAGGGCGGACAGGTCGTCATGGTCGGTATTCCGAACGACACGAGCGAGGTGACCTTCACTTCGGTCGTCCGCGGTGAGGTCGACGTCAACACCTCCTATGGCTCGACGTGGACCAACTTCGAACAGGCGCTTCGGCTGCTGGAGCGGGGCGAAATCGCCGTCGACGAGATACTGGACACGTCCTATGACGTGGACGACCCGGCGGCAGCGTTCGAAGCGTTCCTCGCGTCCGAGACCTGCAAACCGGTCTTCCAGTTCAGCTGAACCCGCTCGAACGAACGCGGCCAGACCGGTCTATTCGGCGCGACGCTCTCGACGCCTGTCGTCGTCGGTCCGACGGCGAAGGAAGTCCGGCGGCTGACGCGCGACTACGTCGCCGGCTACACCGCTGTCAACGACGTCAGCGGCAGGACGCACAGTTCGCGGACAACAGTTCTTCCGCGGGAAGAGCTACGACACGTTCGCCCCGATGGGACCAGTGCTGGTGCCCGACAGCGAACTCGACCCGGCTGGCTTAGACGTGGCCTGTCGCGTGAACGGCGAGACTAACCAGTCCTCGAACACGGAGATTCATCTTCGACGTGCCGGAACTCGTCGAATACATCAGCGGAATCACCACGCTCCGTCCCGGGGACGTCATTTCGACGGGGACGCCGGGCGGTGTCGGTCTCTTCCGTGACCCGCCGGAACTGCTCGAACCCGGCGACGCTGTCGACGTGGCGACCGAAGGACTCGGAACCCTGCGGAACCCAGTCGTTGCGGAGTGATCTGAAACACGGTTTCGGTCAGGACGTCCGACCTCGGAGATTCTCAGTTTAGAACCGCTGTATGTGGCTACATCTCCGGCTGGAATCCGTTGTGCCGCGACGTCTCGTACCGAGAGTATCCTGATTATTTCAATTATGGATATCTATTGCCACGATTGACACTTCCACTTGGAAAAGTGTACCTATATACTGTGTATGCACATTCAATTATGGGGGAACTGTCTTTTCGACTCCACTGCTCGTCGCGGTATCGGGCGACGACGGGCGAGGCGGCCGCCAATCGCCGTTGCCGTGTCCGGCGCCACTGTCTCACGACACCCACCTGGCTCTCCTGGCCCACTGCTCGTTCTGTGTTGAAGAACAGTATGGATTCCTGCCAACAACACTCCTGAAACACTGGTTCGCCTCACAGGAACCGGGGAACAGAGCGGCCCGACGCCGCGTTGCGGGACACTCCCGAGAGGGGCGGTACCTCCTTGTGGCCGTATGGCCGTCACCCATCTCCGGCAGCGGTACGCAATCGCTGCATTCGCTTCCGGAACCTGACCTCCCCAGTCGAGTGGCCGCAGCTGAACGCTACTCCTAACAGTAGTACGTCCGTTATCCGGGGTCCCGCTCAATTCGATGTGAGGGCGACCTGGATGGACTTCGTCGTGCTGAGGACCTGTCCAGTGATATCTTCCCTGAGGTATCGGCCATTCAGGCGTTCAACGGGGCCACAGACACCTAGCGCGGCGATCCGACTGCCACTGACTTCGGAGAGCGGGGCGGCAACACCGATGATCCCCTCATATTGTTCTCCTCTGCAGAACGCTATACCGTCCTCACGGATCCGGCGCAGTTCTTCGGTGAGTTCGTCCGGGTCCACGATGGTCGCGTCAGTCGGTGCAGCGAGCTCGGTCTCGTCGAGGATTGATTCAACGCGGTCATCCGGAAGTGACGACAGCAACGCCTTCCCCGGAGCGTTGACGTGGAGCGGCAACCGTTCCCCCGCGTGGAACGGGACTGACCAGCCGTCCTCGGGTTCGGCGATCGACACCGGAGCTCCTGCCGTTTCTTCCAGGACGAACAGCGCCGCTGTTTCCCCTGTTGCCGCCGCGAGATTATCGAGCTGCTGTTTCGCCGCCTGATAGAAACCGAGCCCCTCGCGCGTCCGCTCTCCCAGGGCCAGCGGACGGAGCGACGCCTCGTACGTCTCTGCGCGCTTGACCACGTATCCAGCCGCCCGCAATGTCGAGAGGTGGTTGTGGGCGACGCTCTTGGAAACCCCGACGATATCCGCAAGCTCCGTGACGCCTACGGGCCCAGCCGCGTCGACAAGCGCCTCGAGGATAGCCACCGACGTCTGGGTCGCCTCGACCGCATACCGTGGTTCGTCAGTCATGGTACCGATACTACACCCGTCGGTGTCAAAAAGCTGTTCACTAGAGCAGAACAGTTCGGGTCGTGGGACCCGGTGTCGCGGGAAATCATCAATGATTTTTTGCCATAAAACTCCTTCATGCACGACAGCGTACTGTAAAATATAGGTGTTCTGCTCTACAGAACGATTGTGAGGCGGTTTGAGTCACTGTCCAGCGCTGTCACAGATGCCCCTTTCAGACCGTCGCAGGTGCCTCATCGCGCTCTACAACAGCTTCGGTGATGCGTCGGCCCGGGAACGCCGCAAGCGTCCAGGGCTGACGCAGAAATCGAACTCGCTCACTTCCCCTCGCCCGGGATGACCACCTTCTTCAGTCCCTCAGCGTTGCCCATCCGCTCGAACGCCGTCGGGAGGTCGTCAAGCCCGATACGTTCGGTGACGAGCGTCTCAGCGTCGATGCGGTCGTGTCTGAGCAGTGTTATCGCTCGCTCGAAATCCTCGGTCGTCAACGAGAACGAACCGCGGTAGTCGACCTCGTCGAAGAAGACGTCGAACGGACTGACCGCCATTGTCGAGTCCTGGTCGGGAACGCCGAAAATAAGGGTCTTGCCACCCGGCGCGGTCACAGCGTTAGCCTGCTCGATTGTCGGAACGAGCCCGATGGCCTCGGCGCCGACGTCGACCGGTCCGCCGGCTGCCTCGGGAATCGCCTTCTCGGGGTCCGCTTCGTTGGGGTCGATGACGGCATCCGCGCCGAGGTCGGCAGCCAGTTCTCGCCGCTCGTCGTCGAGTTCCGAGACGACAATCGGGGCAGCGCCCGCGTTGCGAAACGCCTGCAGGAGCAGCAAGCCTATCGGACCAGCACCGATGATACCGACACTGTCTCCCGGTCTGATATCGGCTTGTTCGACGCCGTGGACACAGCAGGCGAGCGGTTCGGCGAGGGCGGCCCGCTCGAAGGACATCTCCCCGATATCCTCGACATTGATAGCCGGAACGCGGACGTACTCGGCGAAGGCACCGTCGAGGATGGTGTCACCGGCACCGCCGATACTCGTGTTGTTCTCACAGAGGTGTGTCTCCCCTTTCTTACAGTACGAGCAGGCGTTACAGGGCACTGTGGGGTTGATTGCGACGCGGTCACCGACCGCAAAGCGCTCAACGTCAGCACCGACTTCGGCGACGGTCCCGGCCCCCTCGTGGCCCAGAACGAGCGGCGTTTCGGCGGCGAAGGTGCCGTGATACATGTGATAGTCGGTCATGCAGACGCTACAGGCACCGACCTGAACGAGAACCTCGTCATCCGCAGGCTCCGGTCGGTCACGTTGTTCGACGGTGATCTCGCCGACGCCGGTCAACGTACTGGCGCGCATCAGCCGTCCTCCGATGGTCGGGTCGCGGTCGTCACTGCAACAGTACCTCGGTCGTGAGTTGGTGTGGGTTTGGTCATGAGTCGGTTTGGTCGTAGCCCGCCGTCACTGGCCCGGGTCGGTCGGGCACACAGCGGACTCGACGTCGGTCCGTGCCACTGATGTTTTCGGACTGCGTATTAAAATCTTGCTACGGTCGCCCGTAACCGGGGTGAAGCGGTCTCTCAGGGTGCTTTTGAACTAGTTACTGCCGCAACTCCCGCAGCGAGATGGGTATTCTACCTTACAGATGATTACCTTTATTACCTATCGGTAATTCGATAGGGACGAGGCAAACTGGCATGACCAACTCCAACAGGCGGAAGTTTCTGAAAGCGACAGGTGTCGGACTACTCGGCGGTCTCGCCGGCTGTACGCGCGGCGGCGATGGCTCAGACGGGAGCGGAAGTGACGGTTCGACTGGTGGAAGTGATGGCAGCACAGGCACCGACGGAAACGACGGTGACCTCGCCATCCCACTCAGCGAGTACGACAGTGCGGACATCGACTGGCAGCAGTACGACGGCTCGTCGATCAACATCGGTGCTGTCCAGCACCCCTGGGTCGACGCCATCAAACCCGCGATTCCCGTCTTCGAGGAACTCACCGGGATAACGGTCAACTGGAACATCCTTCCGGAACAGCAGTTCCGAACCAAGCGCCAGACAGACGCCAGTACCGGTGCCGGACAGTTCGACGTCTTCTTCATGGACCAGGTCGTCAACCAGTTCCGCGAGGAGGGGTGGCTCCAGCCCCTCGACCCGTATTTCAACGACGGGAGCCTCTACGACGAGAACTTCTACAAGCCAAACGACCTCTTCGAAGCGTCCCGCTGGCAGGCCCACGGCGGGGGCTACAGCGACAACTGGACCGGCCTGCCGATCACCGTCGAGGTCCAGACCCAGTTCTACCGACAGGACCTCTATGACAAACACGGCCTGGAGGTCGCCGAGACCTGGCAACAGCACCGGGATAACGCCAAGGTCATCCACGAAGAGGAGTCCGACATCGTCGGCACGGCCGGGCGTGGCCAGAAAGGCTACGGGATGAACATCTACATCCTGAACACGCTCCTCCGCCAGAAGGGGACCAGCCTCTGGACCGAGTTCCCGACCGACTCCGGGCTCGACACCCAGGGCGTCATCGAAGCCGCGGAGTGGTACAGCAAACTGCTGCAGGACTACGGACCGGATGGCGCGTCGAGCCAGACCTGGTCGGACGTCCAGGCGACCATGGCGGAGGGCCGCGCCGGCCACATCGTCGCCGACGCCAACATGTTCTGGGGCGGACTGACCAACGACGAGTCCAGTGTCGCCGACACCGTCCGCATCGCGAAGGTGCCCAAACCCGAGGGCGGGTCGCTCTCGCCCAACGCGTTCAACTGGCAGATCTCGACGTCGAAAAACGCCCAGAACTCCGAGCAGGGCTTCCTGTTCATGCTCTGGGCGACGTCACCACCGACCGACCTCTGGATGAACACCGAGAGCAGCGGTGTGTTCTCCGTGCGCCAGTCCGTCTGGGAGAACGACGACTACCGTTCGAAAGTCGGCGAGGACTACGCACAGGTCTCGCTCGAATCCCTGCAGGAGGCCGCACCGGACCCCTTCGACCGGAAGTATCCCCAGTGGGGCCAGCGCTACTCCGAGGAACTCCAGCGGGCCATCGCCGGCCAGAAGTCCGCCGAGGACGCGATGACCCAGGCCGCATCGGTTGCCGAAGACATCTACAGCGGGTAAGGCCGAGAGACAAACCGTACCGGCCTAATTTTCACATACATTCATGAGTACACCCACACAAACGGAAACGACAAACAAGCAGGGTCTCGCCAGGTTGAGCGACCTCTGGAACGAGTACCTCCCGTACTGGTTCATCGCACCGATGGTGGCGGTGATGGTGATGATCACCTTCTTCCCCGGTGCTTATGACCTGTATCTCAGCCTGATCGCGGAGCCGACGCTGAATATCTTCCAGGCGGAGTTCGTCGGCCTGAGCAACTACCAGACGGCGTTTACCCGCGGCGGCGCGGTTCACTCGTTCGTCATCACGATCACCGTCGTCGTCAGTGCGTTGCTCCTGGAGAGCCTTCTCGGGTTCTTCCTGGCCGCGCTCGTCGCTGGTGTCGACGCCGGTCGGACGAAGTCGTTCTACCGGGTGCTGTTCATCATTCCGATGGCCGTCGCACCCGTCTCGCTCGCGACCATCGGCCGGATCATGCTGAACACCGAAATCGGCATCATCCCGTACGTGATCAACACCGCGACGCCGTTTACCGCCCCCGCGTTCCTCTCGGAGATTCCCCTGCTGACGGTGATTCTCCTGGATACGTGGAACTGGACGCCGTTCATGTTCATCATCTTCTACGCCGGCCTCTCGTCGGTACCCAAGACGCTTATCGAGGCCTCACGGGTCGACGGGGCGCCGCTGTGGCGCCGGTACGTCCACGTCATCATTCCCTACATGAAGCCGGTGGTGTTCGTCGCGACGCTGATTCGGCTTATTGACCTGTTCCGCACCTTCGGTGTGGTGTACGGGCTCACGAACGGCGGTCCGGGGACGGCGACCCAGCTCGTGAGCATCAACATCTACGAACAGATGTTCATCAACAACCAGATGGGCGTGGCTGCCGCCATCGCAGTCGTCTACCTGGTCTTCGTCATCGCGATTGCGAACATCGTCATCGCGAAGGTCGGCTTCGAGGGGGTGTGGGACTGATGGCGACCCAGGACACGGCGGTCGACTCCGCGACGGGATCGCAGTGGATCGATAAGGACACGCGGGAGACGATCGTCACGGTCGTTCGGCACACGATTTTGCTGACGTGGTCGTTCATCGTGTTGTTCCCGCTGTACTGGCTGGCTTCGATGTCGTTGAAGCCGCCGGGAACGGCGAACTCGCTGCCGCCGGAGTGGATTTTCCTGCCGACGGTGTACAACTACATCCAGTTGATACAGGACTCGGGGTTCGTCGAGGCGTTCGCCAACAGCCTGGTGATGGTGTCGGCGTCGGTCGTTCTGGTGCTGTTGATCGGCGTGCCGGCGGCGTACGTGCTCTCGCGGTACGACATCCCGATGGAGCGGGACATCCTCGTGTGGATTCTCTCCTCGCGGATGCTGCCGCCGATCGCCGTCGTGCTGCCGTTCTTTATCATCTTCCGGGAGCTGAATCTGTTCGACACGCGGATCGGGATGGTGCTGATGTACGTGAGCATCAACCTCTCGCTGGTGGTGTGGGTGATGAAGGCGTTCTTCGACGGCATCCCCGAGACCTTGGAGGAGGCGGCCCGTGTCGACGGGGCGACCCAGTTCCAGGGCTTTACGAAGGTGGTGCTGCCGGCGGCCAAGCCGGGAATCTTCTCGGTGGCGATCATCAGCTTCATCTTCGCGTGGATAGAGCTGCTGTTCGGGCTAGTGCTGACGAGTTTCGAGGCGGTGCCGGTGACGCTGTTCGTCTACTCGTTCATCGGCTCGCGGTCGATCGAGTGGGGGATGCTCGCGGCCGCCTCGACGGCGATGATCGTGCCGGTGGTCATCTTCCTGATTGCGGTCAACAAGTACCTCGCGGCCGGGCTCAGCTTCGGCGTGGTGATCAAGGAATGACTACGCCGTCTCCGCCACGACGGGTATCGCTCGCGAATCAGGCCCCTGCGGTGGGCATAAATAGCCGCACATTGGAGGAAAACTAATGGCAAAGATCACAATCGACGACGTGACGAAGCGATTCGGTGAGAGCGACGAGTCGATCGTTGCGGTCGACGACGTCTCCCTGGACATCAACGACGGCGAGTTCGTCGTTTTCGTGGGTCCCTCGGGGAGCGGGAAGTCGACGCTGATGCGCATCGTTGCCGGGTTGGAAACGCAAACTGAGGGCGACATCCACATCGGCGACGCCGTGGTCAACCAGCTCGGTCCGCGGGCGCGGGACATCGCGATGGTGTTCCAGAACTACGCGCTGTACCCGAACATGACCGTCGAGGAGAACATGTCGTTCGGATTGAAGATGTCGACGGAGATGTCCGACGGCGAGATAGAAGAGACGGTCACCTCGGCGGCAGAGATGATGGATATCGGCGAACTGCTGGACAACAAGCCCGGCGAACTCTCCGGTGGGCAACAACAGCGGGTGGCGCTCGGACGGGCAATCGTCCGTGACCCGAACGTGTTCCTGATGGACGAGCCGCTGTCGAACCTGGACGCGAAGCTGCGGGCGGAGATGCGAACGGAAATCAACCGGCTCCAGAACGACCTGGACGTGACGACGCTGTATGTCACGCACGACCAGACGGAGGCGATGACGATGGGCGACCGGCTGGTGATCCTGAACTACGGGGAACTCCAGCAGGTGGGGACGCCGCTGGAATGTTTCTACCGGCCGGCCAACCAGTTCGTCGCGGGGTTCCTGGGGTCGCCGTCGATGAACTTCTTCGAAGGGGCGGTCGAGGGCGGGACCGTCCGTGCGGACGGCTTCGACTACGATCTGACCGAGCGGATGCAGTCCTCGGTCGGGAGCCGCAACGAGGTGGTCCTGGGTGTCCGTCCGGAGGACATGACGCTGCACGACCGGGCAAATACGAGCCACGAGTTCGAGGCCGTCGTGGACGTCGTGGAACCGATGGGGAGCATCTCCTACGTGTATCTCAAGGCGGAGTCACAGGGCCACGAGCAGACGTTCATCGTCGAGACGGACGGCCAGCGGCCGATCAGCGAGGGGGATACGGTGTACGTCGAGATTCCCGACGAGGACGTCCACCTGTTCGACGCGAAGTCCGGTGAGACGATCCACCAGCGCCATCTCGGTGACGACGCGGAGATAGCGCTCGAAGAGCAGATGCAACCGGCAGAATAATTACGATAGCGGGTATCGTCTCGCTTGTCCCAGCCAACTGAAAACAACTGACACACAACACATGACAGACCAAGACATTTCACACGACGAGACGCGTACCGCTATCTGCGAGTACGGCCGTAGCCTGCTCGATGACGATTTGACCACCGGAACTGGCGGGAACCTCAGTGCCCGGCTCGACGAGAACCATATCGCGATCAGCCCGTCGGGAATCCCATACGGGGAGATCGAGCCCGAAGACGTTCCGGTCGTGCGGACGGACGGCACTGTCGTCGAGGGCGACGTCGAGCCGTCGACGGAACTCCCGATGCATCTGGCCGTCTACCGGGAACGCCCCGCGGTGGGCGGCGTCGTCCACACCCACTCGCCGTACGCGACGACGTTCGCCTCGCTGGGCGAATCGATACCCGCCTCGCACTACCTCCTCTCGTTCACCGGGACGGAGGTGCCAGTCGCGGAGTACGAAACGCACGCCACCGAGGCGCTGGGCGAGGCCGCCGTCGACGCGCTGGGCGAGTCGTTCAACGCCACACTGTTGCGCAACCACGGCGTGTTGACGGCCGACGAAACGCTGGAAGACGCCTACACGGTCGCGCTGATGGTCGAGTACTGCGCCCGTATCCACCACCAGGCCCGCGCCATCGGTGAGCCGGAAATCCTCCCCGACGAGGAAATCGACCGGCTGGCTGACAAACTCGAGAGCTACGGACAGTGACTACCCGTGCCTGTTCCAACTGACTCATGAACCACGTCGCCATCGACCTCGGGGCGAGCGGCGGGACGGTGTTCCTCGGCGAGGTGACACAGTCGTCGTTCGCCGTGCGGGAAGTCCACCGGTTCGACAACCGACCCGTCGAGCGGGACGGCCGCTACGTCTGGGACGTCGACGCGCTGGTCGACCACATCGGAGAGGGAATCCGAGCCGCAGACGGCCACGCCGACGGCCTCGATACTGTCGGCATCGACACCTGGGGGCTTGATTTCGGACTCCTGGCCGACGGCGAACTGCTCCGGGACCCGGTCTCCTACCGCGACCCCGAATCGACGGCCACACGCGAGCAGGTGTTTGCGGCCGTCGGGAAGCGGCGGCTGTTCGACGCGACGGGCATCACGAACTGGAACACCCCGAACACGCTGTGGCAACTCCACACCATCGCCGAGCGCGAGCCCGAACTGCTCGACGAGAGCGACGGCCTGCTCATGATGCCACAGCTCCTCTCGGCACGAATTGGGGGCCAGCCGGCGGGCGAAGTGACGATCGCCTCGACGACGCAGATGGTGGACCCGGAGCAGCGAGCGTGGGCCACCGACCTGCTCGAGGAACTGTCGGTTCCGACGGACCTGCTCCCGACCCTGTCCGAACCCGGAAAGCGCCTCGGAACCGTCGACGGGACCGTCGTTTCGGGGCTCTCTTCGACGCCGGAGATAGTGACGCCGGCGAGCCACGACACGGCGGCGGCCGTCGCCGGCCTCCCGCTGGTCGAGGACGCCGCGTTTCTCAACACCGGGTCGTGGTTCATCCTCGGCGTCGAGCGAGACGACCCGGTTCGGACGGACGCCGCCTTCGAGCACGCCGTCTCGAACGAGCTCGGCGTCGACGGGACCGTCCGACTCCTGAAGAACGTCAACGGGTTCTTTCTGCTCGAAGAGTGCCGCGAAGCGTGGCGCCAGGCGGGCGAACCGGTCGAGTACGATGCCCTCCTGTCAGCCGCCGAAGCGGCCCAGCCACGGGCCGCGCTCGTCGACACGGACGCCGACACGTTCGGTATCGACGAGCCGATGCCCGACCAGATTCGGGCGTACTGCCGCCGGACGGACCAGCCCGTCCCGACGGGGCAGGGCGGCATCGTCCGCTGTCTCCTCGACAGCCTGGCGGCGAAAACGGCGCTGGAACTCGACGCGCTCGCGGCAGTCGTCGAGGACCCACCGTCCCGAATCGTTCTCGGCGGTGGGGGCGTCCGCAACGAACTGTTCTGTCAGCTACTGGCCGACGCCACCGACCGCCCGGTGTCGACTGGCCCGGTCGAGGCGACGGCTGTCGGCAACGTCCTCACGCAGGCCATCGCTGCCGGGAGCGTGCCGGACATCGAGACGGGTCGGAAGCTGGTCGAGTCGGCGTTCGAGACGACGACCTACGAGCCACGGGCCGCTGGCGAGTGGGCCGATGCAAAAGACCGACTGGCAGCGTTGACCGACGCCTCGTCCGGGGACTGACCCTCACCGCGAGGTGTAGCCGCCGTCCATCACGACGGTCGACCCCGTCATGTACGACGACGCGTCCGACGCGAGGTAGACGACGAGTTCTTTCAGTTCTTCGGGACGGCCAAGCCGGCCCATCGGCGTGTTCTCCACCCATGTCTCCTCCATATCGGGGTTCTCTTCGAGCACCTCGTCGACGAGTTCGGTCCGCATGTAGCCCGGCGCGATGGCGTTGACGCGAACGCCCCGGTCGCCCCATTCGACGGCCATGGACTGGGTCAACATCCTGACGCCGGCCTTCGTCGTGTTGTAACTGGCCTGTGGCTGTGGGACGTTCACGTCGAAGCCCGACATCGAGGAGATGTTGACGATGCGGCCTTCGCCCCGGTCGAGCATCTGCTGGCCGACGTGCTTGGCACAGAGGAAGACGCCGTCGAGGTTGACGGACACGACACGCCGCCAGGACTCGATGCTCGTCTCCTCTACCGGTGCGTTCTCGACGATACCGGCGTTGTTGACAAGCACGTCAATCGGTCCCAGGCGGTCGGTCACGTCCTCGACCATCGCCTCGACCGAGGCCTCGTCGGTCACGTCGACCGCTGTCGCGATGACGTCCGTGTCGCCGTCGAGTTCCGACGCCGTCCGCTCGGCCTTCTCGATGTTCACGTCCGCGATAGCCACGTCGGCCCCCATTTCGGTGAGACCGGTCGCCATCTGTTTGCCGAGGCCCTGCGCCGCACCGGTGACGATAGCCGTCTCTCCTTCGAGGGAGAAACTGTCGAGTACACTCATGCGTACGCTTGGTGCTCCGGAAGCCTCCAGCATAAATGTATGCCCATCGCTGTCACAGTCCCCGGGAGTCCGATATCGGCAGCCAGTCATTACAAGTGCTCTCTCGCAGATAACATAGCTATGCAAATCACCGACTTCGAACTGTTCGCCGTGCCGCCGCGGTGGTTGCTCCTGAAACTGGAGACCGACGAGGGAATCGTGGGCTGGGGGGAGCCGATCGTTCAGGGCCGATTAGAGACAGTTCGGACTGCGGTTACGGAACTCATCGAGGCGTACCTCCTCGGGGCCGACCCGCTCCGGACCGAGTACCACTGGCGGAAGCTCTATCAGAGCGGGTACTTCCGCGGCGGCCCGATACTCATGAGCGCGCTCGCGGGTATCGACCACGCGCTGTGGGATATCAAGGGGCGACACTACGGCGCCCCGGTGCACGAACTACTCGGCGGGCACGTCCGCGACAAGCTACTCGTGTACCAGTGGCTCGGTGGCGACGACCCCGAAGACGTGGCCGTCGCCGCAAGCGAGGACCGTGACCGCGGGTACAGAGCGTTCAAGTTCAACTTCGCCAGAGAGTTCCGGCCCATCGAGACGCCAAACGCCGTCGACCACGCGGTCGAACGCGTGGCAGCGATCCGCGACGCTGTCGGCGACGACGCGCTCGTCGGCGTCGACTTCCACGGCCGCGTCTCGAAACCGATGGCTGCCGACCTCGTCGACCGCCTCGAACAGTTCGACCTGATGTTCATCGACCAGCCGCTGCTCCCCGAACACGACGATTCGTTTGCCAGTATCGCCGAGCGGACCACTGTCCCGATTGCGACCGGCGAACGGTTCTACTCGCGCTATGACTTCAAGCGGCTTCTCGTCGACGACGCGGTGTCGATACTCCAGCCCGACGTGACCCACGTCGGCGGCATCAGCGAGATGCGCAAGGTCGCATCGATGGCGGAAGCGTTCGACGTGTCAGTCGTTCCGCACTGCCCGCTCGGCCCCATCGCGTTCGCGGCGAGCCTGCAGGTCGGGTTCTGCGCACAGAACGTCGTGCTGCACGAACAGGACCTCGACCTGCACGACCCGACGACGAGCCAGCGGCTCAAGGTCCTGGAGGACCCGGAGACGTTCCGTTTCGAAGACGGCTACGTCAAGCGACCGACGGGCCCTGGACTCGGAATCGAAATCGACGAGGCCTACGTCCGCGAGCAGGCACAGACACAGGTCAACTGGTACAACCCGGTCTGGCACCACGAGGACGGAAGCGTCGCGGAGTGGTGACTGACCGCGGCAACCGAACGTGGCGGTCCACCCTGTGTATTTTTATGGTTCTGTTACGTGCCCACACACATGCGAACTGCTGTACTGGTAGAACCGACCGAGTTCGAACTGGAGGACCGTCCCAGACCGTCACCCGAGCCTGACGACGTGCTCGTCGCCGTCAGGGACGTCGGTATCTGTGGTTCGGACGTCCACTACTACGAACACGGCCGTATCGGCGACTACGTCGTCGAGGAGCCGCTCGTCCTCGGGCACGAGAGCGCCGGGGAGGTCGTCGAGGTCGGCGAGAACGTCACCACCCTCGAACCGGGCGACCGCGTCGCGCTCGAACCCGGCGTGCCCTGCCGTCGGTGTGCCCACTGCAAGCGCGGCGACTACCACCTCTGTGAGGGGGTGACGTTCATGGCGACGCCGCCACACGACGGCGCGTTCACCGAGTACGTCTCCTGGCCCGCGGACTTCGCATACAAACTGCCCGAGACCGTCTCCACCGCCGAGGGGGCCCTCTGTGAACCGCTTTCGGTCGGTATCCACGCGTGCCGTCGCGGCGGCGTCGGAACCGGTGATACGGTTCTGATAACCGGGGCCGGGCCGATCGGACTGATGGTGATGGAGGCCGCGCGAGCCGCGGGTGCGACGGACGTCATACTGACCGACGTAGTCGAGGAAAAGCTGGAGTTCGCCGAAGAACGGGGAGCGGACCTGACAGTCGACGTCACCGAAACGGACCTCGATTCGGCGGTCGCCGAGTACACGGACGGCCTCGGTGCCGACGTCGTCGTCGAAGCCTCCGGCGCGGAGCCGTCGATCAAGTCGACGGTCGACGTGGTCCGTCGGGGCGGCACGGTCGTTCTGGTCGGCCTGGCAAGCGAAGCGGAAGTCCCGATCGACGTGCTGGAACTCATCGACAACGAACTCGACGTCCACGGCTCGTTCCGGTACAAGAACACCTACGACGCGGCTGTCGACCTGCTGGCCGACGGCGAGGTCGACGTCGAGGGTATAATCGACTTCGAATCCGGACTCGAAGACATCGACGACGCGTTCCGCCGAGCGATGGAGCCGACCGTGGTCAAGGGCATGATATCCCTCGGTTCGTGACCGTCGCTACCGCAAGCGCGGTCTCGAACCTGCCACGCTGGACGCCGGTGAGCAGCTGGGAGCGATTTCCCGCTGTGGGGCCACGCAGCGTCAGTTGAGAGTTCGAGTCTGGATTTAGCAGCCAATTCCTCAATTCCTATCTATATACGAAAATGTGAACCCAAAAAGCAGCAGTATATAATTACTGAGATCGGATACACCTCCAATATGGCCAGAACATTTCAATCTGGTGTGGTTCGTTCAGTGTCTGACGTATATCTGGATTTGTAACCTCGAAGAGAGAATAACGAATCCTGTACAGGTCCGGCTGTCGATGGCCCGCACCCGGCTCAGTCGTCCGCGACCGCAGGAGCGGTCGGTTCCGTCGGGTCGGCTTCGGACTGCTTGGACACAGGTGACCACTCCAGGTCATGCTCGTACTGGAAGGCGCGGTGGTCCTGCGTGGGATCGACGACTGTCAGCGAGAGCCAGTTGTTGTCGAGCAGTGCCGCCAGTTCCGCGTGGTCGGCGAGAACCCCGTTGACGCGGTCGACCGGCGCGTGGACGACCGTCGAGAGGCGGAGCGGCTGGTGGTGCGGTTCGTCGTCGGCGGCCATCAGCGACTGCAGCGGGAGGCCGGTCATCAGGTCGCCGCCGTTGCCCTGATAGACACCGACGTTGCCGACGGGGTTTTGGGTCACCTTCGACCCGCTGCCGTAGGCGGCGTTGTCGACCGTCGAGAAGTAGTACTGGGTGTTGATCCACTGCGTGACGACCATCGGTCCGGTGAGTATCGCCTCCAGCGCCTCGCCGTCGGGGTCGGTCGACCAGTCGTAGGAGTGGAGGAACGCGCGGCCGTCGAGGTCGACGTCGCTCGTCAGTTCGCGCGGGCCGACGACGAACCCGGCGTTACCGGCCAGCCCCCACTCGGGACGGGTCTCGGCCCAGTCGGCGGCGCGGCGCTCCGTCTCGCTGACCCCCGACGAGCCGTCGGCACCCATCGACTCGGCACGCTCGGCGGCCGCGTTCGTCCGGGCGGTGGCGAGGTCGGCGCGCAACCGCTCGAGGTCCTCTGCGTGGCTCTCGGGGACGTGACTGTCGTACAGTTCGACCTCGTCGGTCGTCGTGTTGTGCTGGCCGGCGAGGAAGACGGTGTCCTCGGGAATTTCGAAGCCGCGCTCGCGGAGCTCGGCTCTGACCTCGCTGTCGTTGCAGATGGTCGCCATCACACGGGCGCTCGGGCCGCCGGGGTTGCCGGCGCAGGCACCACAGTCCAGACTCGAATCGTACGGGTTGTTGGCGGTTTCGCTGGCGTGCCCGGTGAAGACGACGAGGCGGCTGAACGCCTCCCAGCCCATCAGGTCGAACGCGGCGGCGGCGTACTCGACCTTCTCCTCGGTGGTCAGTCCCACCGGCAGGTCACCGGCGTAGGTGTGCTGATGATGGACGAGGGGCTGACAGAACTCGTGGTCGTCGGGCACCGAGTTCTCGGCTGCGTCGAACAGGTCGAACACGCGCCCGGGAACCAGCGTGCGGGCCGCGAGCGCGAGGCCGTAGCCGCTCCCGGCAGTCTCGACGAAGCCGTAGGCCGTGGCGGCGTTTGCCTCCAGCGTCTCGACGATTTCGTCGGCGGTCTCACGGATGCCCGACCAGCGGTCGTGGCTCGCCTGCGTGTCGTCGTCGGTCGGAACGTCAGTGACGTGATGCTGGGGGTCGAGAATCGGGGGGCAGGCGTCGACCGCCATGTCGGCGTCGTACCCCTGGTACTGCATCGGAACCCCGAAGAAGCCGGCGTACCCGTGGGTCCCGTAGTCGCCCGCCGCCTCGATGTGACGGCGGATGATCTCCGAGCGGGTGTCGATACAGAAGACCAACTGCGCGTCCGGGCGGCCCGGCCTGTCGCTGTCGGCGAGCGACCGGCTCTCCGCGGCGACAGTCTCGACGAGGTCGCCGCGGTAGGTCGCCTCCCAGGCCCGCAGGAACGCACCGGCGAGTTCGGCGGCCGGGTCCGGGGCAACGCTGTCGTTCGAGGGGGTGATGTCAGCACCGACGGCATCCGCCAGGGCCAGCCGCGCCGCGAGGTAGCCCGCCAGTGAAATCGGGTAGGCCGACTGCCAGGCACCTTCGTCGTCGGCACGCTGCTTGATGAGTCCCGTCCAGCCCGGGAGGGCGGCCAGTTGCGCCTCGAAAATAGGCACCCACTGGCTCTGCGGGTACGGCCCGAGCACCGCCTCGATGGTCTCGACCGGCGTCTCGGGCAGGTCGGCGAGGACCCCCTCGTCGGGGATTTCGCCGTCGTGTTCGGCCACCCCGCGGAAGGCGGTGTAGAACCCCGCTTCGCGGTTCGGCATCGACCAGTGGGCGCTCCCCTCGTCGAGGAACGCCGACAGCCACTTCGTCAGCACCTGGTCGACGCGGTCCGTAGCGGCGTCGGAACTACGTTCGGTGGCGTCGGTCGCTCCGGCCATCCGGTCGAGCAGTATCTCGGGGTCGCTCCCGTAGCCCGCTGCGGAGAGCTCCTCCTCGAGCAGTTCCGGGTCTATCTGGCCGCGCTGCAGGGCCGTCCGGAACGTCTCGGCGCGTGGGTAGCCACGGCCGCCCAGCAGGTCGGCCGCCTGCCCGACCGCCTCATCGAACGGCTGCTCTTCGAACCCCGCAAGGGGGTTTGCCGTCACGAACGAGTGGATGGGCCAGAGGGAGCCGACGGTAGTCGCTGCGGTGTCGATGCTGTCGTGGATGGTGGATTCAGTACTCATTGTAGTCCTCCGCAGTGGTCAACACGGTGTCGGCTGATGGTTGCCCGGCGTTCAACAGCGCCACGTAGAGGCGCTGGCTGCGCTCGTGAACGCCTGTCTCGATGCCGGTGTAGATGCCGACGAAGACGACGGCGATAACGCCGTGGAGCAGGGTCAGTTCGGTCGTTACCGGACTGACGGGCACGAGCGCCGAGACGCCCGTGTAGACCGCGGCATAGATGGCGATGGCCGGGAGAAACACCGCCGGGACGGCCCCGTAGCGGGCCGCCGTCGGAAGCGAGGCGTGTTGCACGGCGTTGCGCGCCGCGTGGAGCGTCGTGAAAACCACGAAGAAGGTCAGCAGGAGGCCGCTGTCGACCTGCGTCCCTTTCCCCGTCAGCACTGCGAACAGTGCGCCGCCGGCGAGGCCGGTCAGCAGTGTCACGCCGACGCCGACGGCGCTCGTCACGCGACCGGTCGTGTGTCTGTTCCCCTCGCTCGGGCTCGTGTGTTCGACCTGGTCGCCTGCGCTGAGGAACTGGTAGGCCTTGTAGAAGCCGTGCAGGATGAGGTGGGTGATTGCGGCCCCGAAGAAGCCGAGGCCGGCCTGCATGATCATAAAACCCATCTGGCCGACCGTCGAACAGCCGAGTTTGCCCTTGATGTCCGTCTGGACCGACTTCAGGAGTTTCCCGCCGATAGCGCTGGCACCACCGACGGCGACGACCGCGAGCATGAGCGCGGGGTCGACGGTGATGACCGGCGCGAAGCGGGCCAGCAGGATGCCGCCAGCGTTGACGAACCCGGCGTGCATCAGCGCCGACGCGGGCGTCGGGGCGGTCATCGAGGAGAGGAGCCAGCCGTGGAACGGAACCAGGGCGGACTGAATCATCGCCGCGAGCACGAGGGCGCCGGCGGCGACCAGCCACACCGGGCCGCCAAGCGTGTCAGCGGCTGCGCCGACTCCCGAAACCGTGGTCGCGCCGGTGGCCCACCACAGTGCCGTCAGCGCGACGACGAGGAGCGCGCTGCTGGCAACGAAGTACCTGCGGGCGACCGTCGCGGCCGCCTGCGCCTGTTCCCACCCGCTGACGATACCGATGAGCCTCGCCATCAACAGCCCCATCGCGAGCCACAGCGCCCCGAACAGGGCGAGGTGGTCAGCCGCGACCAGCCCCATCACGGCCACCGTGAAACCGAACACGGTGACGAAAAAGGACGTCTTGAGGCGACTGCCCGCCATATAGCGGCGCGAATAGCTGTGAACGATGCCACTGAAGAAGGTGACGACCACCCACATCAGAACTGTCAGCCCGTCGACGGCGACAACGCCGGGTAGCTCCCACGCGAACCCGGTTCGGACTCGGACGGCAAGCGCGGCGATGCTCGCGGCGAACATCGCCCACACGAGCCACGTGAGTGCGACGGGCACGAGCGGCGACGCCGCCGTCGTGTCCGGAAGTGATCCAACCGTCGTCGTTGAGTTGCGTCCTGACATCGTTGTTCGCTCGCGACCTCTCACGGCAACCTTGGAACCTGATTGACCGCTTCTGGTCGTCTTCGTCTCCATCACGAACGTACTGGTTATTAAATCCTTCTATATTACCAAAACGTTCTAAATAAGGTGGATTATAGAACATTATGTTTTTCTAGGGGGCCTCAGGACGAGAACCCCGACCGAGGGGGAGGTACGGAAACTTGCGACCCGTCCCATCGCTGTGAGACGAACTTCCGTTCGCACTCAGTGGCCTCGAATATCGGAACTAATCAGCTACTATACCGGACAGATATTACCGAACCGTTCGACAGGAGAGGTTAGAATACCAGGTCGCTATGAACCCCGATTCGGTCACGCTGGCAACGAATCCGACCGGGTCGTTCGGCGTCCACAGTCGTCGGCCCCGACACCGGACGCGGCGTCAGCTAGCTCCCGTTCCCGGAATCGAATTTGCCGAAGGGTGTCGTCTCGTGACTCCGAACAAGTACTTCGTCGGCCACCGTCAGGCCCATATCGAGCAGTGCCTGCGCGACGGGCGTGATGTCGCTGTCCGACTCACCGACGGCCGTCACGAGGAGATTCTGTTCGCCGGTGACCAGTTCCTGTACCGACACGACACCGTCTATGTCCAGTATCTCGGGGATCAGTTCGCCTCGTTCGGGAATCGACGCAGTGCAGAAGAGCAACATCCGGAGCGGATAGCCCGCCCGCTGATAGTCGACGTCGGCGCTGTAGCCTTTGATTATGTCGTCGGACTCCAGGCGGTTGATGCGCTTGCGGACGGTGCTGTCCGACGTACCGGTTCGCTCTGCGATATCTCCGGACGATGTGTTCCGAGCGTCCGCCTGTAATGCGTACAGAATCGCTCTATCCACCTCGTCGATCTCCTCGTCAGCCATACTGGTGTGTCCGCGACAAAGGCACTTTACTGTTGTACGTTACTCGGATAGTACGCCGAGATTTTCATCGTGTGCCAGTGTGGGATTACTCGCGCGCGCAGGATGCGGGTCCATATCGGGTCCCGGCCGTCGCGCTTGTTCGCTGCTCCGTGCCCTGTTCGTTCACATTCAGCGTTCAGTTGGATTCGAGCAGGTCCGTTCGTTGGAAGAGTCGACGACCCCTCGAGCTCCGACTGAAAACACCGCCTACGAATTGGGCTCGCACCGGCGGGTGATGCTACACGGACCGGTCGGTGGCGTCACCGAACTGCACGACGAGCCGTTCCGTGGCGAGGGCGTACACCGTCATCTCCGTCCCTTTCTCCGAGTACCACGTCTCGACGGGTTCGATGAGGCCAGCCTCAGCAAGACGGTCGAGGTGATAGGATACGCTCTGGAGCGAGCGGTCGACGGCGTCCGCGATATCCGATGCGGTCCTCGGTTCGTCTCTGAGCGCTCCCAGTATCTCCTGGGCGGCCTCGGAGGAGAGAATCTGAAGCACGTCGGTCGGTTCGGTACCGTCGACTACGACGTTCGTCTGCTCTCGGGGGACATACTCAACTGACGGCTGGTGGGGGAAGACGCTTGCCATGGGTTGTGTGGGGGTGGTGTTGCCGGACGGTATTGTTTGTTCGGCTCAATCCGAACAAATCAATCAAACAATTTAATACTTACGGAATCATTAGTAGGAGGTGTGACACAGCAGGGCCTGCGGCAAACAGAGCAGCCAGTTCCGACACATGAGTGGTGACGACAGCGCGGTCGCACGCGAACGAGTCATCGAATCGATGGAGCAATCGGCCGAGGTGTACGGCCTCAGCCGAAGCGCCGGCCGTATCTACGGTGTGCTGTATTTCGCGGGGGAGCCGCTCTCGATCCCGGAACTCGTCGATGAAACCGGGTACGCGAAATCGACGGTGAGTACCGTCACACGGACGCTGTCGCGTATCGGCCTCATCCACCGCAGGTCGTCGGAGGGCGGCGGGAGGCGAGTCCGGTTCGAGGCCGAACGGGAGGTCTGGTTCATCCTGCAGGACGTCTTCCAGCAATACATCCAGCGGGAGGTCCAGACGACGCTCCGTACCATCCGCCGAGCAGAACAACAGGCGCCCGCGGATGCCCGCGAGCGAGAGCGCATCCGGAACCTCCGGGCGACGTACGAGGACCTGGAGGAGATCGTCCAACTCGCATCGGAGTACTCCGCTGCGGAACTCCGTGAAGCGCTCGAGAGCTACGAGCGGTAGTCACCGCGCTACCAGTAAACCGTGTAGGCGCAGGTATCGTCCCCGTTCCGGCGACACGTCTCGCCCGTCTCTTCGATGAACACGAACGAGCCGACCGGCGCGTACTGCTGGGCGACGCCCCGGATGAGACCACGGTCGAACGGGCACGGATACGGGGTCTCGCAGGTCACCTCACCGGCCTGCTCGCCCACGGATTCGAAGCGGTAGTGCCCGATCTCCCCGCCGCGGTGATTGCGCTGGTAGGCCTCGTCTATCGACCGGAGCCCCTCCGGAACAGTGTCGAAATCGTTCGGCCAGTCGGCCACGCGCGGTAGCTGTTCGCCGAGCCGGTCGAGGACGTGCGGTTGCAGGTCCTCGGCGATGGTCTCGAACGCGTTCAGCCAGGCCTGTTGCGGGTACCACTCGTCAGCCGCGGGGTCGGTGATTCCCTCCGCAGCGAGCGCTGTTAGCGCCCGCTCCCGGTAGTCGTCTGAGAACTTCCCCATCGCCTCCTCGACTATCGTGAGAACCGTTTGACCGTTGACTTCGACGGTCCGGTCAAACGCGTCGTAGGATGCCATTCTGTCAGAACGTTCGCGGGCAAGGAAATAAAACCGGCCAAACACGCGGCAGGCGTGGCGCTTTCAGCCCGCCGAGGGAGTACCGGGACTCCGTTTCGACGTTACTTCCTGTATCGCCCGGTCTCTGGCCGCTCAGTCATCACTCTCGTAAGGCTCACCCAGCGCCGACGGCATCCGCGTCGAACTCCAGACCGTGAGTACGACGACGACAGCGGCGTAGGGAAACAGATTGACCAGCCGGTTCGGGACCTGGATACCGACGGTCTGGAACTGGATCTGGAGCATGTCGAGACCGCCGAAAAGCAGCGCGGCGGCGGCTGCCCCCAGCGGGTTGTAGTTGCCGAACAGGTAGGCGACGATACCGATCCAGCCGCGGCCGTTGACCATCGTCTGGCCGGTCCCGGTGAACGACCCCGAGTGAGCGAGCAACACGGCGCCGGCGAGTCCGGCCATCGCACCCGAGAATATCACTGCCGCGTATCGGACGCGGGTGACGCTGACGCCGGCGGTGTCCAGCGCTTTGGGGTTCTCACCGGCCGCCTGCAGCCAGTAGCCGTAGCGGGTCCGATACAGGAACACCCAGGCCGCGACCGCAACGAAGATTGTCAGCAGCACGAGCGGCGACGTATCGAACAGGACCGGACCGACGACCGGTACCCCGGCGAGGCCCGGCACGGTCACGTCGGCGACGCTCACGAGACCAGGGCTGTTGCGGTTCCCCCAGACGAGCACCGCGGTGAACGGACCGAACCCCAGCCCGATGAACCAGACGGCCAGCCCCGCGACGATCTGATTGGCCCTGTACCGGATGAGCAGGACGGCGAAAAACACTGTGTACGCGATGCTGAGCGCGACTGCGAGTCCCATCGCCACCCACAGGTCCGCCTGGGTTGGCGACGCACCGCCGAGCAGCCACACGAGCGCGCCGGTATTCGCTGCCCCGAATATCATGAACCCTTCGAGGCCGATGTTGAACACGCCGCTCTTCTCGGCATAGAGCCCGCCGAGCGACGCCAGCGCGATCGGCGTCGCCGCCTGGAGGGTCCGCTCGACGAACCCGACGGTCACGATATCCGCAAGCGGCCAGCCAAGCGCGAACGCCGCCGCAAGCGCCAGCACGACTGTCGCGACTGCCGCTCCGAGGCGGAGTCGCGTCCCGCGGTCGTTGCGGTCCATCAGTTCTCACCACCTAGTCCAGTCCGTTCAGCGGCCATGCGGAACAGTTCCGGCACGGCGACGAACAGGACGACGAGCCCGATGATGCCGTCGATCAACTGGACCGGCACGTCGCTGTTGATCCGGATATGGCTGCCAGCCGAATCGAGTGCGCCGAAGAGAAAGCCCGCGGGCACGACACCCAGCGGGTTGTTTGCCGCGAGCAAACTCACCGCGATGGCGTCGAACCCGTACGTTCCGATACCGGCGGGGTCGCTGTAGTAGCCCTGTATCATGATGGCAAAGAGCGCGCCCGCGACGCCGGCGACCATCCCGGAGAGCGTCATCGTCGCGACGACGGTCCGCCTGGCGTTTACCCCCGAGAAGGCCGCGGCAGCTACCTGGTGGCCGCTCGTCACCATGTCGTATCCGAACCGCGTTCGCGCCAGGACCCACGCGATGGCACCCACGACCACGAGCGTGACTGCGAGGCCGACGACCGAGAAGTCGGGGACGTCGAAGACGACCCGCGGTAGCGAGACGTACTCGGGAATCCGGGCCGTGTTGGGCGCGCGGTTCCCCTCGCCGCGGAACGGGCCGTCGACGAGGTAGCCCACGGCGCCGGTCGCGATGAAGTTCAGCATGATGGTCGTGACGATCTCGTTCGCGTCCCCGTAGGCTTTCAGTATGCCCGGGAGCGCGCCGTAGGCACCGCCGGCGACGACACCAGCGACGGTCCCGAGTAGCATCAGCAAAACGCCGCCGGTAGTTCCCGTCGGGAGCACTGGCGCGAACTGTAGAATGGCGACGACAGTCGCGAACCCTCCCACGACGAACTGGCCCTGTACGCCGATGTTGAACACGCCCGCGCGGAACGCGATGGCGACGGCGACCCCGGTCAGGATGAAAAGCGTCGTGAACTTGAGCGTCCGCGCGAGCGCGTTGGCGTCCCCGAACGCCCCGACAACGACGTTCCGGAGGAACTGCACCGGATCGTAGCCCGCAAACGCGACGACAAGCAGCCCGATCAGTATCGCAAGCGTCATCGACGCGGCCCCGATGGCGATGCGTTCAGCGACCGAGACGTCCAGCATCCGGGCGGCGATGCTATCTAGAACGGCACGGGCGCGTTTCGACCCGGCACCGCTCACGACTCATCCCTCCGGTCACCGGCCGGCGTCCCGCCGTCGCTCCAGCCGCTCTGTGGGGCCGGTTGGTCCGCAACCGCATCGGGGTCGGCCCCGGTCATCAGCAGGCCGAGGTCCTCCTCGGTGACGGCCTCGGGGTCGACGATATCGACGAACTCCCCCTCGTACATGACGGCGATACGGTCAGAGAGCGTCCTGACTTCTTCTAACTTCGAGGAGACGAACGCGACCGCGAGACCGGCGTCCCGCAGCTCCAGGAGGCGGTCGTGGATGAACTCTATCGACCCGATGTCCACGCCACGCGTGGGATGGGACGCGACCATCACCGCCGGCTCGTGTTCTATCTCCCGGCCGACGACGAACTTCTGCTGGTTGCCGCCCGACAGCGACGACGCCTCGGTCGTCGCATCGGGCGGCTGTACGTCGTACTCCTCGACGATTCCCTCGGCGTGGTCCCGGACGGCCGACCAGTCGACGACGCCGCGCTCGACGTATGGTTCGGTCGTCTGGAAGCCCAGAAGCGAGTTCCGGATCAGGTCGTAGTCCATCACGATGCCCTCCTCCTGGCGGTCCTCCGGGATGTAGGCGATTCCCTTCTCGATGCGGTCGCGGCGACTCGTCCCGGTGATGTCCGCCCCGTCGAACCGGACTGTCCCCGACTCGACCGGACGAAGCCCGGTCAGCGCCTCGACCAGTTCGGTCTGCCCGTTGCCCTGTACGCCTGCAATCCCGAGTATCTCGCCCTCCCGGACGGTGAAGTCGACGCCGCTGACCTGTTCGAGTCCCCGGTCGCCACTGACATACAGGTCAGCGATTTCGAGGACCGGGTCGCCGATAGTGGTCTCGCGTGGCTGCCTGTCGAAATCGATCTCGCGACCGACCATCAGCCGCGCCAGTTCCTGCTCGGTCGCGTCGGCGGCGTCGACAGTGCCGGCGACTCCGCCGTCGCGCAACACGGTGATTTCGTCGGCGGCGGTCAGTGCCTCGTCGAGCTTGTGCGTGATGAAGACGAGCGAGTGACCCGACGCCGTCAGTTCCGCCATCACGTCGAACAGCCCCTCGACTTCCTGGGGCGTGAGGACGGCCGTCGGCTCGTCGAGGACCAGGATCTCCGCGCCGCGATAGAGGCTCTTGACGATTTCGACGCGCTGTTGAACGCCCACGTCTAAATCCCGGACTGGTACGTCGAGATACTCGTCGACGTCGAACCCGTAACGGTCGGTTATCGCCTTGACGTCTGTGCGGGCGCTCTCGATATCCACCAGCCCGTGGTCGGTGGGTTCGTGTCCGAGGACGATGTTCTGGAGAACGGTCATCGGCTCGACTAGCTGGAAGTGCTGGTGTATCATGCCGATCCCAACGTCCATCGCGTCCCGGGGCGAGTCGAACTCCTGGCGGTCCCCGCGGACGTAGATGTCGCCGTCGTCCTGGTCGTACAGCCCGTAGAGGACGCTCATCAGGGTCGTCTTGCCCGAGCCGTTCTCGCCGAGCAGGGCGTGGACGGACCCCTTCTCGAGCGTGAGGTCGACGCCATCGTTGGCGACGACGTCACCGAACCGCTTCGTTATCCCGCTCAGTCGGACATCGGGAACAGGGTGGTCGTCGTCCCGTTCACTCTCGGCCATGGTGGAAGTGGTTGGACATCGGAGAGGAGAAGGTGGGTTAGTTACAGCCGGCGGCGGTACACGGCACCTCGATATCGCCGTCGAGGATGGCCTGCTTGGCCTCCGAGAGGTTCTGGCCGACGACATCGGGGAGCTGGTCCTGGAACGCCTGCCCGATTACACAGTCGACGGCCTCGTCTTCGAGGCCCAGCGTGTTGGCGCCCGAGACAGCCGACCAGTTGTCCTCGGCGACGGCGGCGGCCACCTCGCGGGTGCCCTCGTTGATGTACTTGACCGCCGAACCGAGGATGACGTCCTGGAAGTCCGGCAGCGTCTGTGACTGGTCGGCGTCGACACCGATAGCGAAGCGTTCGTTCTCCTGAGCGGCCTCGAACACGCCCCGACCAGCAGCAGCTGCGGCGTGATAGACGATGTCGGCACCGTCGTTGTACTGCGAACTGGCGATGTCCGCCGCGGTGTCCGTGTCGGTGTAGTTGCCGATGTAGCCGACGTTGACGTCGACGTCTCCGTTGACCCATTCGGCACCGGCGACGTACGACCGTTCGAAGGCGTTGATCAGGGACCCGTCGACGCCGCCGACGAAGCCGACCTGGGAGCTGTCGGGGGCAGTCGACCCGGCGTCGGTGGACAGTTCTTCCGTGGTCATCGTCCCCGCGAGGACACCTGCGAGGTACGACATCTGATGGTTCGCCCAGGTGTACCCCGTAACGTTTGGCTCGTCGACGTAGTCGTTGATGAGCATCCAGTACTGGTCCTCGTACTCGGGCGCGTTCTGGGACAGCGCCTCCGTGTGGTTGTACGAGACCAGGACGATCAGGTCGTAGTCGCCGCTCTGTGCGAGTTCGGCCTGGACGGACTGGTACTGGGACTGCTCGGTCTCCTCGACCTGGTTGATGCTGATGTCGTACTCCTCGGTGGCCGTCTGTAACCCCTCCAGTGCGAGGTCGTTGAACGCGTTGTCGTCGAACCCCGCCGGGCTCGACACGATTGCGATGTTCGTCGTTTCGCTGCCACCGCTGTCCCCGTCACCCCCATCACCGTCGGTGCCTCCGCCACCATCGCCGCCGTCACCGTTGCCGCTACAGCCTGCAAGCAACGCACTGCCCACGATGGCAGACCCGGACGCGAGCAGGGTCCGTCGGTCCATCGTCGGTGTCATCTTGCTCCGTGACTCCTCGGAGGCGTCGTTGTTTCCAGACCCATTCAACATAATTGTTTATACTATTTATGGATGTATGATAAAAAGATTTCGCAGACTACAGTTTGCGCCGAAACACACCACTGGAGACGGTTTCACAGCGACCGTCGCAGATAGTTCTCCCGCTACGGCAGGTCCCGCTTCGACTGACCGGCTACGATTCGGGTCGCGCCTCAGTGACCCACGCCGGCCGGTTCACCGTGGTCTCGCCCGAGTCGAACTCGAAGGAAAGGTCGTACGTTTTCGGGGCGTCGCTCGTCAGTCTGACCAGCCCGAATTCCGCGTACGTCCCCGCAGGCCTCGTCTGGTTCCACGTGACTGCCGCGGAACGAACGGCGGTCGTGTCGGCGGCTGTTCGCACTTCACCTGTCGCCGCCGTGATGCGATACGGTTCTGTCCCCTCGTACCACCCGTCTCTCGGGCCGTACACGTTCACTTCCCGGGACTGGTCGGCTTTGCGTTCGTATCCGGTGACGTATAGGCTCCTGACGACCACCGACCCCGTCCCGGAAACAGCGGCCGCCACGTCCCCGGACCCCTCCCTGACGACGAACGTGACAGTCTCACCAGTCCGGTTCTCCCGGAGAAGTTCCCGGTCGGTATCGCTCTGAATCCGGTCCAGTCGTCGGTCGGTACTGCCGTCGCCCTCGACGACTATCCGGCTGTAGACCGGGCTGGTCGGCGACGCCTGGTACTGTTCAGTTCGAACGTCGCCTTCGTCGACAAAGTGGTAGCGTCCGCCGTCGGCGGTCACAGAGCCCTCGAATTCCAGCGCTGTCGTCCCGTCCACGACGACCGCCCCCGTCGCCCGGTATTCGGCAGACTCCGGCACGCTGAACCGTTCGTCGACTGGGTTTTCCGAGTGCGGGCTCGCAGTGGTCAAGGGGTACACAGCGGCGAAGACGAGCGCGAGACAGCACAGCGCCAACACGCCTGTCAGTGCCCTCGCAGTACGACGGTCCATACGCCAGGACAACTACTAATCGAGAAAAGCCATTCGGAAACCGCGATGCGGTCCATGATGTTCGTGTCCTATATGCGGACATACCAGGGATGCAGACGTCCGATTCCGGACCGCCTTCCCGGGGTTCCCGTCTCCGAGTAGCTACGTTTATACGTATGGCTGTCAGAGGTGGAGTACAGGCGGCCACAGCGGTGGGGTCCCCTCCCGTACCCATCTCGAACACGGAAGATAAGCCCACCAGCGTTCCGGCGAGTACTGGAGTGCGCGAGCCTCTGGGAAACCCGGTTCGCCGCCACCATTCATACCTATTGTCCCGGTGAGCGACGCGAGTGTGTTGTCCCCGGGACGGATTCCCTGTCACCGTAGCCGGCGGACCCGCCTATGTCCCGTGGTTGGGGTTCAGTTTGTGCCGCCGAGTGACACACAAGTTCAGTTTTGAGTCTTGGGCACTTACTTACTGACGCTGTGATTTGACTCGGTATGGACCGCCGCTACGCCATTGGCCTCGTGGCGCTCGTCGCAGTCGGTGTCGGAGTGGTCGCTTTCACGACCTTCTGGTCTCCGCAGGCACCCGCTCCTGGTTCCGACCAGCCGTATCCTTCGGGGGCAGGACCGGACCAGATCAACTTCACGGCGCTCGAAGCAGACGATACGAACGTTTCGCACACCCCGCGGTCATACTGGGACTCCTACGCCATCGTCTACACCGCACCACCCGACCGCCCACTCATCGAGGGCGATTATTACATCAACTCCGCCACGGGCGAGATACTCGCCGACCGGTGGCACAACGCCACAGTCTATCGGAACGGGACGACGTATGCGGCCGTCCAACCGGCCGACGGTATCCCGAACGAGCGCCAGAGAGAGCAACTGGAATCGGACGACAGCTACGTCTACGACAACGCCACCGACGCCTTTTACCGATACGACCCGTACTACGGACAGATTGCGCCCACGAACATCGGTCGACACCCGGACCTCCTCGAAGGGTACACGTGGACGGCCACCAACACGACGACCCACCACGGTGTCCCCGTCATAACGTATCGCGTCACCGGCAAACGGGCGACCGCCGCCGACGCCCCGACGCCTCGCAACGGCACGCTCAAACTCGGGGCCGAGGATGGGGTCGTCTACGCGTTCGACATCACGTTCGAAAGCGGCGAGCGCGTAGACCGGTACACCTACCAGGTACGTCCCGCGCCCTTCCCTGACCACAGCTGGGTCGACTCTGCCCGCGAGGTCGCTTCCGGGAACGCTACCGAGACCACTACCCGGCGACAACCGTCCCAACCGCGATAACTCCACGCCCTGTGTTTCTCAGCGCAACAGCGAACAGCGTATGCTCTCCCCGCGGAGTTCCAGCGACTGACCGCCAGTCAGGGCGTCACGATCAGGCTGAACCGATAGACCGTGCCCTGGTATTCGGCCACGACGCCCCGGAAGTCGACTCGACCGTCGTAGCTGTCTATCTGCTGGAGGTCATCCGCGATACCGAACGCGTCCAGGACTTCGGCGAGTCCGTCGGAGGGAGGTGCGCCCTCTTCGTACCGGCGGGGCTCCTCGCTTATCGCGTCGTCTATCACCCCACGGGCGGCCTCCGAGAGGTCGCGCGAACTCAGGTCCAGTTCCAGAATCGCCGTTCGCGCGTGCTCCTCGAACTCCGCCCGATTGTCCGTGATCTCGTCGATAGCGTATGTCCACTCCGGAACAGTCACGGTCCGTTGCTCCGTGACAGGCCGGAAGTATTCGTCACTGTACTCGATGAAATCAAACGGTGGTGACGGGACGAGTTCGCTGGCGCCGGCGTCGAGGTGGCGGTGATACTCGACGGTCTGTAGCCCCTCGAACTGAGGCTCGCCCAGAAACCCGTCGCTGCCCGCATAGACCGCGTCGAGCGCTGCCTCGAGGACGCGTCTGTCCTGTGCTGAGCGGTCGAACGGTGGTCTCTCGACCGTCGCGTCCTCTGGCGGCGTCTCGTCAGTCCGCGTGACCGCAAAGTGCCAGCGTTCCCGTTCGAGATGCCGCTCTGCGCTGATCCGGACCTGATAAAAGACGCCGTCCTGCCGGAGGAACGACGGGCGCGGCCGCGTGTCCTTCCCCCACTGGTCCCGTCCGACGAGCGGCCACTGCTGGACGGTAACGCTGCCGGTGTCGTACAGTTCGGAGAGATACCCCTGCTTCGTCTCGGCAGTAAAGTCGACCCGGGTGGTCGCCGCAATAGCGGTCGGGTCGGGCCAGAGATACGGCCGCCCTACTGTCGAGAGGTCCTGTTCGCTGGCGATGAGCGCGTAGTCGTCGAGACCGCCGGGGTTCAGACAGCCGGCGCTTGCGGTGAGCACCCCGGACGCGCCGATGAGTCGGAGGGCGTGGCGGCGGGAGCAACGCATTGCTGTCCAGAAGTAATCAATAATCCGATAAATCGCTTGTGGTGTAGGCTCCGCCCACCGGTGTGAGTTTCGATGGGGAGCCACTCGTCGCCGTGGCGCGGTCACCCCACGTACGTCGCTGGCTCCTGACTATCAAGCTTAACTGGGACTGGGCTGTGCAGACAGGCTCGTCGTAGCGACGACCGACTGGCCGGATACGCTCGCTCGCCTTCCAGTGTCAGCCGCTCAGCTACTCCCGCGCCGCTGAACCCTCACCGCCTGATACTGTCCGTGACGACGTTCGCGTATGAAACACGCGGCCACTCGAACTATACTACAGCACGCCGAGTTCGAACACCGCGAGGTAGACCTGTCCGCCACCGGCCAGTATCGTCACAACGGCTGTGGCCTGTTGCATCCGTCTCACGTACATCCCGACGGTGTGCCAGAGGCCGACCCCAGCGCCCGCAAGCAGTGTCACGCCGACGAGCGGGAGCGCTACCCCGAGAGCGTACACTGTCAGGACGCGGATACTCGAGTGGACTGGCAACGCGAGCGCCTGGGAGACCACGCCGAAGAACAGCGGTACGACACATCCCGCTGGGGCGACAGCGTAGACAGCACCGAACACGCCGAAGCCGGTCACCGACCATCGGTCTAACCACACCGGTCGATTTGAGAACCGTCTGTCGGTGTATAGCCGGTACTTACGGCGTCGAATAGTTGGGAAATCTGGTGTGACTCTCGTAAACCGTCTTTCGCTGCGGTAGCACGATTTCGGGCTGTGTATGTGTGACAAATCCCCAGAGAAGCCAGGATGAGACGGCTTCCGCGGTCCGACCGGAATCCGGCGGGCCAGCGTGCTCCAAGGTCTTGCACAGCAGCAATATACCGGATGGGGACCCCGCCGACGCGATCCGTGGGCAGTGAGGCACGGAGTCTGCGCCTGGCTCGCCCACGCGAATAGCCATCCGGCCCACCGGACCCTGGACCTGACTGGGTCACTCGTCCTCGTCGCCCGGCGCTGGCTCGCGCTGGACCACGAACACCGGCCCGAGGAACCTATCGGCGACCTGGTCGGCTGGCATCCCGAACACGAACGTCGCAAGGGACGGGTCGGTTTCACCCATGACGACCGTATCGAACGACTCGGCCACGTCCGCGATGGCATCGAGTGGGTCTTGGTCGTGCTCGATTCGCGTCTCGACCCTCGAGGGGTCCATCCCGAACTCCGCCAATCGGTCCACCATCCCATTGAGAAGCGTCTGGACCTCCTCGTCTGTCGCGTCCTCGTCCGCGACGTGATACACCGTAACGGCAGCGTCCGTGTTTCCGAACACGCGGGCGACGACACGGGCGAGACGGTCGACTCCGATGGCCCCACGGACCGGAACAAGTACGTTTTCCACCGTCCCCGTCGCGTTCGGAACGAGAACGGCCATGCAGTCGTGCTCGACGGTCATGCGGTCGATCGTCTTCTGCCCGTTGTGTGTGAACACAAGCCGTCGCTCGACGGTCGCTCCGGCCGCCTCGAACATCTCCTCGTACATGTCGAGCCGTTCTACGGCTCGGTCCTCGAACTGCATCCTGGCCTGTCCGGGGGCAGTCTGTTCCGGGATGACGTGGTATCCCAGCAGGACGACGTGGGCATGCGCGAGAAGCTTGGGGACGCCCTCGGGGACCGATTCGCCTTCGAGCACGCGGATCGGGACGAGTATCGATGGTCGGTCCGTCATAGTCAGATGTCTCCTTTAAGGGTGACGTCCCCAGCGTAATAACGATACCAGAGGTACGAGACGAGCATGACCACGATGCCGATGCCGATCGACGCGGGCTGCATGAAGGCAATCAGTCCGAAGCTCGCGAGCGCACCCACGGCCGGGACCACCGGATAGCCCGGCACCTGATAGCTGGGTGAGTACCACTCGGGGTTCCGACGCCGCAACACTATCAGGGCGATACACATCAGCCCGTACATGATCAGGTGGAGAAACGACGCGACTTCGGCGAGGAGTTCGACCCGACCCGTCCCGACGAGGACGAGGATCGGACCGCCAGCAGCGAGCAACGCGACGTGTGGTGTGCCATACCGGAGGTTGACCTCGCTGGCCTTTCTTGGGAGCAAGGCATCGCGGCTCAGTGCGTACACCGCCCGCGAGGCGCTGAGAATCGACGCGTTCGCGCTCGAGAACGTCGCCAGCAGGCCGGCACCCAGAATCGCGACCGCACCGGGCAACCCGAGGAAGTCTCTGGCGACTTCGACCATTGCCGTCTCCCCGAACTCCCCCAGCCGGTCGGCGCCGAACGCGCTGGTCGCGACGAAGATCGTCACCACGTAAAAAACCGTCACGACCAGGACCGAGCCGACCATCGCCAGCGGGAGGTTCCGGCCCGGCCGTTTGATCTCACCCGCGACCGTTGCGACCTGGGCGAACCCCAGATACGACGTGAACACGAGCGCTGCGGTCGTCAACACCGGGAAGTATCCCCTGGAGAAGAACTGCTCCGGAACGGTTCCGCCGCCGAACACGCCCACGGCGTCGAGCACTCCGTAGGAGAGAAACCCCGTGAGCACCACGAGGAGAACTCCCACCACCACGTTCTGAATCTTCGCGGTGTTTTCGGTGCCGCCGATGCTCAGTGCCGTCAGTGCAACCCCGAACAACAGCCCGATGCCGATGACGGGACTGAACGGGAGCGCGACGCCGAGTTCGGCGAACACGGCGCTCGCGTAGTGACCGAGCCCGACCAGGTAGAACGCGGAGGCGAACATCAGGCCCAGCCACAGCCCGAGGCCGACGATCGAGCCGTAGGCCGTCCCCATTCCCCGCGAGATGAAGTAGTACCCGCCGCCGCTCCGTGGCATCGCCGTCGCGAGCTCCGACGTCGGAAGTGCCACGAGCAACGCGATCAGGCCGCCGATCGCAAACGAGAGGGTGGCAGCGAGGCCGGCGTTGGCGGCCGCCAGCCCAGGGAACACGAAGATTCCGGCTCCGATCATCGTCCCGATTCCGATCGCCAGCCCACCGACCAGCCCGATGGTCCGTTCGAGTTCGACGTCGTCGTCGTGGACCGTCGTGTCGTCGGTGACGGCTTCCGGCTCCGCGGCAGGCGATTCCCCGGCAACGTTCTCTCCCGCTGGTTCGACGTCGACCGGCTGGTCATTCATATGACAAGATAGTTTTAACTGTCGGATAAAACCGCCGACGGGGCATGTGGCTGACGCTGCAGACAGCGAAGCTCATCGGGGCGACATACACCGCACAACTCGAACTTAAATGAACAGGCCATTATGTCTGTATCCGAAATGGCGCGTAGAGAATCGCGTTCATGGTTTCGCTGCTTGTCATCTTCGGCCTCCTCGTCGCCGTGTTCGTGGGGTTCAACATCGGCGGCTCGTCGACAGGGGTCGCGTTCGGACCAGCCGTCGGGAGCAAGCTGGTCAGAAAGGTAACAGCGGCAGCCCTCTTCAGCGTGTTCGCGTTCATCGGGGCGTGGACGGTCGGCCGCAACGTCATCGTGACGATGAGCGAGGGAATCGTGCCGGCCGCACAGTTCACCCCCGTGGCCGGTGTCGGCGTCCTGTTTTTCACTGGCCTCTCGTTGCTGGTCTCGAACGTCTATGGCGTCCCAGCCTCCACCTCGATGACGGCTGTGGGGGCGATCGTGGGGCTCGGGCTCGCGACGGACTCGCTGAACGAGGCGCTGATGTTCACCATCGTCTCCGCGTGGATTGTCGCCCCGCTCATCGGACTCGGTATCGGTGCGGTCATCGGACGGTACGCTTATCCACAACTCGAAGCCCGACTGTCGTTCACCCGCCTCGAACGGCAGTTGCTACAGATCGACCGCTCGGGACGGTTCCCCCGCGTCCGGTTCAACAGGAACGCGTCTCCGCGTGATCTCGCCGGCTCGGCGCTGGTGCTTGGCATCGCCTGTTACATGGGCTTCAGCGCGGGGGCCTCGAACGCTGCGAACGCGGTCGCCCCCCTGGTCGGCAACGGCGCAGTGACGGTCGATCAGGGCGTGCTTCTCGCAGTCGGGGCCATCAGCCTCGGTGGGTTCACCATCGCCAGACGCACTCTCGAAACCGTCGGTGACGGCATCACCGACCTGCCCATTCTGGCGGCACTTATTGTCTCCTCCGTCGGTGCGACTATCATCACCATCCTCTCGTACTACGGCATCCCGGCGAGCCTCGCAGTGAGCACGACCTGCTGTATCATCGGCCTCGGGTGGGGGCGCGCGAGTCGTGCGGTCACGCTTGCGGAACTCGCCACGCCGCCGTCAGAGGCCCAGCCGGGACCGAATCTCGGTACTGGCGCCCTCGCTGCCCCATCGACCGAGGCGGACAGCGCAGCAGGGCCGACCGTGGGCGACCTCGCGTCCGGAGAGGCCCAGGACACCGAGGAGACACACGAGGAGTCCCTCTCGGTCCCACCGATCGGCGAGGAGGACATCGAAGAGCTGACCGCCGAGAGCCTGTTCGACCCGGCAGCGACGAGCCGAATCGTCGTTCTCTGGATTCTCACGCCCTCGCTGTCCGTCGTCGGGTCGTACCTCCTCTTCGCGCTCCTGCTGTGAGCCGGACATCACCGGCCGACCAGTCGAAACAACTCTATGGCTACATCCGCTATCTTCGGTACTGTGGGGCTCAGTAACCGGACCAAGGCGCTCACTATTCCCGACGACGTTCGGGATGCGATAGCGGCACATATCGCGGCGCGTCACCCCAACGAGGCCGGGGGATACCTCGCGTGTACCCGACGTGGTGACCGGTTGTACGCGACCGACCACGTCCCGCTCGAGAACGTCTCCCCGAGGCCGCGGCGTCGGTTCGTCGCCACGGCCACCGAAGAGGTTCCACCGGAGCCACGGGTGTTCTATCACTCACATACGTCGGCCTCGACCCCGTCCGGACTGACTGGCACCGACCGACGGAACATCCGTGACCGGTTCGCGCTCGTCGTGTTCGCCCCCCACGGGGACCCCTACAGTTACCGCCTGTTCCGACTGGGCGTGTTTCATTGGCGAGAGCTTCCCGTGACGTCTGGGGAGTCCCCCGAGGAGACGGCCAGACTGCCTCGGCTCGTCTGAGGCGGCTGTCGGCAGCGCCTTGAGTCGGCACTGCTGTACGCTGGTCGGGAACGGAATCAGCTGGTAGGGGTACAGAGCGGTATCGGGCTAGTCTTCCTCGCCGCCAGCTACGATGTTGGGGTTGCTCTGTTTCTCGACACTGTATATCGGGTAGTCGTCCTTGGTGACGTAGGCGATGACGAGGAACGCCACGAGGCCCACCGCGGCGGCGATGAACGTCGGCAGGCCGTCGAAGGCGGCGGTGAAGATGTCGTTGGGGATGTACAGGAGCGTGTTCTCGTAGGCGTAGGTCGTCGGCACCAGCACGAACAGCACGAGCCGGGTCACAGAGCCGGCGACCATCGAACCGAGCGCCGCCGGCGTCGTGGCGATATCGGACCAGTACAGCCCCATCACCAGCGGGACAAAGGCGCCGGCCAGCATGATGTCGAACGCCAGGACGAGCAACATCCCGGTCGCGGACACTCGTATCGCGAGGAACACGCCAAGCAGCGTGATCGGGACCGACATCAGGCGCGTGACGGTGAGCAGTTTGTCACTCTCCGAACCGAACAGGCCCTCATCGACGCCGCCGTCCGCGGCCGCCGCAGGGCTGCCAGCGCTCTCTTCGTCGACGCGGATGTTGCCGATGTTCCGGGCGATGACAGCCGAGGTGCCCAGTATCGCGCCGTCGCTCGTCGAGAACGAGGCGGCGACGATGCCAGCGAGGACGAGTGCGGCCAGCCACGGGGGTATGGCGTTTTGCAGGAGCGTGTACAGCACGGCCTGGTTCCCGGCCTCGACGCCGAGCGAGGCCAGAATCGGGTTTGCTGACAGCGCCACGATGGAGAACGGGATACCGATGACGAGCGTGCCGGCGGCCCCGATGAAGCAGGCCTTCTGTGCGGTTTCGGGGCTGTCAGCCGCGAACACCCGCTCCATGAAGTCGATGGCGACGATGTCACCGAGGCCGAGGGCGACGATGGTGGCGAGGTTGATGTACGCCCCCTGGCTCGGGTCGGTGAGTTGCCCGAGGTTGGTCGGCCCCATCCCGGAGGGAATCGTGATACCGTAGTTGGTCGTGACGTAGACGATGAGCGCGATGGAACCGACGAACGCGATGCCGGCCTGTATCACGTCGGTGTACGCGACCGAGAACAGACCGCCGGCGACAGTGTACGCGAGCACGAGTCCGGCGATGATAAACACGCCAAGCTGGAAGCTCGTCCCGACGAAAATCTGGAAGAGGTACCCGCCGGCGACGAGATTCCCCGCCAGCAGGAACGCGTAGGCGACGGACATAATCACACTCGCGACGATTTCGGCGGTGCGGCCGTACTTCCGGCGGTAGAAGTCCGGCAGCGTCGTGAGATTGAGCCGGTTCATCGGTTTCGCGAAGAACAGCCCGGTGAGGAACAGGCAAAGCGCCAGCCCCACCGGCAGTGCCGCACCGGCCCAGAAGCCAAAGCCAGCGGCGAGGTCGGTGTTGCCGAGCGTCGCGTTCGAGTCCAGCGACTGCGCCATCAGCGTCGCCGCGGCCAGCGGGAGGATGAGCCCCCGCCCGGCGACGATGTAGTTGATGCTGTCCCCCTTGACCTTCTTGGCGACGTAGAACCCGATCGCCATCATCGTCACGATGGTGCCAGCGAGGCCGTAGAGGATGACGCTCACGGCGAACCACCATCGCTGACGATTGAACAGGTATAGATGGTTTCGACGTACGATTCCACAGAGATAGGCCCGAACCGGTTTTGAATTGGGCGGTATTCAGTCACATGAGTTGCGTTTTGGGCACTACATAAAGGGGTTATGACAGTATTGTTTACACAGTAGAGTTATCCCGAAACGGCCATGGACTGTAGGCATAGGTAGATGGACACATGTACAGTACACAACGATATTACTTTCCTGAAATTGTTTTAATACTACACTGGAATACAGCACCATCCCTGTCCACTTTTGAAGCTATCTGGAGAAATTGTTTCAACCGGAAGTAGAAAATGCGTCCTAAACAGATACCAAGTAGAGAAATCGATGGCAGAACCGCAAAAATACAGGAGTAATAGACAGTGACGCCCGACCCGATTCGAATGAAACGGAAGGTCCAGCAGCTGGGCTCCTCCACGCTGGCGGTGACGGTGCCCGTCGACTGGGCGCGCCAACACGACATCTCGAAGGGTGACGAGGTCATCGTCCAGCGCGACGAGAACGGCGGGTCGCTGCTCGTGGTCCCCGAACAGCCAACCATCGAGGACGTGGAGGCGACCATCGACGCCGACGCGCTGACCCCTGATGCCCTAGAGCGGGCCATCATCACGCAGTACGTTCTGGGACGGCAACTCATCCGGGTCGAGGCGACAGCACCGCTGGGTATCGAACACCGCGACGCCATCATGAACGCCGAGCGGCGGCTGATGGGCCTAGGTATCGTCGAACAGGCCGAAACGACGGTGACGGTGCGGTGCTCGGTCGCACCGAAGGATTTCGACCTCCCGACGCTGCTCGGGCGGCTCAGCCGCACCGAAGCGGTGATACGCGGGGACGCACTGACCGCACTCATCGAGGGTGACACCGCCCTCGTCGAGACAGTGGAGAGCCGCCAGGACCAGGTCGAGAAGCTGTTTTACCTGTTCCTGCGCCTGGTGTTTACCATCTACCGGAACCCCCGGCTGAACCAGGCCGTCGGGCTGGAGACCGGCTTTCCCCTTATCGGTTACCGGTCGGTCGCACAGGACGTGGTGCTGATGACCGACACGGCCATCGAGATTGCGGAGCTTGCCACCGAGTCGGCGACGCCCGACCCGACAACCGCCTCGAAGCTCACCGAACTCGGCGACGCGCTCGCCGACGCCGCGAGCGCGACCCGGACGGCGGTGACGACGCCCGACTACGACACGACCGAAGACGCCCGCGCCGCGTTCGAACTTGTCGACGACCGGATCGCCGAACTGAACGCCCACCTCGAATCCGAGCGCCCCGAACCCCTGCTCGCGCTCCAGCGCGCCGTCGTCCTGCTGGAGCGAAGCGCCAGATACGCCCGCGACAGCCTCTCTGTTGCGACGCATCTGGCCTTCCGGAACGACCCCTCGCTGGTCACCGGGGAGTAACTGCCGTGCGGAGGCCGCCGGGCGCCGAGAATCCTTTAATCCCTTAAGGAAACTCCAACCGTACATGCCGACTCGTGGTCATTGGAGTGGGTTTTACACATCCGAAGGAACGCTTTTCAGTAGTTCTCAAGCATCTACTTATGTCGACAATCACACTGGGTTCGACCAGTTCGAATCCGGAAAACTACGAGAACATGACTGAACGAAACGGCGACGACATCTACGGCGAGAAGCACAAGGAAGCGAACGAACCCATCTTCAGCGGCATCCCGACCTTCCTCAAACTCCCCGAGGTGGACCGCGACGCACTCGACGAGGAGGACGTCGACATCGGTATTCTCGGCGCGCCACTGGACACGGCGACGACCATTCGTCCCGGCACCCGCTACGGCCCGCGTGCGGTCCGGGCCGCCTCGACGGTCCCCTCGCCCCCCTACGAGCATTTCAACATCGAGACCGGTATCGACCCCTTCGATACCTTCAGCGTCGCCGACACTGGTGACGCGGCTGTCTCCCCCGGCGATACCCGTCAGAGCCAGCTGAACATCGAGGACGCCGTCTACGAGATCAGCGAGCAGGCCACGCCCATCGTCATCGGCGGCGACCACTCCATCTCCTACCCCGACATCAAGGGCTGGGCCGAAGCCAACGGCTACGACGACATCGGTCTCATCCACTTCGACTGCCACGCCGATACCGGTGACGAGGGGCTGACCGGGTTCGAGTACGACCACGGCGCGTGGGTCAAGCGCGTCTTCGACGACGACCTCATGGCCGGCGAGAACTACACCCTCATCGGCCCGCGTGGCTTCTGGCCGGGGCCGGACACCTACGAGGAGATGCGAGACGCCGGCATGAAGTGGTACACTTCCATGGAAGTCGGCGGAATGGACCTCGACGACATCGTCGCCGACGCGGTCCAGCGCGCCACCGACGGTACCGACGCCGTGTGGGTCTCTTTCGACGTGGACGTTATGGAACCGGCCTACGCGCCCGGCACCGGGGAACCCGAACCCGGCGGCCTCATCCCGCGGGAAGCCATTTACATGGTCCGGGAGGTCGTCAAGGCACTCGACCCCGAGGACTTAGGCTTCGACGTGGTCGAGGTCTCGCCGGCCTACGACGCCAGCGACAGCAGCTCCTACAACGGTGGTATCACCAGCGGGCTGGCCAACCGACTCATCATCGAGGTGATGGGGAGTATGGCACTCGCCGAGAAGGGGCTCGAATCGGGCGACCCGATAAAACCGAAGGAACCGCTCGGTCCCGCGGAGGAAGCCGAGACGCCCGCGGACGACTGACTCGGATATCCCCTCGAATTTTTGACGGTACCGCCCCTACGTTGAGAAGTGGTAGCAATTCAGCCGGAACTGGACGGGCGAACTGTTCTTGTGACGGGGTCGGCAAAGCGCGTCGGCCGTGAGATGCTCCTCGAGTTGGCGGCTGCCGGTGCCGATGTCGCTGTCCATTACCTGACGAGCGAGGAAGCGGCGGCGGAGACGGCAGCCGACGCACGAGACCACGGCGTCGAGGCGACAACCGTACAAGGAGACGTAACGGACCCGGACGCCGTTGCTTCGCTGTTCTCTGACTGCGAATCGGAGCTGGGCGCCGTCGATATCTTGGTCAATGCCGTTGGCCCGCTCCCGCAGGGGCGATGGGACGAGCTGTCCCTCGACGAGTGGAAGACCGCCGTCGAGGGGTGCCTGTACTCGACGTACCTCTGTTCGCAGCGCGCGCTCCCGGCGATGCGGTCAGCCGGCTGGGGGCGGATTGTCAACTTCGGCGTGGCGGACGCGCGGGACGACAGGGCAGTGCCGATGAACTTCCCGTACTTCGCGGCGAAGAAGGCGGTCCTGCAGTTCACGCGGACGCTGGCGTACGATACACAGGACGACGGAATCACTGTCAACGCCGTGTCGCCGTTCGCCGTCGAGAACACCGTCGTGGACGTGTCTGAGTACCCGCGCGGGCGGCCGGCCACGTTCGAGGACGTCGCCGCACCGATTCTGTTTTTCTGCAGTGACGCGGCCGCCTACATCTCCGGCCAGAACGTCGCCGTCGACGGCGGTCGACTACAGGAAGCCTGACCGGTATCAGGCGCTATCGGCGGCGTCCGACCCGTCGTCGTCTCGCCGTGCAAGCAGTATGCCGGCGAGGAAACACGCAGCCCCGAGTCCGTACAGACCGTAGCTCAGCAGTTGTCCCGAAACGACGAACCCCGCGACGATTAGTACTCCGAACGCGGTGTGCAGAATCGCAGTCCCTTTCACAGTTATTTTAGCGTACTCTGAATCAAAAATGACGCGGTACGGGGCCGGCTCCTTGCGATTGTATCCGTATGGAACACGTGGAGAGGAGAGCCCCTGCTCAGGCAGGGCGGAGCCGGGCGATGGGGGCGTCCGGAGCGTCGATGGCAGCGAGTACGTGTCCGGTGTCGGGTGCGACCGCGACGTCACGGATTCGCCACCCGCGGTCCTCGAGGAGTGGCGTCGCTTCCTCGACTGTTCGCCCATCGACGGTGAACCGGGCGAGATACCGCGATGCCAGCCCGCCGACGAGCAGGTCACCGTTCCACTCCGGGAAGGCGTCGCCGGTGTAGAAGGTCGCACCGCTGGGCGGGAATCCCCCTGACCCGCAGTCCCAGGAGTACACCGGCGCCACGACGTCGTCGCGGTCCGCGTGGCTGACGCCGATCGGGTCGCCGCTGCCGTAGGTACAGCCCTCGTCGGCGACCGGCCAGCCGTAGTTGCCACCTCGCTCGACGATATTGATCTCGTCGCCGTCCTGCTCGCCGAACTCGGTCTGCCAGATGGCACCCGTGTCGGGATGGACGGTCATCCCCTGGGCGTTGCGGTGGCCGTAGCTGAATATCGAATCGACCGCGTCCGGGTCCTCGACAAAAGGGTTCGAATCGGGAATCTCGCCCGAGGGCGTCAGTCGAAGCGTGGTCCCGAGTTCGTTCGTCCTGTCCTGGGCGACGTGGTCGGGCCCGAAGTCCTTGAACTGCCTGTCACCGACAGTCATGTACAGGGACTCGTCCGGTCCGAACACGACGCGGGACCCGAAGTGCCCGTCGGAGTCGACGAACGGCTCCGCAACGTGCAGTCGTTCGAACCCCTCGAACCGCGCGTCGGCCACGTTCAGGCGACCACGGCCGAGGTGCGTGGCAGACTCGCCGCTGTTGTTGGCCTTCGAATACGTCAGATACACCCACGCGGGGTCCGGGAAGCCGGGATGGAGCGCCGCATCGAGCATCCCGCCCTGGCCGCTCGCGTACACCGACGGTGCGCCGCTGACGGGCGTGACTGTTCCGTCCGCTGAATCGACCAGCACCACGCGGCCGACACGCTCTGTGACTAGCACCTGTGAGCCCTCGGGCAGCGGCGTGACGCTCCATGGCGATTCAAGTCCGTCGACGACGGTCTCGACGGTCATGGCCGTCTCGGAACTGCCAGCCTGTCCGGAATCCGTCGGTGTGGCGCCGTCTACCCCCTGGTCGTCACTGGGGGCACTACAGCCCGAGAGCGCTCCAGCGACTGTGAGCCCGCTTGCAGCGAGGAAGGTCCGTCTGTCCATCGTGGTCACGCCTACGGTCCCGGTGCTGTTAACTGCGGTCCCGGCTGGTTCACTGAATCAGGGTCCCAGTCGGCAGCCGGCAGTCACGGTGCGTCTACAGTCGTTCTGGTCCCGGTGTGGCGAAGTGTCTTTACTCACTCGTGGGCTAGTACCCGTCATTGATGGACCGACACAATCAGCCAGCAGGTGACAGAGAGCGGCTGCCGGCAGAGACGCTCTCGCCGCTTGCGGCCCGGGTCGACGAACTGCTGGCGCTGTATCGGTACGAACTCACCCCCGCTATCGATGCAATCAACGCTGCCGTCCCCGGATACGGCGGGCTGTTCGACCCGGAGACCACCGCCGATGAGCTACGGTCCGCAATCGATGCGCTTCTCGAAGCCGGTCCATCCCCGTCACAGCAGACCGCCCCGGACTCCGCCGCGTCCCAGGTGGTCCTCTATGTAGACGGCAGCGCGCACAGTAACGGGCCGGCCGGTGCCGGGGCTGTGCTTCAGACGGAAGGGACACAGCTCGCCCGGCTCGGGCGCCCGGTCGGGTCGAAGACGAACAACAACGTTGCTGAATACGCGGCCCTCCATCTCGGCCTTCGGGCACTGGCTGTACGGTGTGACCCTGATTCGGTCGAGATCCGAATCGATTCGATGACCGTGATCAACCACATCTGGGGTGATAGCGAGAGCACTGTGCGGGCAACTCCGTACAGCACGGCTATCACTGACCACCTGTCGATGTTGCCCACCCACGAGTGGACGCACCTGGCCGACAGTGACCCGAACCCGGCCGACGCGCAGGCGGCAGTCGGGGCCGACATCGCTGCCCTCGGCCCCGGGTGAGACAGCGCCGCCGGCGGCCCGGCCCCGCCCTTCGCTCGCGGGTCGACCCGGCGGTGTCAGATAGCTGTGTATCTGACCGTTAGTCTGCCGTTTTTATTCCCCGACCCCGTAAAATACCGTAATGTACACCGATGGGCAGTTCGACTATGACGTGGCCGTGGTCGGCGGCGGGCCGGCCGGGCTGACGAGCGCACTGTACACCACCCGACTTGGAATGGACACGATTGTCATCAACCGTGGCGGGGGCCGCGCTGCGATGATGACCGACACGCACAACGTCATCGGCGTCACCGAGGACGTCTCGGGCAACGAGTTCCTGGAGACGGCCCGTGAACAGGTGCAGGACTACGGCGGTACCTACGAACGGGGCTTCGTCGAGTCGGTGGCCCCACTCGCAGACGGGGATGGATTCACCGTGACGACGAGCGACGACGAACTGGCGGTCAAACGAGTCGTCCTGGCAACCGGTTTCGCCGACGAGCGTCCGGACCCGCCGCTGCCACGCACCGGCAAGGGGCTCCACTGGTGTCTCCACTGTGACGCCTTCATGTTCGTCGGCGAACCGGTCTTCGTTATGGGGACCGGCGAAGCCGCGGCCCACGTCGCGATGATTATGCTGAACTACACTGACAGCGTTGATATCCTGACTCGTGGCGAAGCGCCCGAGTGGAGCGACGAAACGCAGACGATGCTCGACAACCACCCGGTCGAAATCGTCGAAACGGAGCTGTCTGGCAAACGGACCGACGACGACGGCTGGCTGTCGGCCTACGAGTTCGAGGACGGGAGCGTTCGGGAGTACAAGGGCGGCTTCCCGATGCTCGGGTCGAACTACCACGCGCAACTGGCCGACGAGCTAGACATCGCTAGAAACGACGACGGAACAGTGGCCGTCGACGACCACGGGGAGACCAGTGTCTCCGGCGTCTACGCGGTGGGAGACCTCACCCCGGGCCACAACCAGATCCCCGTCGCGATGGGCGAGGGCGCGGACGCGGGCATCGCGGTCCACAAGGACCTCCGGAAGTACCCGCGCTCAGTCGAAGACATCGAGTCCGACGGGGCGGTCGAGGACACCGAGGTGCCGGCTGTCTCGGAAGAACTGTTCGCGACAGCGCTGATGCACGAGGGGCACGCCGCCGGGCCACGTTCGGAGACTCCGCCAGAAGTCCGTGCTGACGACGACTGACGCTCCCAAGAGCTGACGGTCCGGTGCTCGCCGCGCTGGAGCGGTGTACAGAGACGAAGAATCCAACGGAGTTCTACCGAGCCCTCGCACCCGAAACAGCCGGAAGGAACTGCAGACCAGAGACGCGACGAGGCAAGCAGGTATCGGCTCCGGGAGGCGGGCTACTCGTCTTCGGATGCACGCTGACGATAGGATTCAAGCAGGTCATCGAGGAGCAAACAGCGGGGATCCGTGACCGGGTACGCGGTATCGATATACTCCTCTGCCGTCTCGATGTCGCCGCGAACAGCGAACTGCCGAACGCGAGCAGCGTTCTCGTAGAAGTTCTCGTTGATCTCCGGTGACATCTCGGCTCCGCTGGTGGCCGGCTGGTGCTGAAACACCTCTCTCTGGAGTTCGGCGAAATCAACCATCTCTGGCTCGTAATCCTCGATTTCAGAGAGGACATACTCGACTGCGAACCGCTGAAACTCGGACTTGTTCGAGAAGACGCCCTCCTCTACCATCTCCTCGACGCAGTCCATCACCGTTTCGGGAAACCGTACCGTTGATTTGACCACGTGTTTATCATCAGACTGTCGAACCATATAAAATATACTCCCGATAGACCTACACCGCGTCCCGACCGACTGGCGCAGTTTGCGGTGCGGTGCGACCGACTGACACAGTCCGTGGTGCGGTGCGACCGACACCCTCCCGGAAAATCCCATCACGGACAGCCCGAACAAGGCTCCAGCTATGGCCGTTCGACTGTCCGATACCAGCGAGTATGCGATTGGTTTCGAGTTCAGCAACACACAGCGGGTGTGGTCGAGAGTGAGAAGTGTGGAAAAAGGTCGACGCCACTGCACAACTCATTTCTCGGACCGACCTTGTGCGGGCATTTAATGGTATCCAGCAGAGTGGTCAATCACAGACATGCTCCCTTTCGGTGGACTGCCGTTTTCTCGTCACACCCGGATGTGCGGGACTGTGTCGTCTGGAACCCTGAACCGATGGTACTCCCTCGTGAGAGCGAGAGCCCCTTCTCGAACGGACTAGCGCAGTGATGCCCTTCCCGCCACGTCCCCCTAATCAGAGAATATTCGCCTCTTCACGTGCCCGGAGACAGTTTATCGTCCATCTACTGTTCGGTTCGATTCTACTCGTCGGGGGCGTCCTTCTATTGCGACAGCACCTGGCGTTTCTGTTCAACGCCGCGGCAGTCCGCACGTTCGTCCGAGGGTTCGGTATATGGGCACCGGTCGTGCTGATCGCGCTCCAGGCGATCCAAGTGGTGGTGGCTCCGGTCCCCGGCCAGGTACTGGCCGCAGTCGCCGGGTATCTCTTCGGGCCGTGGTGGGGCACGCTGTACAACATGATCGGGATTACGATCGGGAGTACGCTGGCGTTCTGGCTGTCGCGTCGCTTCGGCCGGGCCTACGTCGAACGCATGATTGACGACGAGGCGCTGGAGACGTTCGATGCGTTCGTCGAAAGTCACGGACTTCTCAGCCTCTTCATCCTGTTTTTGATACCGGGATTACCGGACGATGCCCTCTGTCTCGTCGGGGGGCTCACGCCGATTCCGCTCTGGAAACTCGTCCTCATCGCGATTATGGGGCGAGCGCCTGCCTTCTTTTTTGTCAACGTCTTCGGCCATCTCGTCGCAAACGGCGACCTGTACGAAGCGTTGGTTCTCTTGGGCCTCATCGTGGGGCTCTCGATTATCGGCTATCTGAATCGGAATCGAATCACGCAGTTCCTGGACCGACGGTTCTTTTGACGGTCCGATTATGCTGTGTCGGCCTCGCTTGTCGATGAGAGTGGCGTGACCCGAAACACGTAGTCTTCGTAGGTGTTATCGAGATTCGTCGGGCTCTCTTCGTCTGCGTGGTCTCGACACAAAACGGCCGTTGCTTCGACTGCACCGTGCCCTGTCTCCTCCTGGTATCGTTCGAGGACTTCAAACGCAGCCGGCTCGTCGCAGCCGCGCCGATGACACCGACGAGCCGTGTCCGGACTGTCAGCCTCCTCACGTCGAGTGTCATCGGGCTCAGCCACTGTCTCGTCAGGAGGTTCAACTTCGTCGGCCCGGGCGCGCTCCTCCGTTATCTCGCGCTCTCGCTGGCGCCGTTCTTCGCTATCCGCCTGTCGTTCGCGTCCCTTTTTCGTGTCTGCCATCTATCCATTTAGGGCAGCGGACGACATAATCCTGTGGTCGGCTCTCCACTATGCCGTGTGGGTAGAACATGTACTGTCTCCATGCATAGCGATTGTCTCTCGGGAGAACGGAACGAAATCTTCCTCGATTAGAAGCACTATCCGGTGACGAGTGAGTGAATTACTGCCCCACCCGTGACAAACGCTACCAATGGCTGCGAGAAACGGAACCAGCCATGGAACGGACCCGTCTTGAAACCACCAGGCCGCCTCGCTCGGTCTGAAATCCCGAGGTAGGAGTCCTCTGCGCTCTCGCGGCGAAGGAGGTCAATCCGGACGCGGTGCTATTAGTGACAGAGGTGTCTACGTCCACGTACAACGGACGATCACCATCACAGTCAATCCATGGTCACATCCGATACCGAGTTGTCTCCCGGACAGTTGGTTTCCTGCTGGGGGGAATTACTACGGTACTCTTCGCTGGACGAGTGGTACAGTTGCACGAGGGGACAGAAAATGCGCACTGTAGAACCGCCCCGATTATCCGGGAACAGCTCCACCGGACCGGTCCTCCGACGGACACTGCTCACCGCGGGGGCGAGTGTTCTGGGAAGACCTCGCCATGAGACGCACGCAGCGAGAACAAGTCATTACTCGCCGAGAGGAGACCATCGGTAATGCTACTGGAGGCATTGCTGTTTCTGGGCGGCCTGGCGGCTCTCGTGGTTGGGGCGGACCGAGCGGTCACCGGCGCAGGGGATCTGGCGCTGTACTACGGCGTCTCACCCTTTTTCATCGGTGTCACGCTCATCTCGATTGGCACCTCGCTCCCGGAGATGGTCACCTCGCTCTATGCCGCCTACTATGGCGCTGGGGACCTCGTGGTGGGGAATATCGTCGGCTCGGAGATATCCCAAATCACGCTCGCTATCGCCGTCGTCGCGTTCATCGCCCCGTTTGCCACTCAGCGGCGCGACGTCCTCGTCTACGGGAGCGCGATGATACTCGCGATGATCATCATGCTGTTGACCCTCAACGACGGCGTCATCGGTCGCTCGGAGGGGTTTCTGATGATGCTGGCCTACATCCAGTTCATTTACACGCTCTATACGAACAGGGGCGGCGAGGAGATCGCCGAGGAGGTCATCGAGGAACCCCGGACGCCGCGTGAGACCTACCCGTGGATCGTCGGCGGCCTCCTGCTAGTCGTCGTTGGGGGGCAAGTGATGGTCACCAACGGCGTCGCTATCGCCCGCCTGGTCGGGATTCCGGAGTACCTCGTCGGGCTGTTGACCGGCCTGGGGACGACTCTCCCGGAGATCGTCGTCGCTGGCATCGCGGCCCACGAGGGTCGGGGCGGTATTTCCGTCGGAGCGATCCTCGGGAGCAACATCACCGACCCGGTGTTCTCGCTGGGCATCGGTGCGCTCTTTTTCGACGTCGTCGTCGACGACGTTTCGGCACTGCAACCCTCGCTGACCTACATGCTCGTGGTCTCCATCCTCGTGTTGGCACTGTTCTACTGGCGAAGCGGTATCGACCGGAAGGCAGCGGTCGTCTGCCTGCTGTTGTATATCCCGACGTTCTTATTGCTGTAGCCTCGGCCGGTTTGGTCTGTGAGGGACCGACTGCCTGCTCCAGTGGTCGTCCGCCTCAGCCGAGCAGGCTCGGCCAGACGAGCCTGATCAGCAGGTACGCCACCCCTGTTGTCAGAAGGATGACGATTGCGTCGAGCAACGCCCCCGCGCGGAGCATGTGTTCGCGTCGGACGTATCCGGCACCGAACACGATGGCGTTGGGTGGTGTTGCGACCGGCAGCGCGAACCCGTAACTGGCGGCGATTCCGCCAGTCACCGCCAGCAACACCGACGCGACCTCCGACGTCGTGCCGAGCGCGGCCGCGTACGCTGGCCCGATGTTGACGAGTAGCGGAGCGAGCAGCGCTGCCATCGCCGTGTTCGACGCCAGCTCGCCGACCACGACCGTCATCGTCACGACGACGACCAGGATGACGACGACCGAACTCCCCGCAAACGAGCCAAACGTCACTTCGGCGAGCCATCTCGTGGCGTTCGTATCCGCCAGTGCGTTCGCCAGCGAGATACCGCCGCCCAGGAGCAGTAACGTCCCCCAGTCGATGTCGAGCAGGTCGTCCCACGCCGCCCCACCGCTGACGACCAGGGCAGGCACGGCGAGGAGGCCCACGAGGACGTAGAACAGCACTCCCTCGTGACCGACCGTTCCGAACACGCTGGTCGCTGACCCGCCGAACAGCGTGACGTGCCAGGTTTCTGAAAGCAGATCCGCGAACAGGAACCCGAGCCCGCCGAGCAGCCACAGGAACGCCGTCGCGCCGAATATCGCGACGGTTCGGAGTGCCGGCGCCGACAGCGCCCCCATCGAACGGCGCCGTTCACGTGCACGCTCACGGGCCCGGCTCACGTCGAACGACTCGGGCGGATACGTGACGTACGTCAGGAGCACCCACGCGACCGGGAGCGTGACGATGACCATCGGCATTCCGAAGGCCAGCCACTCCACGAAGGTGATCTCCACGCCGACGAGTTCGCTGAGTTGTCCGACGACAATCGCGTTTGGCGGCGTCCCGACCAGCGTCCCGACGCCACCGAGGCTCGCCGCGTAGGCCACGCCCAGCAGCATGGCGACCTGGAGGTTCGAGGCGGCCGGGGCGTCACCGTTCGAATCCCCCTCGAACTTCGCTACGTCCGTGACGCTCTCGACGATTCCGAGGACGATGGGCACCATCATCGCGACAGTCGCAGTGTTCGAGATGACCATCGAGAGCAGGGCCGTCGACACCATGACACCGAGGACGAGTCCCCGCGCCGAGGTTCCGAATCGGACGAGGATTGCGAGTGCGATGCGACGGTCGATACCGTGTGTCTGGAGCGCCTCGGCGAGCATGAACCCCGCGAGAAGCAGGAAGATGACCGGGTCAGCGAAGCCGGCGACTGCGTCCCCGAAGTCCGGGTAGACACCGAAGACCGTCAGGAGAATCGGGATGCACAACGCGGTGAGCGGGAGTGGAACGACTCCGGTTACCCAGAGGATCGCCGCGAACGCCATCGTGGCGACTGCATACTGTCCCGCCGTGGTGAGTGTTCCCGATGTGGGCACTGCCGCGACTCCGGCCATGCAGAGTATGGCGGCACCAATCGTCAGTAGTCGCGTGAGTTGTTTCGACGCCACGAGAAGTCACGCTCTACTCACTAGGTGACCTCGTCGGTCGGGAGCTGATATGTGTTACCCTTACTAGTTAGCTCGCGGTGTGGATACGGAACGGAGACGAGACGGTTTCGGCGTTGATAGGCGATCACGTCTGTTCTGGATGTTTCATCGGGGGACCCCGAAAATATTGGCCTTGCTTGGCTCTGTTGACGCACCAGGCGACAACAGGATGGCTCGCTAAATCGAAGCGGTTGAAACGGGAGACCACGGCCACCGATGTCCCAGATATTCCACTTCACCTCTGAGATTGCTCCGATAGTTCAAGTTGTTACCGGTGATCGAGACGAACCCGCCGCCCCGGAAGATGACGTTGGATTCGTCGATTGCGCACCTGTCTCCCGACACTGTCTGCAGATACGCCTTTGTTAACAGTAACTGTCGAATAGCGACTCGGATAGAGGTTGGTGATGCTATTTATAGAAGTAATTATGGAATATAAGAGTTAAAATAATGAATTTGGTAGTAAAAACTGCGAAAAATAGAGTTCAATAGTTGTATTAAGTTACGAAAGGTGATATATTTATATTATCGCCCAGAAATAACCTACGAGACTGGCAATATATGGACTTATTCTGGAGGACAGATATTTCACTAGGGATTCGGTCCAGGGGTCGTTTCTCTGGTGAACAGAACTGTCATGACCCAAGGCCGGACTCGATAGTACCCCAGAGCGACCGAGTTCCACAAACATACGTACGGATGTTATTCGAATACTGGGCTGAACGACGGCTATACGTCACGAAGCTATTTGACGTTCTGACTTTCGAGGTACCCATACGAAGGTATGGATGTGGCCCAGTTAGGGCCCATTACGGCCGGAAACCAGTTTTCGAGGGTTAGTGCCCAGAGGCAGGAGACTGTCTGTATTAACTCGACAACTACTGGACGTGGGTAGACGTACGCCATCGAGGTGTCGGAGCGAGTGATAGCACGTGAATCGAGAGGGTTTCGGGTGCCCGACCTAGTCTGCTGAATTAGAGCTGCTGTAGTGCCAATTGAAACGGTGTATACGCCGATTGACCTGTATTTCTCCCGAAGCAATGGCCGAATCCCTGCACTTCTAAGACGCCATCTATCGGTTCGAATGCAGTTCCAGTCACCAACCTGGTGGGTGTAGCTACTGTCCATGCTCTTGAAACCGATGCTACCGTTCGGTCCCTTCAGCTATCCCCGATTGAATCAGTACTGTGTGAGCAACACTGCGCCAATGACTAGTATCCCTCCCGCGACGACAAACGGTGTGAGTGGTTCGTCAAGGAGTGTCGCGCCGAGTGTGACGGTGACGACCGGTTCAACAGTACTTATTACTGCGACACGGCTCGCCTCCAGCCGGGAGACGCCCTCATAGAACAACAGCAGTGGCAGCACTGTTGATAATACCACCATTCCGATAATCACGCCCCACTCGTCGCGACCGACTGGAACCGCGAGTCCAGTGTCGAGAACGCCGAACACGAGCATGCTCCCTGTCGTGCCCACGAGGATTCCGAGCATGAGTCCGTTGGGAGAGATCGACGAACTCAAATGTCGACTACCGGCCGTGTAGATGGCATAACAGGCCGCAGCACCGAGGGCGAGTGCGACCCCGAGCGGGTCGGCTCCAGCGGTGTTCGTTCCGACGACAAGCCCAACACCTGCCATTGCCAATGTGAGCGCGGCTATTTTCGTATACGTTATATTCTCGTTCAAAAAGACCGTTGACAGGCCGATGACGATAGCGGGATAGGTATAGAGAATGATTGTCGTCAGGCCCGCTGTCAGATATCTCAACGCTACGAAGTAGAACAGCGTCATCCCAGTGTAGACGACGCCCAGTGAGAGCGTTACAAGCCAGTCGCGCTTTGTCGTGGGATATGACCACCCACGGATGCCTGCCAGCGTCCCGACGACAACAGTCGCAATCCCGAACCGAACTGGCAACAATGTCGCCAGTTCGAGGTTGATCGACGCCGCTATCTCACCGAATATACCGATTGTCCCGAATCCGGCGGCAGCAACAAACACCATCACTGTACCCGCTGTAGATTCGCGCACAATCAGAATACTATCACAGAATTATGTATTGTTTTCGACCCAAGACGGGGTTGTCTTGCGTTCTTTGCGGTCCGACGGAACAGCATGCACTGCCGACACTGCTGAGTGTACCAGGGAGCTTAGGGAGACAGAACGTGAGGATACCACATAGAGAAATCTGCCGGTGGTAATACTGGACCCAAAGTAACACTAAATAGTCCTGTACTGGCACCTATATTTCGGTTTGTAATTAGAAACGGTGAAACAGCAGACTTGTACGATTGAAATCTGGTTCCTTGTCTGAAATATTGCACTATTGTGGAGTAAAATTCGATATTTGGACTTAGATACCGGACCACCGATCTACTGGTTCGGTCTCACCCACCTCGGCCACCCGTATTCTGCTGGTCACCGCTTCGACGGAGTACTGAACGCCGCCAGCTCCAGTGCCTGTGTCTCGGTGAGTTCCTTGCGAATCTTCGCTCGGTTCCAGCCCACCGGGGAGAGGACACTTTCGACGGCTCTGACGAGTTCCGTTTCGTAGTACGACGGATCATACGACTCGGCTTGCTCGTGAGCCAGCGCAACCCGCTCCCGCGATGTCTTCGCATCGTCGACGACGATGTACTCGATGTCCTGTCCCGGATGGACGGCGAGGCCCTGGTCGCGGGCCCGTTTCAGGGCCGCCACGTTCTGGGTGTTCTGTGAGTACCCTTCCAGCGGCCTGGAGACGCGATTCCGTTCGACGAGTTGCTCGGTCGGGACCGTTCCAGCGTGGAGCCGCTCGATTGCCCCGTTGAGACAATCAAGCACTGCGTCCGGTGACCGGGTCGCATCGAACCGTTCGAGGCACTTCCGCTGGACCGCTTCGATGAACGGTGGCGTCGAGCGTTGCCGGGCTTCTATCCCTCTGATCTTGAAGTTCCCACTGCCAGCTTTCTTACCAAAGTATTTCGTCAGCGCGCCGGCGTCGCTCTCGCGTTGCGGGACGAACGCGACCCAGTCGTAGTGGGCTTCGTGTTCGAGTCGGATCTCGACGGCCTCCGTAATCTCCGTCGCGAGCGCCTCGAGGTCCTTGCGATTCTCGCCGTCGACGTCGGGATCGGGCGTCACCCAGATAGAGTCGACGATACCGTGGACGACGCGCCAGCCCCCGGCCTCCAGGCGTTGCTTCGCCGCTAACAGGATTTCGCGAGCGTACGCGTTGATCGCCTCGTGGCACTCGATGCGGCCGAACTTCGCGTTGCTGAACCCCTGATAGCCGAAGCAGGCGACGAGAATCCACTTCAGCGCTCCCGACCGCCCCTCGAGTTCCGCCAGTCGGTCCTCGTCGGGGTCGTCCCGCTCCGTCTCACGACGGATGGCCGCCTTGATCTCGTCGCGGGCGTCGATGATGGGCTGGAGGACATCGACGAGGTAGCCCCGGTCATCGCAGATCGAGTACCCGAGGTCGGGGACGTCCTCACGGTCGCTGTGGCAGTCACACCGGATGGCGTCAGGTGAGACGTTCCGGGTACAGATGATGTTCGGGTAGAGACTCGAGAAGTCGAGTTCGTGGACGTCCTCGTGGACGCCGACTTCGGGAGCGAAGATGAAGCCGCCACGGTCGGCGTCGTCGAGCGTCCCCATCGGTTTGTAGAACTCGTGGCGCCAGGAATTCCACGGAACGAGGACGCCGCGATCGTGGGCCTCACAGATCTGGATCGCGGTCAACACGTTCCCGATCGACGCCCACGCGAGCTCCTGGACGGGCTTTTTCGACCGCGAGACGAGATCGAGGACGCCGTCGAGGTTCGTCTCCCCGTAGAAGAACGTGTTCGACTCGTCGATGATCGCCCGGCCGGGTACGTTGTACCGCGCCGGGGAGTGGCCGACGCGGCCGTAGCTCGCATACGTCGACCGACTCGCGAGCTGCTGGTAGCCGACGTCGGGCCACCGGCTCAGCGTGAACTCGTCGACGCCGGCAGCCGCGGCCATCTCGTACAGTGTCGGGACGATCTCGCTCGTCGAACAGACCAGGATATCGGGGTTCTGGTCCTCGAGTGCTGTCTGGACTGCCGTCAGGATATCCACCGGCGAACCGGTGACGGTGTCGTCGGCGACGGACAGCTCGGCGTAGGACTCGTTGCTCGTTTCGGTCACCGGGACGCTGAGTCGGAGCGTCGAGAGCTCGCCCGCCGGCGTCGGGTCGATATCTTCCTCGAGACAGTACCGAAACTCCCGCGAGAGGTCGACGTTGAAACAGGCGAGGTCCCCGACCGGATACGCAGGAAGCTGCCGTGCCTGGCCTGCGAGTGAGGTGACGCGGTCGATATGTGCGACGTCGACGGCGAGGACCGGCTCCTCGTCACGGCGGAATCCGGGGCGCCGGGTCACCATCTCGGTCGCGACGACGTCCGGGTGCTGGTCGTAGAGCGACCGAAGTGCCGTGAGGTCGATGTCGCCGTCGGGGTCCCGGGCGGCGACGTGGAACCGCGGGGTGTAGTCGTCGCGCTCTGTCGCGACAGCGCCGTCGGGGGTGGCGTCCCACTCGAGGACGCCGTCGTCCAGGAAGTCGATAGTGAACGGCATCGTCACGGGTCCGAGTCCGGCAGGACTGCTTCCTGGTCATCGCTTGCTGCGACCGCGGCTTCGAGCTCCTCGAGACGCTCTTCGTGGTCGTCGAGGCGGGTTTGCTGTTCGATATCGATGCTGAATAGCGCGGGCAGGAGCGGATTCTGGTGGTTCAACAGCCCGCTCGCGTCGGCGTGCTCGCGGGCGTACTCGAACAGCCGGTCGAACCGAGGTTGGTCGCGACGCCGCAGTGCACGCCGGAAGTCCGCCCAGCGCTCCTCGATGGCCCGGAGGGCATCTCGGTACGTCGGGCTCGTGCGCCCCATCGCTATCGCCCTCCAGTGCCGGTCGCCGTCCACGCATCGAGCAGGGGGTCCGCGGCGGCGGACCCCGTCTCACCGTCAGCCCTGACGCCTGTCTCGACGCTCTCCGGCGTCGACGCCGTCGGTTCCACACCGACCTGCGTGGCGCGAGCCGCGAGCAACTGCCGCCAATACGCGAACGTCGTCTGGTAGTACGCGCCGCCGTCGACGGGATACACGAGCGTCTCGAAGTCGTCGCCGACGAACCGCGGTCCCATACGCGTTTGCTCGCACGTGAGGTGGTGACCGGCGGCCGCCGCGACCGGTCCGGTGAACTCATCGCACTCACTGCGAGTCACCAGAACGGGGATATCGTAGCCGTCGGCGTAGGTCGACAGCTTGGCGAGTGTTCGTGCTTGTAGCGTTTTCGCGTGGGTCTCGTTGAGAGTGTCGTCGCTACGGTACTGCGCGTCGATGGCCGGCGCGACGATGAGTGAGGGTGTGTACCGGGACGAGTCCCCGTCGCGGTTTGGTGACTGTCGACAGGGCCTACCGGTGTCGGAAGTCGACTCCCGGATAGACTGGTTCACCGCTCCGGAGAGATCGCAGACGGCGCCGTAGTGCTGGTAGGCGGTGAACCCGCGCGCGACGTGAATCCGGTCAAGCAACCGCTGGCTGGGGGCGATTCGGGCGAGCGTCGTCGTCGTTGCGTGACCGTTTGCGTCAACCCAGAAGGCGGGCCCGTCGTTCATGAGGAGGTGGTCGAGCACGAGTGACTGCAGGGTCGGGACGCCGCGTTCGCCCTCAACATCGAGTAGCGTGATGCCGTCTGAAAGCGACGGGAGGAGGGCATCGTCAGTCGCTCGATCGGCCCGGTCGGCAATGGACTGGTTTCGGTCAGCGCCCCGGGTCGGCTGATCGACTGCCAACTGATTCGTCGGTGCGTGATCTGGCATACCCGGATAGAGGCCTACCTTGCCATTAAGCCGCGGCGTGTACCTTCCGCGTTTCAGAGAACGCCCTGTAGCACTGTCGGGGTCCCCGCCGTATCCGGGTTCCAGACGTTGCTGTCCGTTTCCGCGACTCCTTCCGGAACGGTCTGGCGAAATATGCACAGCGCATTCGCTAATCATCCGAACCCTGTCACTAATGGCGCGACCGATACAGAGAATGGGTTCAGCAGAACGGGCCCGATGGTCTGGCCGGTTACGCTGGCGATTCGTCGGGGGTCTCTGCCTCTGGATTGCACGCATCCCCCATCCCAGCAACCCACCATTCCCTCGATGGCCTGAACCGAGGGTCTGTACGGACTCGTGATCGTTGTGCGAGAGTGAGACTGCCGTCGTTGCTGTGTACCCCCAGTGACAGCCCAGGGCTGGTCACAGAGGCGTGTGAGCGTGTCGGCGCGAGACTGACGTGGGCGTATGACAGCGTCGGTCAGCGTATACACGTCGATGCCTACCGATAGCTTTCGTGGGTAACACCGGGAATGCTCTCAAAATGGCTGTCGCCGGCGAGAATAGGCTCGTCGCGCTCCAGAGCGGTTGCAGCGATGGCCGCATCTCCTTTCCCAATACCAGGCCCCTCGTCACTGTCCGCCTCGGCCATGCGGTCACCGAGTAGCCGTCCAGCGCGGCGCGAGATGCTCGGCGTCATGTCGACCAGTGGGTACGAGTCAAGCACGGCTTCGACGGTCTGGCGCTCCTCGCGCGTATTCGCTACCTTGCCGACGCCAATGTAGAGTTCCAAGACGGCCATCGATGGGATCACCAACGGGACGTTCGCCGCTTCGAGTTCCCGTTCCTTCTCTACAGCCGCTTCTACATCGTCGATGATATCCAGGATGAAGCTCGTATCGACAATCATTCGAATCGCTCTGCGACATCACGGACTTCGTCGCGGTCCCGTTTGTCGGCTTGCTCGATGGCGTCCCGCATCTCGCTCACTCGGCCCCCGTCGAAAACACCGCGGAGGTCTCTGAGTGATCGCCCGCCGATGAGCCGCTCCACGGCGTCGCTGAACGACTCGTCGTCGCGCTTATTCGCTTTGATGCGTTCGTACACATCGTCTTCAAGACGGACCTGACGTGACATCCCTGTTGACAGCGTTGACGCTCTTCGGAAATCAACTTTGGGGTGTCACAAAACGAGTAACAGAGCCGACGCTTCTCAGGGCCATTGAGGACATCTGCCGGTAGACGACTTCTCGTGTCCACTCCCCCTTGACGTGTCGGAACTACAGTGCCTGCTGGGGAGTCCGGCCGCTCTGCTCGGGACAGTGCTGGTGATTCTGGTCGTCGGGCCGCTCAGCGACGAAATCGGCTGGCGCGGCTCTGAATTCACTGCGAGACGGCGACGAGGACGGTGCCGACGAGAACCAACACAGTGGCGACAACCAACCGTGGGGTGACCCGCTCTATATCTCGGAGGAATGCCACAGACAACACTAGGACGAACAGCAGGCTCGTCTGCGTGAGCGGAACGACGAGTGCGACCGGCGCAATCGAGAGCGCGAGGTAGTACACCAGCAGGAAGAGGGTATTCGCCACCCCCGCGACGACGTACCACCGCATACTCGGGGAGGCCATGAGGAAAGACGTCGGCAACGTGTTTCGCGCCTGGAGGTAAGCCGCGAACACGATAGTCGCCGCGATCGTCTTGATCGCGAGCCCGATGAGTGGGGGTGTCCCCGCAGTTATCCCGATCTTCGCAAATATCGGTTCGACCCCGAAGCAGAAGGCGGCCGCCAGCGGGAGGCCGAGCCCGCGCCACGAGACGTGGTCGTACTCCCGGTCGAACCGCCGCGTGCTTACCCGCGACATGAGTGCGATTCCGACGACGATCAGTACGATCCCGCCGAACACAACCAGACTCAGCGACTCGCCGAGAAAGACGACTGCCAGGAGCGCAGCATGGAGCGGCTGTGACGCTTTGATCGGTTCGCAGCGGCTCGCGCCGATTCGCGCGATGGCGGCGTACTGGAACGCACGGCCCAGTACGGTTCCGACGAACCCAGCACAGACAAACGAGAGGAGTGCTACTGTGTTGAGCGGGTACGTCGGAAAGTGGACCACCAGTGCCAGTGGGACGATCACGCCGAGATTGACCACCAGAACGACGACGAGCGCGTCCCGCGAACTGCCCGTCGTGGTCCCGATACGGATACAGATGACCTGGACCGCGATCAGCAGCGCCCCAACGAGGGCGAGTGCGATGCCGAGCCCGACACTCACCGTCGCGCCCCATCGGCCATCACGCGGCGGATTATGGTTGTCACCCCGATATTCTCCCGGCGTAATAGCTCGTTTGCCTTGTTCTGTGAGCGGGTACCCTCGGCACCCGTCGCTCGCTCTCGTCCTTACTCACGAAGCTAAGCGTCGCGTCGTCCCCCTGACTGGCCGCATGACCACATCTAGTGGTGAGAGAGGCCCGCGAATCAATGGCCGTTCCCGTTGGATACCTGCAGATGTAACTCCCTCTCACAAACTGATACATTTCACAAATTTAACACAGACACCAAATTAATGTTTCCGTTGAAATACACAACAGCTGACACGACTCACCCGCTGCATAGAGAGCGTCTATCGGCCAGTATTTCCAATCGACTCGACGGACGTACGAGCGGATGCTAGCCTCTTTTACAACGCGTAACGAGACCTGGAATTTGGCATGAGTAGTGAATGCCCGTAACTCTGAAGCCCACCTGAAAGCCAGCCACGAGGAGTGACGGGTTTCTCGGGTCGGGCCGGCCCGCATTGCACACTCGGTCCTCGGGCGGTAATTCGACTCTCGTGGGTTACTGGCTAGTACAGGGTCTGTCTGACCGTCGACGTCGTCCGACGGTATTCGGCCCGTGATATTATTCGTCGGGGTGTAGACCATCGTTGCTCTCGCTGAGCAAAGCACCCACTACTCGGACTGTAACGGGTCTGAACCGGAGGTTCGATCGATCGCAAATCAGGTTTGAGCTTTGAGAAAACCCGGAGCGGTGTCGAACTATCAGGTCAGCGGAGACGGGACTCAGTACTCCCGGGCACGCCGTTGGACGGTCGCAGTGAACTCACAGTCAGGTGTCAACCCAGGACCTAAGGGACAGGGAGCATCCAGGTGCGTGGATTAAGGGAACGGTGACAGCGTCCCGACTGGCGTCGACGCTGTATTTAATGGCTGTCCGTGTCCACGACAGGTCAAGACGGCACAGATGGAGCTTATCACACACGTTCGGGAACGCCGGTGGACGAGGGTGGCCGGGTACGGACTCTTCGTCGCCCTGATGGTCGCCGGGTACTACTACAATATCACGTTCGTCCAGTTGGGGCTTATCGATCTCGGGACGCGCCTCGTCGGGATGTCCGAGACTGCCGTCTCGATGTGGATGGCAGCACTCGCACTGGTGACGCTCGTCGTCGCGGCCGTGACCGGCGTGACGATGGACCGCCGCGGCTGGAGCACGGCACTCCGGACGAAGCTCCGACTCCTGTTCGGCGTCGTCTGCGTCCAGTTCGCGCTCACGCTCGTCGCCCCGGCGGTTCGTACCGTTCCCGAGTTCGGCGCGTGGATCGTCCTCGCGTCGATCGGACTCGGGGTCGGATTTCCGGTCTCGTTCTCGCTCGCAATCGACCTCGTTCCGGTGCCGGACCGGGGGTACGTCGCCGCGGCGATTACGGCAATCGCGTACTTCTTCGCAAACGCGATTCCGCTCTCCTGGTCGGTCGACGTCTTCAGCCGGTTGATGGTCACCGCGATGGCCCCGGGAATCGTCGTGCTGGCCGTCCTCTCGTTCGCCGGCTTCGGTCGGCTCGATACGATCCTCGACGCGCTCGGGGCCTACCACGAGACGTACGGCAGGGGACGGTTCTGTCATGATGACCTGATTCGGACGCGCAGTCTCGCCTTCGCAGTCCCGGTGGTCTTGATGTTCGGCGTGTTCTTCATCGATAGCCTCGGGTTTCTCCGAATCATCGACACGCCGTCACTCCTGTTGAGTTCCTGGCAGTCGCCCGACCTTTCGACACGTCTGTTCATCGCCGTTGCACACGTCGTCGGCGCCGTGATGGCCGGCGTCATCTACGCGAACTACTCGCTCTCTCGCGTCTTCCTCTGGACGTTCGCGCTGTTCGCTCTCACGCACGTTATGTACACGTCCGACCTGCGATTCGCCGAGGTGTTCCCTGCGATGGCGAGTGAGGGGACCTCTCCGCTAAATCCCGCTCTCTATGCGATCGCTGTGAGCTTCTACACGACGCTGAACTTCGCGCTCTGGCCCGACCTCTCGACGCCTGAGACGGTCGGCACCCACTCCGCGGTCGGAATCGGCGTCGCCGGATGGCTCGCCACGTTCTCCAGTACTGCGCTCGCGCTATACTTCCAGGCGGCCGATCTCACGCTCCTTTCGCATCTGAACGTGGTGCAGGCACTCTCCCTTCTGCTCCTGTTCGGGCTCGCGGTCGGCCTGTATGCCAGACGGATGATCGAACTCGCTCGCGAGAACGGAGGTGCGAGTCCATGAGCCCCACGGAAGCTATCCCGCTCCTCATCGTCGTCCTCCTCATGATCTCAATCGGCGGCGGCGACGTCCAGGAGCTGTCCGTGACGTTCCAGGGCGACAATACCGTCGATTCCCTCGCGGACGTCCACGTCGTCGCCGGCGGGACCACGACCGTCCCCGGGGACGCGACCGTCGACGGCGACGTCTTTGTCATCGGTGGGACCGCAGCCATCGATGGAACGGTCGACGGCGACGTGACGCTTCTCAACGGGAACCTCTCGGTACGTGAGGGCGCGACCGTTACCGGAACCCTCCAGACGTATTCAGGCTCCGCCGCGGTCAGCGCCGACGCGTCGGTCGGGCGTGTCTCGCAATTCGAGGCGCCCACCCCATCGAGTTCGCCCGCACAGCGGGTCGGGAGCTTCCTCCTGCAGTTCCTCGTTCTCGGCGCGTTCGGGTGGTGGCTCGTCGACCGGCACCCGCTCGTCATCGAGAACGTCGGCGCGGCCATCACCGAGCACGCGCTCGTCAGCGCCGTCGTCGGCAGCCTCGGCGCAGCGACCCTCCTCGTGCTCTTCGTCTATATGGCGTTCACACTCATCCTGCTCCCGCTCGCCATCGTCGGACTGTTCGCCGAGTTCCTGGTCATCCTCTATGGCCAGGCTGTATTCGGATACCTCATCGGGACACGCCTCCCGATCGAGCGCGACGGTGTCGCGACGCTCGCAGGAATAGCCGCGTTCCTGCTTGTCCTCGAGTTCGTCGGGCTCGTTCCCTATCTCGGCGGAATCGCACAGCTCACCGTCGCAGTCGTCGGGTTCGGCGCCGTCCTGAACACGTACTTCGGCCTCCAGCGGTTCGAGCCCATCACTATCCCGGGAGGAACATAGCCGTGTACGCAGTATCCCACCGCCCGACGAGGGAGCCCGACGACTGTGGATTCCCTCCCCGAACTCAACTTCCGGACGCGCTAGCCACGACGACCACGACGGAGTAGACTTCTGCTGTCTCGACGACCAGGGGACCCGGCGTCGTCGGTGCCCGCCTCCTCCACCACCTCTCGCACTATCAACCGACCGGTCCGTGCACAATGCTGGGTCCCTCCCAGACATTGATTTCAGTGCCCCTGTTGAAATTCAGCCGGTGCTAGGTTTTCGAAGTCGGCCGAATATAGCGCGAGTATCACGCCCCAGGCTGGGGAGTCGCGAGCTAATTTAATATCCAGAACTGGTAGTTGAGATAGGCGGCAAACGAGACCCACAGGAGATACGGCACGAGCAGCAGTGCTGCCCGTCGATCAACGCGATCGAAGGCCCACATCGTTGCAACGATGAGAAGCCAGAGAACACCGATCACGGCAAGTCCCCAGCCAATCTCCTGCAGCCCGAAGAAAACCGCTGACCAGCCCACATTGAAGACGAAATGGACGAAGAACACGCCGAATCCGATCCAGACCGCCCGAGGCGACTGATCGAGTTGTCGCCAGACGAGCCACAGCGCGACTCCGATCAGTGCGAACAGGGTGGTCCAGACCGGTCCAAACACCCAGTTCGGTGGCGCAAGCGCCGGCCGCTGAAGGGTCGTGTACCACTCGCCGAGCCCTTGAGCCGTAAAGAGGGTCCCGGAAGCGCCGACGATCTCGACGAGCAAAATAGTACTCGCGAGCGCCAGAAGCGGGCGCTCGCGTGGAAATTCGCGGAAACCAGCCGACAGGGTGGGCATACGTTCTCGTTCGACCTGGTACTGCAAAGCTTTGTGTGTCGTCGTTCGTGACCGCTTGCTGTATCATCGAACAGAATAGTCGCAATCCGGCGTTTTTCGCCTCGACCTCCACCCGGCGGGCAGTCTCACTCTGGCGCCAGACGATGCCGGCAAACAAGACGACGAGGAGGGCAATAATCGCACCAGTACACAGTCGAGGACACGAGATGGCCGCCTGGCTGCTCCTCGGTGGCTTTCATCTAAAAGATATCAATCACGGAGGGTCAATGGGCTCGTCTCTCCGGAGTCTGTGGTCCCGACCATCTCCCTTCCAAGACAGACGCGACTGTGTCGTCGGGAAACCGTTATGATACGAAGCGGCCATGGTAGATTGATGACCAGTAGCCTGGGTAGCCACACGGATTTCACACCCCAGCATCGCACAATCGGGAGAGCCGCCGCCTGGAGCGTATTTGTCCTCGGAGTGGTATACGCACTCGTTACCGCTCTCGGCTTTCTCTCGCTCGAGTCGCCTCAGGACCCGATTGGAGATCCATACATCACGATCATGAGGCTGCTCATCATTCCGTTAGCGGCATTGTACGTCGTCACCATGGTCACGGTTCACGCGTATGCACGCCCTGCAGTCACGGTGTATAGCCAGATTGCGCTCGTCTTCATGATCGTGTTAGCGACGATTACGACCAGCGTCCACTTCGTCGGGCTCACTGTGGGTCCTCGACTGGAAGCGACTGGACTATCGTGGGTACCGTTGGTCGTCTCGTTCGAGTGGCCGTCGATAGTCTACGCGCTTGATATCCTCGCGTGGGACTGGTTCTTCGCCCTCTCGATTCTCTTTGCTGTACCCGTGTTCAGAGGCGGGAGTAGACTGGAGCGATGGGTGTGGATCCTCCTCCTCGTCAGTGGGGTTCTGAGTCTCGCGGGTATGATCGGTGTGCCGTTTTCGGATATGCAGGTCCGGAACATCGGCATCATCGGATATGCAGTCATCGCTCCAGTCGCGTTCCTCCTGATGGGCATTGTGTTCGGGCGGACTCAACCTGTACGGGAAGACTCTGAGCGGCGTCCTGATTCTCAATCGGCGGCCTGACACGCGCTTCAGAGGGCCTATGATGGACCGACCCGCCGCGACTCCACGGTGCAACGACGAGAAGTGAGACGGCCGCCAGGCCGATAGCTGGTTCAGGAGCGTTCTCGAGAACGGATATGTGACGTCGCCCATCGCAAGCGGCCCGGGGAGTGAATTGACCACCAACCCAGCGGCAATCGTCACGAGCGAGAGGACAAACCAGCGGTTCTGTGCGCCCTCTTCGTCGACTCGGTTGGTCTCATCGGGACCGCTCGCCACTGCCGTCTGCGCCGGCCACGACCGATACGTAGCGGCCGACAGAGTGGACCACTCGAACCGTGGTCGCGACTGGCGAGAGAGTTGATCGGATACCTGCCATACACGGGCCACTGGACACATTGCCAATGTCGGTTCATTGCGCATGTCGGGTAGGAATCAGTGGGCTACGAACCGGCCCACCGGTCGAGTGTCGAGAAACGATGTGGCGTCTACTGGTTCGTTTGTCCTGTCCGGTGAGACCCACCCTGTAAATTTACCACACCATCACACCTACACACTGACATGACTGAGTCGAGCTCACACAGACATCCGAAGGACAGTGTCGAGGACACCCCCGACCGTATCGGACGTTGGTGGGTGTATCTCGCCGTCGCGGGAGGAGGAACGTGGCTCTTCTGGCTGCCGGCCATCGTTCTGGGCGTGAGTTTCAATAGTGTCGCGGGACTCGTACTCCTCCTCGTCGGCCTTGCCGTCCCCGGCGTGACCGGCATCGTGTTCGTCTACCTCGTCTACGACGACCGCGGCCGAAGTGACTTCTGGAGCCGCGTCATCGATTTCCGGCGAATTAGACCCCGATGGCTGGTGGTGCTCCTGCTGGTTCCCCTGGGTATCGCCGTTCTCGCTGGTGTCGCGGATCTACTCCTCGGCGGACCCGGGCCGACGTTGGGTGAAGGCGTCACCGGATTCGCCGTGAACCCCCTCGCCATCCTCCCGGCGATGTTCTTCGCGACCCTGCCCCCGATTCTCGAGGAGCTGGGGTGGCGAGGCTACGCCCTCGACAGGTTACAACTGAAGTGGTCGGCGTTGAGCGCGAGCGTGATTCTGGGGGTCGTCTGGGCGCTCTGGCACCTCCCGCTTTTCTTCATCGGGGGAACGCATCAACACGACGTGGTCGGATTTGCGACCACAGGCTTCTGGCTGTTCATGACCGGGACCGTCGCGCTCTCGGTCGTCATCTCGTGGGTCTACAACAACACGGAGCGCAGCATCCTCGGCATCATCGTCCTCCACGGGTGGGTGAACTTCACCGCCGAGACCATCGTGGTTCCTGACCCATTCTATTACGGGCTCTGGTTCGTTCTCGCCGGGGCAATCGTCGCCACCTGGGGAGCGAAGACGATGACGACCGCCGACGAAGTGCCACACCCGCCGCTTCCGTCCGACGCGTAGATCGGCCGCGTAGTGCTGACCGGATGAGCGCCGTTCGTACTCGGTGTGTTGTTCGCTCTCATCTATGCCCCAACCGGAAACCTGGTCCTCACTATCGGCCTCCACGCACTCGTCAACGACCCCGTCGTCCTCGTGGATGCGGGTGGGGTCGTGCTGGTGCCTTCTGCTCATCGTTCTCGCCATCCTCCTGGCCTGGCCGGGAATACTAACGCGGGTCGGGACTGAAGAATCACGTCCCGAACCGTCGTCGTGAGGAGCTCACCTCGAGGGGACCGTCACTGGACGGAGGACGATTTCGACAGGTGAACACGCGTGACTGTGCCGGTCAGGGAACGCCGTTACCGCTGGCTTCCGGACGGACTTGTCGGGACCTCCACGTCGGCCAGGCGCTCGGGGCCGTAGGCTGTGACGATAGCCAGCGCGGCGAGGAGGAAGACGACGGCGTAGAGCGCGTTCGGTAGTTCAGTCTGGAGCGCAGCGCCGCCACCAGCAAGATAGAGGATACCGCCGGTGTTCACCGACGCGTGGAGCACCATCGTCAACAGCACGCTCCCGCCGGTCTCGTTGTAGAGCCACGTGAACACCACCGCGAGAGCGACGACCGCTAATCCGTAGTAGTAGACGGGGACGCCGGCCTGGGAGGACCCCGCGACTACGAACAGGGGCAGGTGCCAGGCAAACCAGCCCACGCCGATGAGGAGGCTCGCGACAAGCGCCGAATACGATCGCTGCAGTCGCGGGAGAGCGAACCCACGCCACCCCAGCTCCTCGTTGCCACCGCCGACTAGGAACACCTGGACGAACAGGACCGGATAGAGCAGCAACGTACTCACCGGTTCGGGAGCCAACTGTCCGTCGAAGATGAGGATATGGATGGCACTTGCGGTGACGATAGCGACGGCGGGGAAGAGCAACGCAAACGCCCAGTAGCGGAGAGACACGTTCCACCGGAGAAGCTGGCCTGCCCACTCGCGAACGCTGTCACCGATGCCCCACGTGACGATGGCTGCGGCGACGAGGGGGCCGAACCCCCCGATCATGATGAAAAGCATGGTCTGGATATCTCCTGTCAGGAGCAGGGGTGACCAGGTCGCCCACCACTCTGCAAAGACCAGCGGCGACCACGCAGTCCACGAGAGGGCGAACGTGAGGCCGAAGAACGCCGCCACGGGGTGCTCACTGAGTCGTCTGCGGATATTGGGGCCCATACTGAGATAGTGTTACCGGGTCCACATGAACGTTCCTCAGAATGCTCCCTCGAGACCCGATGGTCGCCCCCGACATTACCGAAGTGTCACAGCGGCTCGAAGATTGCTCAGCGGCCGCCAGACCCTCCACAGGATAGCGCCCCACCTGTTGAATCGGTTCGGGACTGCACTCTGGGGTCGCCCGGAGACGCGTGTCAGACCTATCGTCGAGAGGGTACTCACCCCCGCGATGGAAGTCGTCGGTTTATTTTCACGGCAGACGAACGTTCGCCCGTGATCTCACCGTGTCTCCGCTCCACTCTTTTGTCCGCCGGCATCGCTTCTCGACGTTCGTCGCCCTCACCTTCGTTCTGACGTGGGTCCCGTGGCTGACGGTCGCGTGGCTGCTGCGTACCGGTCGGCCGCCAGTCGTGACGACACTCGTCCTGATCGGTGGGTTCGGGCCGTTCCTCGCGGCGGTGCTCGTCGCCGCGGCCGGCGGTGACCTCCGGCCGTGGCTCGGGGCCCTCGTCGACATCGGCGCCCCGCTGGGGGTCTGGGCAGCCGCCGTGGTGGTTCCTGTCGCCCTCTACGTGCTCGCACTGGGGGTGTTCCTGCTCGCCGGTGGCGGGTTCGACCGTGCGAGCGTCCTGCCAGCCGCCGCGGTTCCAGCCGTCGTTCTTGCAACGTTCATTCGTGGCGGCCTCGAGGAACCCGGCTGGCGCGGGATGGCGCTCCCGGTCCTCCAACGATCCGTCGGCGCGTTCCGGGCCAGCATCGTCATCGGCGTGATCTGGGCACTCTGGCACGTCCCCCTGTTCCTGCTGCCCGGGAGTTCACAGGCCGGAACGCCGTTCTGGCTGTACGTGCCGGCCGTCGTCGGCATCAGCGTCATCGCGACGTGGCTCTACAACGCGGCCGGTGGCCGCGTGCTGGTCCCGGTCGTCTTCCACACGCTCTCGAACGCCGTGTCCGTCACGACGGCTACAGGCGTGGTCGGCGACGGATTCACCTCGCAGGTCGGCCTTCTGGTCGTCGTCTGGGCGGTCGTGGTGATTCTCGTCTGGCGGTACGGGACCGACCGTCTCGCCTCGAAGCCACTTCCCGAGGGGGGACTCGACTTCGTCACGGTCGACGACTCGGGCCGTCCGGGGAAATCACGCGATGACGTGTTCGGGGACGAACAGACCTGACGGCTCGACTTCACGGACGTTGCTGGATTCACCGGCACGGCGCTCCTGGCGCTTCAGAGCAGTCTCATCCCATCCCGGTCACGCCGCTGGTGGCAGCGGTTCAGCGAACTCGTCACCGGCTGCCTCGTTTACAGCGTGGAACGGAGCCCGGCACAGGTCGCGAATGCCCGTGACTCTGAAGCCCACCTGAAAGCCAGCCACGAGGAGTGACGGGTTTCTCGGGTCGGGCCGGCCCGCATTGCACACTCGGTCTTCGGGCGGTAGATACGACTCTCGTGGGTTACTGGCTAGCAGTCACAGCCCCGCTCCGGTGTGTCGTCTTCGGTGGTGGTGAAGAAGCTTTGAACGGTCGGCGAGATCCGGTCGGCCCGTGTCTCATGCGAGTCGTCATACTGCGTCTGGTTCGGCGTGACGGCCTGCACCAGAGCTTCGACGAGTAGCCCAACAGGTGCCGTCGTGTACTCCTGACCACGGTAGCGCCAGAGACGACAATCGACATCACCCTCACACGCACAGAGGTCCCCACACGATTCGCAGGTGTTTTGCAGATAGTCTGGCTGGATGTCCCGTCCATCGATGCGAATCGTCGGCGAGACGGGGAGTTGCGTCGCTTCAGCAGCCTCTAACGTCGAGATATGGATATCTCTGACAGTAATGGCGACATCCAGTGCGTCGAGGATTGGTTCGACGTGTTCGAGTGCCGTTTCGAGGGCATCTTCGGTCCCGATACATCGCTCGCACGACTCGTTGTCCAGATAGAGGAAATCGACGGTGACCGTCCGCCGTGTATACTCCCGGGCTGACGGCTGCACAATCGAGACGGTGTTGCTGTCTGTAGTGTCTTTCATCGCAGTCCACAATACGTCTCGGCGGCACATATATTGGTCAGTAATAAGACACGAACGGGGTTAGCGTACTGAAACCGCCCGGGGCACGCTACGGGGTAGAACCAACGTATATTACGGTACAGCCCTGATGGTGCGGTAATGAGCGAAAACGAGGAGTGGCAGGCGAAATGGCACGGATTGCAGGACATCCTCGGACCGAAGTGGACTCTGCACATCCTCCGTCTCCTCTCCGAGGGGTCGTACGGGTTCAATGCGATCCGAGACGAACTCGGCGGTCTGACTGCGCCAATGCTTTCCCAACGGCTCAAAGAACTCAGGTGTCATGGCCTCGTCAAGCGCTCCGTTACGGAGACATCACCACCGACCACGACCTACTCACTCAGCGACCGGGGCGAGCAGATCGCAAGACGTCTTCGGGAACTAGAGCCACTGGTCGAACTCCACGAACGGTCAGTTGCGGACGAACAGACGGACGGCTGCTCCGATACGGCGACGGAGTGTCGAACTGAAGCGCTTACAGACGGGTGCGTAACAGTCGTCGACCAGTGTTGAACCTGGATTACCAACCCTGAAGAGCCGGTTGCTACCTGCCTTCCCGGTTGGCTACCAGCGTGGTGATGCCAGCTGACGGAGCGTGGAATCCTCACGGGTTCGGGGGATAGGCTAGTTTCCAGGTCGACTGTCGTTGACCGGTTGGATTCACGCCCGCTCTCCATCCCGAAAGCGTGGGCAGGGAGCCGCTCTTAGGGAAGCTCAGTCAGCGGAGTTCGAACTCCGACCAGAGAGGGTAGTGGTCGGACACGTGCCACGAGAGCGATCTATCGCTCAGACCACGACGGGGGAGCGCCACGTCTTCGAAAGGGACGTAGCCGCTCTGTTTGTGCGACAACGACAGTGCGGGACGGCCTTCGGATTCGGTGAACCACGCGATCTGATCGTAGAATTTCTGTTTGCTCGGGGTTTCGGAATCGCTGAATATCGTTCGTGGGACCTCGTGGAGGTCGTCTGGAACGGTCAGTCCCGTCGCGGTGAACGCATCGTACCGTTCGTCGCCTTTCCGGTCGATGTTGAAATCACCGAGCGCAATCAGATTGTGGTCCCAGGAATTGATGTCGCGTGCCCACCTGTCGAGCCACCGAGAGATCGCCCGCAACTCAGGTATTCGGTCGGAGGCCGACTTCCCGTAGAGGACGTGCAGCGTGACGAGAATGAACGTGGTCTCGCCGCATCGAAAGCTCACCGCGTACGGCGTCCGAGCGAACTGCCGTTGCAACGCCTCCGGACCGACCTCTTCGAGTTCCTCCTGGGGGACCACCAGTTCCGCTGCAAGCCCGCTGATCTGGACTTTTCGCTGGTCGAACAGAAACCCGAGTCGTTCGTTGTTCCCGGCAGCACCCCGCGCCACGTCGGTCAGAATCAACCCCCAATCGGAGCCGAGAACCTTGAGCGTGTGTCTGAGTGCCTTGAGATTGCCACGGATTTCCTGGACCGCGATCACGTCGAAGCGACGAAGTATCTCGGCAATCGTCCGGATCGACTGTAAATCACGCTTGGGACTGTCGTCCTCATCGGAGACCCACTTCTCGGTGAGTCCGCCAAAGGCACGCAGGTTCCACGTCGCGAGCAACAGGTTCCGGTCGTACATCCGGGGCGGAACACGCTCGTCGAGTGCGTCCTGGAGCGTTTTCAGATCGGCCTGTACGTCTGGCGGCGGTGTGTCTGTGACCTCCGGCATGCCGTACCTACGGCAGCATCCGTCATTAATCTATTTCGATCACCCGTTCCCGAAGGCGTCGGTGAAACGCCTCTCGTAGTGGGTCCATCGGGACACGTTCGCGTTCGATGTTGCGAAGTGCGCGTATCACGGACTGATCCGTGCTCGGGGCGAGGATGAAGTGACCCGCGCCAGTCGAAACCGCTTCGACGCGCCAGTGGACAAACCGGCGGATCAACCTCGACTCCGTATCGGTCAACAGTACGGCGTTTCGCCAGGCCAGAGACCGGGCCTCTTTCAGTCCAATGAGCGTGAACTCCTCGTCCAACGAGCCGAGCAGTTCGTCTACGCGCGTGTAGCCACTCGCGTCGTACACGTCGGCTAACGCGCGCTGGACCACGTCGACTAGTTGCTGGAGGATTCCGTTGATTCGGTTGTGATCCCGGAGCTTGGACGGTCGCTCTGGGTCGATTTCGACGTCACGGAGCGCGTACGTCAGGTCGTAGTTGATATGCGCACTAACCCCGAGCAGTGCATCCTGAATGAGTATCGTGTCGCCGCTCGTGGACGCGTCGAACGCGAGTTGCCACGCCACGGGAACCTCGGCCGGATTTCCGCGTTCGGAGGCGACCAGCGCGGTTCGGTACCTGTCAGCGAAGGCGACGAGGTAGTCACGGACCCACTCCGGGTCGTCGAACGCGCCGGATTCAATACCGTCGTGTACGTTCGCGGTCATCTCGGTGTACACCGTCAGGAAGACCGACCGACGGTCGCCTCGGTCGCGGAGATACGTCTCCACTGCGCCCAACCGCTCTGAGACGTCACTGACCGAATCAAAGGGGTCGCCCATCATCCCGAGCAGTCGCTCGTCCGGAGCACGTTCGCGCCCGGGGTCCGACCAGGCGCCGTGGCGGGAACGCGTCCGTCGACGGATGGTGAGTGCCACCGCCCGCAGTTCGGCCAGCGTCGGCAGTTGGGTATAGGGGCTATAGATCATGTCGGCTCAACTGTGGCGTCAGGTGGTGTGTGTGCCACGTATATAAACGCTGGCGGCCAGTGGCCCACCGCATTTCGACCCGTTTTGTTGGAGCCATTGCGGAGTGCTAGTTCAGGCAGTGGTACAACCGAAAGCAGAATCATCCGAAGGTACAGCCACTCCGATCTGTCAAGATTGTAAATGCGTGCGTGCTCCTTGTGGTGTGTCCTCTATGGTATGCAGCAGTGCCTCTTCGGGCCACTTGGCCGTGTTGAAATCCGCTGCCGGTGATACTGTCGATAAGTCCTGTTGGGCACGGATTCAGCACACGCACTTCTCAGTTGTTACGTTTCACTCAGTTATTCGGAACTCGTCTTAGAGTTAAAATACTAACAATTTATGTTGGTTTGGTAGGCAGGTATAGAACATGGCCGATAGAAACCATCTCCACGTGTGTCGACACTGTGGTAACGTGGTGGCAACGGGGTCAACAACCGGGCCGCAGGAATGTTTTAATTGCGAAGGGCAGGACTTCTCTCAATTCATAAGTACTCCGGGCTCCCCCGACTGAAGAGGAGTAGACGTCTCAAAGAAACCAGCATGTCATAACGGGTTGTAGCCGAAGAGACACAGCCACGCTGGAGACGGGAGTCATTCAGATATGGATAGTGAACACACTGCACTCTGTTGAACCGGCGCTCTGCGCTCAGCGCCTCGTTTATATCCGTTGGCAAGGGGTTTCAACAGAGCGATCCGGATGGGAGGCCCTCGCAACGGGCAACCGATGACAGCCTCGTGGATACGCCCGGCACGGTCATGGCGACAACCGGGGACAGATAAGTAGGGTAGGAAACATTTTCCGGTCGCCGCTCGACCTACCAGTTATGCCAGAAGGGAACGAGACGGCCGTCGCGATCGCGTGTCAGGGCGGCGGCAGCCACACGGCCTTTACCGCAGGTGTGCTGAAAGAGATACTCCGGAACGGTCCCAGCGAGTACGAGATCACCGCGTTGAGCGGCACGTCCGGCGGGGCGATGTGTGCGGCACTCGCCTGGGACGGCTTGCGGCGGGACGATACGGAGGGGGCGATTGAGCGCCTGGACGGTTTCTGGAACGACGTCGCTGCGAGGGCTCCCTGGGAGCAGCTCACAAATAATGCGACGCTGTGGAGCAGTCGGCTCACGAGCGAAATCGGGACGTTCGGCCTGAGTCCCTACCGATTACCCCTCTCCGAATCGGCGGAACGGCAGTTTCGAGAGCTCATCGAGCGCCACGTTCGTTTCGACGGGACTGCCCGGACGGCGCCACCGCATCTGTATGTCGGTGCCGTCAACGTCGAATCCGGGTCGTTCGAGATATTCACCGACGGCGACGAAGGGGTGTCTGCCCTGATGGCGTCTGCGGCCATTCCGACGCTCTTTCGCGCCGTCGAGATAGACGGGGCGGGACACTGGGACGGCCTGTTCTCGCAGAACCCGCCGATCCGGCATTTCACCAGTGAGGTCCCGGCCGAGCAAAAGCCCGACGAGATCTGGATCGTCCGGATCAACCCACGGACGACGGAGGAGACGCCGCGGTCACTGGATCAGATCACAGACCGGCGCAACGAACTGTCGGGAAACCTCTCGCTCGAACAGGAGAAACACATGATCGACTCGATAAACGACCTCATCGCAGAGAAGATAATCACCCACGAGCGGTACAAACCGATCAAACTACGCGAGATCGAACTGGACATGGAATTAGACGTTCACTCGAAACTCAACCGCGACCCCGACTTCCTGGACCGGCTGATGACCCGGGGGGAATCGAAGGCCAGTGACTTCTGGCAGTGAGGTGGGTGGAGGCAGAGTTCCGGTACCTCCCGTCTTTCACCAAGAGCAAAACCACGTGACGGCTTCGACCGATCGTGTGATACGCGGGAGAGGAGTGCGGGGACAACACCTTTACACGGAAGTTAGTCCTCCGCTCGGATTGATAGTCCGCTCACTACGGTTCTCCGTCTGAGTTCATCGAAGAGCACGCTGGCGGTAGATCGTCTTCGAACGCGAGACTGGGCTTTCGGTTCCGATTCTTGAGCGCGTGTTCGGCTGTGGGGTGGATTATCAGCCGAGAGACCTGCCGCTATGAACGAGCAACCTAAAAGTGTCCGAGGAGATACTGTCGAGCAAGAGCCCAACTCCAAGCTGGTTCGTCGTAGCCTGCCCGCTCGGGGGACTCGTGGAAAGTAGTCACAGATAAATTACAGTGTTTACGTTGGACGCTTCGAACCGATTTAGCCACCCGTACACCGTTGTTCGCACCAGCCGTCCTTCGCTTCAATCTTGGCAGGTGAGAGTCCAGCTAGGTATTCACGAGCAGCAGTCAGGCGCTCCATCTGGGTCGCCCACATACGGTGGTCCATAATCGCGCCGTGAATGAAGACAATAAAGGGTGCGTCTCCTCGTCGTTCGTAGTATGTCTTAATTCCGTTTGTTTGAACGGTTGGCATTAGTGCCCTCAAGATAGTGATTCGACAGGAGTGTGCTCAACAGAGCAGTAAACCTATAGTAACAATTGAAACGATTTACACACCGACCGCACTGCAGTCGTGCGGTCGGGTGTGCATTGATTTTCAATGGCTACTATAGTGCGAGGGTTATCATGTTAGACATTCTGCTCACCAATCCGAAGGTGATATCCCAGCACCATCCAGGCAACTCCGTAGAATACCATCGGTCCGCCCCATGGGTCCGCACCCTCTCCCATCACAAATGTCGTAAAGGCAATAGTGAGTGGAACGCCAATCGGGAGCGCTAGAATGAAGAGCCATGCAGCAGACCGTGGAGCGATATCTTTACGAAGCATCGCAATCCCGAACCCAATCGCACCGAACATTGTGATGAGGAGCCCGAATAAAAACCCGATGAAGGCAACTCCCGGACCGTAGTCGGCGATGGGAAGCGAGATAGCGGTAATTATAGTACCGCCAGACATCATCCAGAAACTCAATTTACCAAGCCGACCGAACCAGGCCCGTTCAGACTCGTAATACGCCCACAGGCCTCCAACGAGAAGGAAGAATCCGACGACAGCAATCGGTGTGACAAACTCAAACTCCCGTTCACTCAGTACAGTGAACAGCGCAAGGCCCGATGAAGCCACGAGTGCTCCGCCAACAAGTTCACTGAGGATACTAATTTGATGCCACCGACCACCGCCGGTGCTCTCAGATTTTTTGTTTTGGCTCTTCTCGTGTTCGAGAGTCATACACGCAATTCAGACCAACTGCTATTCAACCCTACACTTTTTATACAGAACCTGAGTTTTGATTAAACGGGTTACCGACTCGTACACACGGAATGCAAAATTCGCGTTTTGTATCGCGCACTACGTTAGTACCGAAGGTCGATCCCCGTGGTGGGTTCAACAGTTCAGGCGAAAGCTCTCTAGACGACTACTATCGCCGAGACACCCGTCATTTCCATCTGGACTATGAAACACAGGGTAAAGAGTACTGCATCGACGAGGCAGAACTTCGAGTACGGTCACTCCGTATCCCCGACGACGGCTTCGACGGCCCGTAGAAGGAGCCGCTCCGAGAAGCCACCGAGAAAGGCGACTGCGAACATCGTATTCAGATTGCTGTCGATGCGGATGAACTGCTCGAGGATGCCCGCGACGAGAAACACCACCAGCGTCAGGGCAGCCGCCGCCCCGGTCACCATCCGCCCCACGGTCAGCCAGTTGCTCCCCACGCGCTCGGGAACGCGAGCAGCACCGAGAACGTCGGTAAGCGAAAGCAAACCGCTGACCGAGGCACCGAGGACGCCGAACAGAACGGCTGTCAGGAGCGACGGGAGGGAGGTCACCTCGGTTGCGTCCACGCCCATCAAACCGAACGAGACGAGGATACCGCCAACGGCAACCAGCGTCGAGAGGATGAACAGGACGAACTGCCGCTCGAGCGCCCGGAGGCGGCGGTCAGCCCGATACTCCTCTATGTGCTGTTGGTGGAGGATGTGAATCGCCGCGTAAACCTCGCCGAACCCGACGGTTTCCTTGACGACGCCCTCGTCTTCGAGGAGCAGCTCTTCCACTCGCTCCTGTCGGTCGTCCGGGAGTGCGTCGGTTGCCTCCATGAGCACCTGCTGGGCACGAAACTGGAGCGGCTTGCTCCCGGAACCCCGGAGTTCCTGCCAGGCCGCGAGCTCCCACTGTCTGGCCTCCGCCAGGTAGCGCCAGAACGAGACCACGTCGTCCCCCCGGAGCGCGCGTTGAGCGTTCTGTTGGCACATGGCAGCGTAGTGACCGTACTGGACGGCGGGCTCGTCCTCGTCGTAGACCAGTTCCGTGGTCGAGAAGTCGTACTGACGACCGTCCTTCGCGAGCTCCGCCTGAAGGTCGCGCAGACCCACGCTGAACGTGACCACCCGCTCGAACAGTTCACCCCTCCCCGCGCCCGGACCGTACTGCCTCGGTAGCTGTTCGTTGTCGGCCCAGAACTTGGTGAGTTTCGCACGGAGGGTTCCGATAGCTCCCTGCTCCGCTCTTGAGGCGGCTCGTTCGTGGCCGTCCGCCTCTCGGGCGCCGCCCGTTTCGCCGTCGGCTCCGACATTTGGCTCGCCCGACATGATACCGGAACCTACGGGCGTTACAGTGATAAAGTTACAGTCGCGTGACAGCCCGCTCTGAAGTGGGCTGGTCGACGGACAGAAAATCCCGAGCCGCGCCCCCCCGTGACATCTGGCGGATTCAGCTGTGCCCCGGTCACCGTCGACAGAACCGCCGCAGGCCTGCGACCTCCTGTCTCAAGATGATACGCAGTCGCGTGAGGTCGGGCTCAGACACCGAGAACCGATGCGTGGCGTCCCAATCACTGTCTGCCTCCCCCTCGAATATCTTGACCTCTCTGCCTTCCCTGTCGACAACGGAGAGTTGCAGGAATACGTCATCCCATTCGACTTCCGAGAACATGTCGAATTCGATGTGTGACGTCGGCGGGAAGTCCAGGACGGTCATCGTCTCTTCGAGACCGAGTCGCATCCCGTTGTCGTCCTCAATCAGTTCCAGGTTGTCCTTGCTGTCGAGTACGTAGTCGCCGTGGGAAAAGGGCCGCGGGAGCGCCTCCCGTTCGAAGGGGAAGCGGTCGAAGTCGAGGCAATCCCCCGTGAGACACGACGCGGCATCGCAGACGCGAATCTGTGCGATAGCCACGACGAGTGGTGTCGGATCATCGTCGGTGATTGCTTCTTCCAGTCGCTTGACGGACGCGGCATAGCGGTCGGTCCCGCCGATGAACGACCACTGTTCGTCCTCGAGTTCTTCGCTGAAATCCGTTTCCAGTTCGACCAGTTCCGAATTGCCCTCGAAGATGTCTAAATAGTCTATATCTTCTGCACGCCATTCCTCCAGGCGGGTTTCGAGTATCCTGGCGATTTTTCCGGGCCGCTCCATGTCGAAGCGGGCCGCCAGGTCTGCAAACGCGTTACACTCACACTGTAGCGATTTCTCCAGGAGGTAGTCGCGGTACTCCTCCGGGAACTCTCCGCCGACATCCCCACTGAACGAGAGATTGAGCGAGCTGTCGCCCGTCGTCACGCTGATCGGCTCGTCGGCGGTGATGTCGACGTTGCCGGACTCGTCCGGCGGCACGCCGGTGATGCTCGCGACCACGTCGTGGGGGTTCCCGAAGTCGGTAGCGTGATTGACCAGCGCGTCGTACAACATGTCGTTCGTGTACACGAGCGGACCGTAGGTGAACGACGGATTGGCCCAGTCGCCGCCTTGGCCGGTGAGGGTGCCGACGAGGATACGGCCGTCGTCGGTCGGTGGACAGGCTGTCCGCGGTTCGTTATCGTAGTACGACCGCGCCGGGCCGGCGAGGACGGCGTCCGTGTCGACGTTCCCGTTCGGATCGAAGTCTGTGGCGCCGGGGAAAGACACCTTCGCGACAGACTTGTGAGCGTCCGTGGGCTTGCCCGCTTCCACGGTCACTTCCGCTTCCTCAATGATGCGGTTGTCCTTGCAGTCCTCCTCGCAGGCGTTCTCCATCTTGGCCGCGGGGACCGGGTCGGTGAAACACTCGTCGTAGGCGACGTACACCGAGATGGTGTCTGTCTCGACGCCGTCCGCCATCGGCGGGAGGTCCACCGTCAGGTGTTCCTCGTCAGCGACGCTGAGTAGGCGGCCACAACGGTCCAGCGCCAGCCCCTCTGACACCGTGACGTCCAGCGTCTCCGCTCCGCTCTCTCCGTCGGTCGAGTGCGCCGTCGACACGTCCAGACCGCAGACGACCCCCCAGTCGGTGACGTGCCGGGAGAGGGTTCGCTGGATACCCGAGTGATACGCCTGCTCGGCGGCCATATCACGGACGGTGAGCAACTTCCCGTAGAAGTAGTTGTTTTTCTCGAATCGGTGCACCCCGGTCGTGTCGTTGGATTGCTGAGGCATGGTTACGATAGCTCCGTGTCCGATCCGAGACGGGACCGGACGGTCAGTTGGCCCGCCGTCTCGCGCGTGTCGAGGACGGACTCGCGGCCGAGGGCGCTCTCGCCCACGGCGAGGCGCTGGTCGGGAAGGACGCTGTTGACGCCGAGATAGGAGTGCCCGCCCAGGACGACAGACGACTCCAGTTCGACGGCCCGACCGACCGCGTGTGCCGGGCTGTGTTCGTCTACGAGTCGCTGTATAGTGTCGAACTGCTCGTCGCTGACGAACGGCCGGACGAACACGAAGAAACACTGCGGACAGTCGAGCAGTTCGGTAAACGGCGCTCGGGATGGTCCCTCAGCGCAGTCGAGGTCGCTGAACTCCAGCATGAACACGTCGCTCTCGATTCGGCGACGGAGGGTCTCCGCCTCCTCGGTCGGGAGGCCTCTGTCTTCGGCGGCATCGACCGCGTCCAGCTGTCGCCGCCGCCGCTCCTCCCACGCCTTTGACGGGTCGGCGACGCCGTCGAGATAGAGCGCCACCAGCGCAAGCAGTCCGTTCGGCGTCCCGCGAGCCTTGAACAGCTCGGGGGCCGCCGACAGGAGTTCGCGCCGGGCGGATTCCGGCCACGTCTCGTCGGGGGCAAGCGCGAGCCAGTCCTCCAGCCACCCGAGAAACGCCGGCGGGACCCCGTCCGGGTCGAGGTACCGGGTGGTGTGGGCCAGTTCCTCCTCGACGCCGACGAACGTGCTCTCGAATATCGAGAGGAATCGCTCGAAAAACGCCCGCGCTTCCGTGTCGTCCTGGTAGATTCCTGGCAGGTGTCGGAGGTACGAATCCCGGGGGAAGTACGCGCGCAGCGTGTGCAACTGTGGCGAGGCGAAGCGGTCGCCCTGCAGTTCGACCCGGAGCCGCAGGTAGCGGCCGACGGCGTCCGCCAGCAACGCGTCGTGGGGGTTCGCAGGGTCGACCGTCTTCCAGTCGGACGGCCGCGTCGACCGCTGGTCGTCCGACGTCGTGTACTGCAGACGGACCTGCGTGGCGGCGGCGTTCGAGAATCCCATAGTGACGCGGTGCCACTCCGTCTCCGCCACGCCTGAGTCGAAGGTGCGCTCCAGCCACGCCGCGTGGGTCCCCGTGCGCTCGTGTTGGGCGTATTCCGGGCGGGCCGTCAGCCGGAGGACCCCGCCGCCACCCGACGTGACGGCGTAGAGGTCACCGGCGTGGTGGAGACGGTCGAGGGTGCGGGTCACACTCGCGAGCGCCTCCCGTGTGGCCCCGGTGACGCGAAACGCCGTTACCTCGCCCTCGACGGTGTCGCGACGGCCGACCAGCAGTTCGTCGGCCGCACCGGCGGCGAGACAGCTCGCTCCGGCCGGGACGGGCGCCTCAGACGGGGATGGCGCGTCGGTCGGCGCGTCCGGGTCGAGCGTCGCCATCGACACGCGGCGGACGACGGGACCCTCCCCAGTCTGGTCGAGGAACGCGCCAGTCCCGGCGGCGTCGACCGCGACGTCGGTCGGGTCCGAGAAGCCGTCGACGAGTGTCGGGAGTGTTCCGTCAGGCCGGACGAGCGCGAGACGCCCGCCGGTCTGAGTCGAGAGTAGACAGACCGTCCAGTCGCCGCTGTCGGTCAGCGCGACTGGCGTCTCCGCGGTGACCGGTGTCGTCCACCGCTGTTGCTGGAGGGACTTGGCGATGGCCGTCACGTATCCGTCGCCGCTCTGTCGCGTGCCGGCGACGTAGATGGTTGCCGCGGTCACCGTGAGCGCACGGGCGCGACCGTCGGGCGGCCCCGCGGACGCGCACCCGAGTCTGACTGGACGGCCCGAATCGGCTTCGAAGCGCTCGATGTAGCCCGACGCCCGGAGGATGTACAGCGTTTCGCAGTCGTCTACGTCCAGGTCGACGACCGGGTCCGCGGCCGAGGCGTCATCGATGAGAGCGTCCGGGTCGACGTAGGCCGGTAGTCGTTCCCGCCGCAGTCGGACCGCACCCTCCTCCGTGACTGCGTTGTCGAGGGACCACTCCGCCCACTCAGCTGCCGTTTCCGACCCCAGGAACGCGAAGTCACTCATCGCCCCACCTCGCCGCAGTCGCGGCCGCCGTCCCTGGTGTCGACAGTGTGGTCCGTCGGCGCGACGAGCGCGGTGTCTGGTATCTCGACGGCCTCGGCGGTGGCAGTTCCACCGCCGTCGTGGCTCACCTCCATGTCCACTACGCAGTCGACGCCCGGCACGTCGCCGACGACTTCGTACAGTTCGGAGTCGTACACGGGCCGACCGAACGGCCACCCGTCGCCGCCGAACCCGCGGAGCGGCGAGAGGAACTCGTCGAGTCGTTCGACGACGGCCGCCCGCCGGTTGCTGGCGACTGTCCCGGGCTCGAGTTCGACCGTCGCGTGCACGCCGATTCCGACGTACGTGGGTGGAATCGCCGTCACGCGGTCGGTCACCAGCCGGTGTCGCTCGAGGTGGCACTGGACTGCGTCGAGGAACCCCTCGCTCGGCGTCAGCCGGTCTATCGCCGGGGGACTGTACGGGACCACGACGACGCGGACCGCGTCGTGGTCGGGACACGACCCCGGACTGCTGTCGTCCGTTACCACGGCGGCCGCGCGACCGAACCGGAGCCCCGGCGTGTGCAGCGCGACGTACTCGCAGTCCTCGGCGGTAGTCGCCCGGTACGGGACCCGGAGGTCACCTTGCAGGCGTGCCAGCGCGTCGTCGACGGACTCGGCCGGGCGGCCGCCGGTCCCCGCGTCCGTCCCGACAACCGTCGCGTCGCGGACCGCCGGGTCGGCTACCCAGTCCTGGGCCGACTCGGTCGCGTCCCGGCGTGCGAACCACCAGTCACTCGTCGCGGGGACGTTCCCCTCCGGCCCGCCGCCGGCCGTGTAGCTCGCTGCCTCGACGAACTGGTCGGCCGACGGAACGGCCCCGTGGATGTTGTCGCCGAACTGCACCGTCCCGGCCGTCTCGTCGAGGACGTACACCGTCGCGTCCGGGCCGGCGGCGTCGAAGTCGTCGACCTCGTCCCACGGCTCGCCGCCGACCCGCAGGTCCACGTCAAGGACCGGCGCGTGTTCGAACGCGAAGCGCTGGTGCGGGCGGGCGGTCGTCCGCTCGCCCCCGTCGGCGCGCGTGAGTCGCTCGTCGCTCATCTCGGCGCGGTGCGTGACCGACAGCACGTTCGTACGGACGCGGTTGAGCTGGGGCGGAATCTCGTAGCCCGGGGACGTGAGGCGAGCGCGGACCCAGGCGTATCCCCGCCCGCTCTCCAGCACGCCGGGAGCGTGCCGGTCGACTCCCTGCCAGCGGTCCAACCCCGGGTGTGCAAGCGTCACGACGCCGTCGCCGTACAGCGCCGCTGTCGTGTCGGAAAACTCGAACGGCTCCCACGCGCTCGCCCGCTCCCAGCTCCGGTAGTCCGTGCAGTACTCCCAGGCGACCGCAACCGACGGTTCGAACGTGCCCGCCTCGCCGCCGTGGTCGGCCCGCGGCGGGAGCGACGCGTCGTGGTAATCGACAGTCAGCGCAAGCGGTGTCCGCGGGTTCTCGAAGGGGTCCGCGTCGAATCCGAGGTAGAGCGCGCTCCCGGCCGTCCCGTGCTCGCCGAACGCATGGAAGTACGTCTCCTCGGACTCCGCCGCTGGCGTGTGGTCAGTCCGTCCTGCGGGCGTCTCTGTCAGGACCTTCGCCACCGACGCCCTCGTGAGCGGCGTCTCGCGCGCAGTCCGAAACAGCCGCTCGGTGCCGCCGTCGTCGGCCACCAGTCGGGTGCCCTCGGCGACAGTCTCACCTGCCACCGAATCGGACGGCTCGACGCGGACCGCCGCTGTCGCGGCCACTGGCTCGGCGATGTCACCGAGCAGCTGGACGTACTTCCGACGGTGGCGCTCTTCGACCTGATCGAGCTGGTAGCGGTACGTCTCAGAGAGCCACGTCAGCAGTTCGAGGACGGTGATACCGGGGTCGTGGGCGTTGTGGTCGGTCCACTCCTCGTCGTAGACCGGAATACGCTTGCGGACGTCCTCGAGCAGTTCCTCGTAGGGTCGGTCGTCGAGGGTCGGCACGTCGATCCCCATTCAGGTCCCTCCGACGACGTCCAGGTCGTGGTCGCCGCTGTGAATCAGGACGTCGGGATTCACGTCCGGCGCGTCCTGCCCCGGTCGAATCGTCCGAGTGGCGTCCGGTGTCTCGAAGGTCAGCCGGACGCGCTCGACGTGGTCCACGTCCGTCACACCCTCCAAGATGCCGTAGCAGTCCGAGACACAGGGGAGCTCGCCGAAGGGCCACCCGTCGCCGTCCGCTCCGCCGGACAGCGGGTGGAGGTAGTCCGACAGCGCCGTCGCGACCGTGGTCTCCAGCTCGGAGAGGCTGTCCGTCGGGCCGGCGACGACGGTGGCCTCGACTGCGACGGCGACGTAGGTCGGCCCCCGAACGAGGAGGCGCTCGTCGCCGAGGTCGCCAAGCAGCGCGGCGGGAGCGTGCGCCGAGAGCCCCTCGGTCACTTGCGCTCTGAGCGACGCCGACGGAACCGGCTTCCGGCGCTCGGACCGCGGGACGACGAGGACCGTCACCCAGCCCGGCCGGTACTGCCCCCGCGGGTCGAGGCCGGGGAGACAGTGGGTGCGAGCGAGCTCGCGGGCGCTCGAACGCGCGATGCGTTCGAAGTCCGCCGGTGCGACGGCACGGTTCCGGTCCCGGAGCGCCTTGGGCGCGCGCTCTAAGACCGCCGCAGTGGGTTCGGCGTCGGCGGCCCCGTCGCCGGCGACGTGGTTGGTCACGCCGTCGACGAAGGCCAGCGAGCCGTCGAGTTCCTCGACTGCGCCCGGAGGGACGTTCCCCGCCGCCCCGCCGCCAGTCTGGTAGGAGACCCGGACGTTGTCGCGGCCACGCGGCGGGATCGCTCCCCGGACGCCGTCGCCGAACGTGACGGTCCCCGCCACGGCGTCGAGCGTGTAGTGGCGGTCTGTCGCGCCGGACGCGAGAAAGTCCTCCACGGCCGTCCACTCGACCCAGACGGCGTCCGGGTCGGCCTGGTCGCCGGCGAGTTCGACGGTGGTATCGGGGTCCGCGGCCAGGGCGTCACGCTGGCCCGCCGACAGCGTGGCGACCTCGTCCACCCAGAGGGTCGCCTCTCGCACCGGCGGCGAGGCAACGGTGAAGGTCTGTTCGGCGGTCCCGTCGCTCGACCCCAGGCGCTCGTCGGTCACGGTACGGACGTTCGCCGCGAGACCGGTGTTGTGAACGACCAGGTCGGTCGTCGGGAGCGTCATCGCGGCCTCGCTCCCCGGCGGTGTCGTCGGGAACCGGTCGCCGCAGGCGTCAGTTCCGGACTGTCCGTCCCCGGTGTCCAGACGCGGTCGGTAGGGGGCCGCGACGAAGCGGTCGGCGGTGACGCGAGCACGGAGCCAGTGGCGGGTCACACCGAACTGCGCAAGCGGGACTGTTTCCGACGGGAGCGAGAACCGGATCATACCTCGCTCGGTCAACCCTTCGGTGTCGTCGCGGACGGAGACCCGCTCCCAGCCCGCGTCTGTGTACGCCTCCCAGCGGACGCTCGGTCGGAACTCGCCGGGGTACTCGACGTCGGCAAACGCCGCAAACACCTGTAGCGGCCCGCCCTCCAGTGGCCCGTCGAAACCAAGGTACAGGGTCTGAGATTCGTCTGGCAGTGGTGAGAACGGGCGAACGCGTTCGGACGGTTCGAGCGTGGACATCGCCAGATTGGTCTCCGCGTACATGGTTTGCGGGGCAGCCGAAACCAGCCCCGCCGGGACCGGGTCGCCGTTGCCGCTTCCGCCGTTGTCTTGGGACGGCGGCGCCTGATACCTGACCGTAATCCACGGGAGGCGCGGCGCGGGGACCTTGTCGAGTCGCTGCCAGACCTGGTCTGTCCTTCCCCGGTCACTGATTTCGATTTCGCCGTAGTTGGAGACGAGTCGCGCCCGGACCCAGTGGCCCTCGTGCCCGGCAACGGTAGTCGGTTCGAGGTCGGGCGGGACGGGGAACGAGACAGACCCCGGGTCGGCGAATATGGTCTCCCTGTCGGGGCCGTCCACGTCCAGGTACTCCCAGGCAGCCCCGTTCCAGTACTCCCAGGAGACGAGCGGTGGGTCGTCCCCGAAGGCAATCGCCTCTGTCTGGCCGAAGGCGACGGTCACGCGCTGGTCGGCCTTCGTGAACGCCTCCGCCGAACCGATATAGAACGCATCCTGAACGCGGGGGAAGCTCCCGAACGGACGCACCACGTCGCTGTCTGCTGGTGCTGGTACGTCGCTGTCTGGCAGTTCTGGGACCTGAAGCGGCACGTCGTTGGCCAGCAGGTCGTCCGGTTCGAACCCGTCGGGGTCACCGTCTGACTCCGTCGTGTCGCCCTCGTCCCCCGGTACTCGCCCCGCAACAAGGGTGACGTCCCGTATCTCGGCGTCTGCGAACCGGTACGCGAGTCCGGGGTCGGCGTCGGCTGGCACCGTCGCCCGGAGCCAGTTGCTCTCCGTCCCGGCAACCTCGGTCTCGACGAACGGTTCCGGAATCGTGAACTGCAGTGTCACCTGCGACAGTGTCGACGCCGTTTCTGGCGGGTAGTCGCCGTAGTGGTCCTGGACGAGCCGGTCGAGGTCCGCGTACATGTCCACCACGTCAGGTCGACGGCGCGGGTCCACGTACGACGGCGTCGGGTCAGGGTCGTCCCGTGTCAGCAACGTCGAGACCAGCCAGTCGTCGACGACTCCGTCGTCGTCTGTCGCCAGTTCGAACCCGTAGTCCTCTATGATTTGCTCGACGTCGGTGCGGTCGATAGGGGACCGCGACTCGGCTGTCTTCCCGTCGGGACGCATGGCACGCCAGCCGTCCTCGTCGCCGATTTCTCCGTGGTACGCCCAATCGAGGGCGGCCAGCGTCTCGGCCTCGGCCGTCGACTGCATCCGGACCTGGACCGTCGTTTCGCCGTCGAGAGTCAGGAGGTCGGTGTGGCCGAGGTAGAGGTGGTGTGCCTGAGCGTCCGGACCGCCAAACAGCGTCTGGTTGCCGTCGCCGGCGATGGCCGCCTCGTGTCGCCCGACGTGGTCGAGGCGCGGATCGACGCTGATCAGTCGGTCGAACGGCGCGGGCGTGGCCTCGAACCCCTCTGTGACCTCGAAGGCGAGTTCCGGTCGCGTCTCGGTTGCCGGGGCCGTCGCGCGGGTCCCGCCCGGAACCCGCACCGTGTCACCGGCCCCGTCCGAGACGGTCACCGTCAGCGGGAGTTCGGCCGATTGCGGCGGCAGTCGGTCGAACCCGAGCGCGTCGACGAACGCAGCCCGGTGTTTCGCCGGCACCTGATCGAGGCGTTCGATGACGCCCGAAGCGAGGTCGGCGAACAGATCGAGAAGCGTCGTCCCGGGACCGTCCGCGTCCGGGTCCCAGTCCGTACCGGTGTAGTACGGGGCGCGAGCGGCGGCGTCGGCCCGGATCGCTTCCCGGCCCCGGCCGTCGACGGAGGGAGCGGCGTCGGACCTGTCTGCCGATTCATCACTGGTCATCGCCGCCCTCCAGGTAGAATGGGTAGACGAGGTTCGCCTCCGTGTTCGTCGTTCGAACCCGGTAGTCGATCGAGACGTCGAGGACACCGTCCTCGCCGGGCGCGTCGAGGGTTTGCACCGACAGGACCTCGATTCGCGGCTCCCACTCGATGAGAGCGTCGCGAACATCGTCCTCGATGAGCGTCCGCGTGGTCGTGCTGAGGCTGTCGAAGACGCGCTCGTGGATCCCGCACCCGAACTGGGGTCGCATGACGCGTTCGCCCGGCGCAGTACCGAGGATGATCCTGATCGCCTGTTCGATGTCAGTCCTGCCGGCGGCGCTGTCGACGCGGCCGTCGCCGTCTGTCGTCACGGGGAAGGCCACCCCACGGCCCAGGAACTCGTCGGCGCCCATCGAGTCACCCGATGAGCACCGTGGGACAGCCCATGGCGATAGCGTTGGGACCACCGGCCGCTTCCGTGATAGTGTCCCCCTGTCTCGCCGCTGGAAACCCGTCGATCATGACGCTGGTGCTTCCGACCGCGGCGACGCCGCCGCCGTGTGGCTGTGGGGTCGATAGCGGACACGTGTGAACGTCTACGACCGCCCGCCAGGCGGGAAGTCCACCGATCAGTACCGTCGAGCTCCCGGCTCCGGTCAGCGGTGACCCATGGCTTGTAAGGTCTCCTACCCGTGCAGCTTGTGGCATGTTGTGATGGCTCCTGGATGTTAGTTGATTTTCACTAGCGACCCCTTAAGTGTTAGCATACCTGACGTTTCTATCGACACACCGCCGCTCCCCGTCAGTTCGATGTTTGCGGCCTCGATAGCGACGGTCCCGCTTCCGGACAGCGTCACCGAACCGCTGTTCAGATCGAAGGTCAGGCTGTTCTCGCCGGTCTCGTCGGTGATGGAGATAGAGCCGCTTCCCGACTCGTCGGAGAGGTCGACCACCGACCCGCCCGCCGTCTCGATGGTGACGCCGCCGCCGCTGTCGGCGTCATCGAAGGTGACCGAGTGGCCCGACCGTGACCGGATTGTCCGGATGTCGTTGTTCCCGTCAGCGTTGTCCTCCGGGGGTTCGCGCTGGCCGTTCCAGAGCCCGCCGAGAACGTACGGGTGTTCGAGGTCGCCGTTCTCGAAGGCCACCAGCACCTCGTCACCCTCCTCCGGGAGGAAGAACTCCCCCCGATCCGGCCCGGCCATCGGAGCCGCGATGCGCGCCCAGTAGGTCTCTTCGGGCGCGTCAGCCCACGGGTACGTCAGCTTCACGCGACCGAGTCCCTGCGGGTCCTGGTTGTCCGTCACCAGCGCCATCATCACGCCCGGGAACTCACCCCGGTCCATCCGGTCGGACCCGGACCCCGGTCCGGCGCTCATAGCTCCCTCCGCTTGACCGAGAACGACGTCCGGTAGCCGGAGTCGCCGAACCGGTGTGTGGCCGACTCGACGTAGTACACGGTCGAGAACTTCTCGGTCAGCCCGTCGAGCCGGACCCGTATCCCCGGCCGTAGCTCCGGTAGACCGATACACTCACCCTTGCCAGAGACGGTGCCATCGAGGCGATTCGCGAGGGCGCCCTCTGCCCGGGCCGTCGCCTCGGCATTGGTCCGAACCGGGAGCCGTAGCGTCTCCGTGGTCGGCTTCCCGCTGGTAGTACTGGCCCCCGCGATAGCGCCGCGAGTGGCGGTGCCGACGATCTCCTCGCCACGCTCGGCGCTCCAGTTGCGTACCTCGACCCGGTCGACCTGGCCGGCCTCGTTGACCTCCGGCGAGAACGAGTCCAGCGAGGAGCCGTATTCGAGGGCGAGTTCCGCCGCCCCGTCGTACCGCGGCGGCTGGAAGTACAGGTCACCATCCCAGGCGTACAGTTCGTAGGCGTATGCCGTTCCCAGCTTCAGGAGGAAAGCGAGGTCGTGGTCCGAATCGGCCTGCTTGATCTCGGCTGGTTCGACGCCGGCATCGACGGTTTCGACGCTTCCGAAGTCGTAGTCCCGCTCGTCCTTGACGCGCTTGACGACCTCGTGTGGCGCAGTGTCTGTCCAGGTGTGTGTCCATGCCTCGCGGTCACCCGCCGGTTCCGGCGGTTCCGTCATCGTGTGTAGCAGTCCGAACCCATCGACGGTGACCGTCGGAGCGCCGCCGGACGGGAAACTCGGCCGCACGGCTGTGATACGCCCCTCGTGGAGGAGCGTGGCCTCGGTGTCGCCGTATCCCATCTCGACGCGGACCGACTGGTCCGGGGCGAACAGGTCCCAGTCCAGCCCCTCGAACTGGCCCTTCTCGACGTCGTACGGGTAGTTCAGCGTGAACGAGAACTTGGTGGCTTTGTCCAGCGCGAGGTCGACGCTCACGTCGGAGACCACACCGTCAGTCTCCGAGAAGCCCGTGTCGCCGACCGTCACGGTGAACTGCGGGACGTAGAAGTCCTCGTAGCGGTCCTGGAGCGTCCGGAACGTCGCGATACCGCTCTGTGCTCCGCTCATGAATCGATGGATGGGACGACGAGTTCGGTTCCGGCGGCGATAGACCGCGGGTCGCTGAGTCCGTTGGCGTCGGCGATGCGGCGCCATTCGCCCGGGTCGCCGTACTCCGCTGCCGCGATGGCCCACAGCGACTGGTCGCCGGTAACTCGCCGGACTTTCGTGCGGTCGGCTGAACTCCGCGGCTCCGACTCAATCTGTTTCGTGACCGTCTCGTAGCGCTTGAACGAGAGGCTCACCGTGGCCCTGACCGGTCGCCCGTCCGGCATGAACAGCGTGAACTCCTTTTTTAAGCTCTCGACGATGGCTGTAAAGGACAGGTCCCCCCAGACGAACTTGCAGATGGGCGGCGCGTGCCGTTCGCCGTCGACGCTCACCAGTCGGTCCAGGTCCGCGATGTGGTCGCTGACATCGTCTCCGCTCTCGTAGGTATCTACAAGCAGGTCCATCGACAGCGACTCGGCGTCGCCGCTGACGAACTGGCTCACCGGCGTGTCCATCCCCGGCAGCGCCACCTCGCCGTACTTGACAGACTTGTCGACGCTGTACTGCGTTGGGTTGAACAGCACCTCGATGCTGTCCATCTCGTTCAGGTCCCGGTCGAGCAGCAGAATCGTTGCCGGCTCGTACTCCGCGCCGGACATCTACAGCCCCCTCCGTTCGCGCTCGACGCGCTCGTGACGGGCTAACTTCTCCGAGAGCTGTTCAACAAATCGATCGAGCGCGGGCTGGTCAACCGTCTCCAGAGATAGCGGCGAGGGCGCACTCGCCTCGGCGTCTCCGGGCCGCTCAGAGGGCGACTGATCGGTCGCGAAAGCGCCGTCCGTGGACCCGTCGCGGCGCTCGTTCGACGCCCGGGCGTCGGCTTGACGCCTCCCAGCACTCTCTGGATCCCGGTCCGCCCGCCGTCCGGACTGCGACGTGAGTCCCGAGTCGGTGTCGCCGTCCACTCTAGCGTCGCCCGCGGGAGGGCGGCTAGCGACCACGAGGTCCGGACGGCCGGCCGAGGACCCGGTCGGAGTGCGCTGCTCGGAATCGAAGCCCGGACCCGTCGGCAGGGTCGCCCCGGTTTCCGCTCCTCGTCCCGGCGACCGCGCGCTGGCGTCAGCGTCTTCGGACCCTGTGGCGTCGAGCAACGTCCACGGATCCGGACCGCCGCGGCTTGGCGGCGGGGCTGAATCTGACACGTCACCCGGGTCAATGACCGGGTCAGGCGAGCCCGGCGGTCGCGTCGTAGAGTCGGCTTCTCCCTCGGACGAGGGCCGGCCTTGTTCGCTTGCGGGCGCTTCCTCCCGGACCACTGTGTGAGTCGGATCGAGGGACTGGACGTGCCGGCCGTCGGTCGGCACCGTCTTATCGGCGTCATCATCCGAAGACCGCTGGAGCAGTTCCCTGACCGTGAGCGACTCCGTCTTCGTCTCTGTCGCCTCAGTCTCGGACCCGCCCGTCTCGTCGTTCGGTTCGGGGCCTCCGCCCGATTCGACGACCGTCTCCCGCGTCTCTCGCTCGCGAACCTGCTGACTCACCAGTGACTGAAGCGTCAGATACGTCAGGCCCGGCCCCCCCTTCCTCGTCTGTGGCGGCCGCCCTCTCTGGAGCAGTCCGGCGAACGGACGGAGGAGCCCGGCGTCTATTCTGCCCGCACTGGCCATCCCTGTGGAGAGTCGGCTGATTTCGCGAACGGTCGGTTCGATGCTGATATCGGGTGGCTCGTCTGTGTTCTGTGTCATGTCTTTCGTATTGAGTTATCGGCTTTCAGTACACTGTCTCGGGGAAGATACTTTTATAATCTGACAATCCCACCGGACATAAGGATTATTCAAAGTGTGTGACACTTAGTCGCATGGGTAGCGGTCCGAGTTGGAGAGGTGGCACTGAAGGCGCCGGAACGAGAAGCCAGCGTCCGCCTCCAAGATCAACGGGTCACCACTCGGGAATCGAAGCGCCCATGTGATTGTCAATCGACCAGGTGGATTTGATTGAGACGCCCCCTTGAAGGACATCAATCTGTACCACGACCTGTCTGGCGTGGAAGGCGTACGCGAGGTTCTTCCGGATAGCGTCTAGGTTAGATTCAACGGTCGCGAGCGGTAACTGCGCTGACCCGCCCAGCGCAGCGTGGACGGCAGTCGGCGTTAGCCTCGCATTCGCAGCCGCCAGTTTGAAGAGCGATTCTGCCCCGCCCGGGGCAGCTCCGATAGTGGATACGAGCCAGCTCTCTAGCTCGCTTTTCCCGCCGTGTGTGGTTCGAACCGTATATCTCATCAAGACCGGCTTGGGAGTGACAGTCTTGTCGATGGCATCTCTCGCTGCCTGCTCTGGATTGTCCCGCATATAGATGTTGGTGGCCGGTGATATCGGAGTCAGATTCGCCCGGTCGTTACCGGGACCGCCGAGCGTTTTTGCGACGAGGTGGCCACGCTCGTATTTCGATATCCCAGACACATCATTGAGAATCGTTATTCCGGCGGGGTCAACGTTCGCTGAACTCCCTTTCCCTTTTGATTCCTTGCTTATGGGGTCTCCAAGCGCCCCCGTGGCTCGCTTGTATCCGTCAGTACTCCCCGACTCGAAGCGGTGCCGCGGCGGCTGATACGACCCCTCCGTCTCGATGTAGAACGGGGCACCGCCGAGCGGGCTGAACATCGCCTCTAGCCGGTCGATTCCCTCGTTTGCCTTCCGTTTCTCTTCAAGTTCGTTCGGCTCGCGGTGTAACTCCAGGAGGAGGGACTGTAACTCACCGGCGATGGTGTCTAGCCGCTGAGCCAGCGCGTTCTTCGTCTCTTCGCTGTATCCTTTCCGGTTCTCCGTGATGTACAGCTTCTTCAAGTTCTGTAAGCGACCTTCGAACTCCTGCCAGCCGTTACTCGCCATTTCGATGACCACGCCGGTTCGCGTAAACCTGGCCCGGAACCGGTGCTGCTCGGACCCGAGTGAGAACGGAACCTTCTCAACGGTGACTTCTCCGGTTTCATCAGTCGACTTCTTCTCTTCCTTCCCGCCGATACCCACCGCCCGCAACACCGACTGCACGGAACTGACAGCCTTGTCGATCAGCCAGTCCAGCGCCCGGTCTACGACGCCGCGGACCTGCGCGACGATGCCCGTGATCTTCTCACCGATGTTGCCGAGGCCGAACTGATTGGCGAGGAAGCCGATGGCGACGGGGACGGCGTTGGCCAGCCCCTGTTCCAGTTTTGCCGCGCCGGCCGCGAGTTCGCCGCGGGCCACGCTGGCGATGGTGGAGACGTAGTCGTTGACGATGCGGAGGATGTCGACCGCGTACTCGCCGGCCGACTGGACGGCACTGAGAAACGCCGAGAAGCCGTTGATGACTGCCATGACGCCCGTCGGGTCGAGGAGGCTCAGGAGCCAGCGGGTCGCGCGGTTGATGACCCGTTCCATGACCCACTCCCGCGCTTTCGCGAGCACCATGTCCCAGAGGCCCGTGACCTGGCCCTGGATGTACTCCCAGATCGCCCCCACACCGCGTTCCTGTACGTCTGCCACGAAGTTCCAGATGCCGGTCAGCTTGTCGATAGCACCCCGAATCCGGTCGACGTTCTCCTGGCCGATGCGTTCGGCGAGTTTCGCCCAGATGCGGTCCATCGTGACACCAAGCACCTGCAGCACGAACTCCAGGACGGACCCCAGAGAGAGGTCAGTGGGCGGCTCAATTCCCGCGTCCCGAAGCCCGCGGAAGAGCCAGTCCGCGAGTCCCCGTCCGAGGTGGGTGAGGATGTTCGTAAAGAAGTTCTGGAAGCCCAGTTTGACCGCCCCGAGCATGTTCAGCAGGAACTTGACGGGGTCCTGCTTGATGACGGTAATCGCCTGCATCGCGTTGCTGACGATGCTCCCGATAAGTCCGGTCGGGAAGTTCATGAGCCGGAGAACGACCGAGAACAGCTCCCGGAGGACGACGCTGATGAACGAGAACAGCCTTGATACCGGCTTGCGGAACTGAGCGATGATCCGCTGGAAGGCCCCAACAGGCTCCATCAGGGCTTCGATGGACAGACTCTCCCAGACGCCCCTGAAGAGGCCGACAACGAACTCCCAGGTAATTCCCAGTTGCGTCATCGCCTCCTGAATGCGGGTCCCAGCCTGGGCGACGGCCCCCGTCTCGGCCAGTTTCTGATAGAGCGCGCTACCGCCGGGCAAGAGCGTGATGAACCCGTGCATAATGGTCTCCGGCGTCCGTGCCACCCGTTCTCCGGTGAAGGGATTGCGACCCAGGACAACTGTCAGGAGTTCGAACCCCGGCAGATTGTCGGTGACGTACTTCTGCAGGGTGCCTACCAGCGCGTCCTTGACGAGTTCGAGGACTTTGCCGGCCACCGTCGTAGCGAAGGTCCAGACCCGCTGGAGGAAACTGCCCACGCTACTGACAAACGAGCTGACGGTCTCCCAGAGCGACGCCAGATTCGCCGGGGAAATCGCTTCCCAGAGCTGTTCGACGAGCCCCTGGAGTTGGGTCAGGAGCCCTGTGAACGTCTCGACCTGTGTGGCGATCCACTCGGCCGCCTCCGTCACCACGCCCTGCTCTCGCATCTTCTGGAGGTGTTGCTCCCTGCCGATGAGACGCAGGAAGTCCTCGAGTATCTCGGTCGGCGTCGCTTCGACATCCTCGCCCCGGAGCGGGTCCCGCCTCAGGACCTTCGTGAACAGCGACCACGCCCCACTGGCGTCGAGCACGTTCTGGACCTGCTCCACGACGGCCTCCTCGATGAACTCCACGACCCGGTCCACGAGTGAGCGGGCGAACGTCTTCACGTCCTCGTAGAGCGTCCCGAAGTGTCGTTCGAGGACGTCTACAGCCCCCTCGCCGATACCCAGTAACGAGCCCGCGACGCTGACGTCGTCCCAGGCGGCCTCGAGTGTCTGTCTGACACGCGCCAGGGTGAGATTCAGCCGTTTCAGCTCGCTTGTCACCCACTGGAAGGCGTCCCCGAGGATATCGAGTCCCCGCAGCCGCTCGATGATTGCGGGCCCGAACGGGACGAGAGAGAGCAGCCCCTCGACCAGGTTGTCGGGGGTCCGTTCGACCGTCTCGCCCAGCAGCGGGTTGTAGCCGATGAGGACCGTAAACAGCGTCCAGCCGGGGATGTACTCCGCCCAGTCGTTCAGCTTCCGGAGTGCACTCTCCGGGAGCAGCCGCTGGACGTCCGCCGACGGCGTCGCGGCCCGCTCGTGGCCCTCCGACGCTGCGCCCTGCTGGACGACGTGAGTTGCCTCGTGGGCCATCAGTTCGAGGTCGTGTGGCGACTCGCCGTCGCCGAGGAAGATGTGGTTGTCTCGGGTGAGCGCCCGTGCCCCGAGTCCGCTCGCGGCCCGGGCCGCCTCGGTCCCGTCGTGGACCCGCACGCCGCCGAGACTCGTCCCGAGCGCAGGCTCGATGCGACTCCGGACGGGCCGGGGTATCGACCGGCCGGCGCCGGGCCTCCGTATCGTCGACGTGATTGCGGATGCCCGTGGCGGTGGGTCGGCCCCTGTCCCGTCGGTCTGTGGCTGGACCAGGTCTGTGTCGGTCGCGGCCGTGGGGCGACCGGCGTCGTCCAAGACGGACCGGGCGCCGCCCCCCGTCGCCAGAGCCGCCGCGACGGCGTCTGCCTCGCGCTCGAACTCGTCGTTCGGTCGGCCGACGGTGAGCTTCGGTTGCACGCCGTATGCGTGTGCCCGCGCAACCGGATTCGGGCCCCCTGAACCGGGCTGTGGACCCGACACGGGACTGCGCTGTCCACCCGTCGCGGGACCGCTCCTCCCGGATACTCGGGACGGCGCATCCGTGGACTCCGCTGTCGACCGTCCGGAGCGGTCCGCGGACTGTTCGGACCCGCCGAAATCGGACTGCTCGGTGGGTCGGGCCTCCGCCGACTCGGCGGGGCCCGTCCTCGTCCGCTCCGGTGACGGCTCGCGTCCCTCGGCCGCCTCATTTTTTACAGCAGTCGCCGCCTGCGCGACAGCACGGTTTCCCAGCGTCCGCTGGAGGCGAGCCACTCGCCCCGTCGAACCGCGGCCCGCGTCTGTCGAGTCGGCCGCGATACGCTGCTCGCCAGCCGGTCGACGAAGCGGCCTCTCGCCACGGTCGCCACCGCTCCGTTCGCGGTCCGACGGCTCCGTCTCCCGGTGTGTCGAAGTCGCAGTCTCGTCCGCACGGCGCCTCCTGGGACCCTCGCTTCGCTCGGTCTCCGACTCGTGGGTGTTCATCCTGATTCGAGGACGTCGCGATACTCCTCGAACTGGGCTGTCTGTATCGGCCGTCCGATCTTCTGACACTCCCGCTTCGCGGCGCGGACGACCTGCTCCATCTCGACGGTGGTCCCCTCGTCGGCCGCGAAAAAGGCGGCCGATAGGGCGATGTTGCGGATGTTTCCGCCGGTGAAGTCGAGCCGCGCCAGGTAGTCGTAGTCGAGGTCGCCGACCGGCGCGTCGGCCGGGAAGACGCGTCGCCAGATCTCCGCCCGGGCGGCGCGGTCCGGGAGCGGGAAGTCAACGCTGAGGTGGACCCGCCGGAGGAACGCGTCGTCGATGTTCGACTCCAGGTTCGTGGTCAGGAGGACGGCGCCGTCGTGTTCCTCCACGCGCTGGAGCAGGTAGTCGACCTCGACGTTGGCGTAGCGGTCGTGGGCGTCTGACACCTCCGAGCGCTCGCCGAACAGCGCGTCGGCCTCGTCGAACAGGAGCACGGCGTCGCTGTCGGCCGCCTCGTCGAATATCCGACCCAGGTTCGACTCCGTCTCGCCGACGTACTTGCTCACGACAGCGGCGAGGTCGATCTTGTAGAGGTCCAGACCCGCCGCGTTCGCGATGACCTCCGCCGCCATCGTCTTTCCCGTTCCGGACGGGCCCGAAAAGAGGGCGATCAGCCCGTTCCCGAGGCTGGTCTCGTCGGCGAACCCCCAGTCGACGTACACCGTGCCGCGGTCCGCCAGGCGGCTTGAGACCTCCCGTAACTGGGTCTCCGTCTGGGCCGGCAGGACGATGTCCTCCCAGTCGTAGACGGGGTCGACGCGAGTCGCGAGGTCCGTCAACTCCTCGCTGGACTGGGCGCGACAGGCGGCGTACACGTGCTCGGCCGTCGGCTCCGTGCCCGCTGCTCGGGCGGACGCCGCCGCCATGTCCATGGCCGCGTCGATGGCACCACGGCTCAGTCGGAACGTCGATGCCACCCGCTCCGGGTCGAGGTCGGGCGGGCGGTCGTCGCGGTTCGCCCAGTACCGCCGTCGGGCCTCGTAGTCGACTTGGTCGACCGATATCGGGACGAAGTCGTGGTCGGTGGGTATCGACCTGAGGTCCGTCGAGGGCTGGTTCGTTCCGGTGAGAAACACCGCCGTCGGGAGCGTATCGAGGCGGTCGACAGCGGCCGTCGCTCGCTCGGTGTCGTCGAGGACACCGTCGAGGGTGACAGCCGACCCCCTGAGGCGGGCCTCCCGTTCGAGGCGGGCCAGAACGTCCCCGAAACTCGCGTCGTCGACGCGTCCGGCGTCGAGCGTCAGGAGCGGGCCGTCACGCTCGGCGCACATCGCCTCGACGCGCGCCGCCTTGCCCGTCCCAGCGGGACCGTGCAGCGCAATCATCGGCGGCGACGACGTGGGACGTTCGTCGTTGAGGGCGGCGAAGACTCGTCGTGCATCGTCGGAAACGTCAAGTGAGTCCGGGGACCGCGTCGGGTCGGTCGTCGAGACGACCGACGACAGCCTCGGGTCCGTGGCCTCCTCGCCCAACAGATACCCGACGACCCGGGGGTCGACACTGACTGTCTGCGTGGGTAGCGGGCCGTCCCCGCCGACCCGCACTAGATTGTCGTCGACGAGCGGCGACCCCGCAGTGAACAGCGTCCGGTCCCGGAGGTGGTCCGCCTCGTCGAGCACCCCGAGGATGAACCCGACTGTCGGCCGACGGCGAGTCGCGTCGTCCTGCAGGTACGCGTACACGGTGGCGTACTTCTCGTCGATGTCGGGGGCTGTGGCGACGAGGAGAGCGTCTCGTGCGAGGGGTGGCAGGTCGAACCTGTCGACGAGTCTGTCCAGACTCACTGTAGCGCCGGCGTCGGCCGAGGCACGCCGCCGCTCGCGTATCTCGTTGGTGTACCGGTCGAGGCGTTCCGCCTCGGCGCGTGTCTCACGGCCTGCACCGTCGGTCGTTTCGGGCGTCAGAAGGTCTCGAACCTCCTGTTCGGAGACGTACAACGCCCCGAACTCGTCGATCGGTCCCTCGAACCTGTCCACTTCGAGGCGGAGCCGGCAGTCGAGCCGCGCCAGCTCGTCCCGGACGTACGCGCGGTCGGTCGGATACGGGTCGCTCACGGCATCCCCTGCACCGTCGAGAGGCCGTGGTGGGCCAGTTCGAGCGTCTCGATGGCCACCGACCCGGAGTCCGCGGCCAGTTCCGGCCCTGCCCAGCGGACCGGCAGCGCCTCCCGGCACTCCCAGCCGACCGACTCCGTCCCGGTGGTGTCCTGCAGGAATATGCGAACGGTCTTCCGACGGAGTCCCTCCGGTGTCGGTGGGTCGTTGGTCGCGCGCTTCATCCACTGCCACAGTTGCGGGTCGTCGGTCAGTCCCCGCTTGAGTTCGATGTTCTCGTATTCGAAGCGCGTGGGTAGCTGGTGAGTATAGGCGTTGACCCCACCCTCCTCGTATGACTCTGCCTCCATCGAGACTTCGAGGCCGCTGACCTCGGTGAAGCCGCCGACGATCAGCGAGTCTATCTCGACGAGAAAGCGGTAATCGAGGTACGGGTCGGTCCGATCGCTGGCCGACATCAGTCCCCCTCGTTCATGCGTTCGTTGATATTGCTAATCTCGGCACACCAGCGTTCCCGTTCAGCGTGTGGCATTGTCATGACCTCCTCGTGACTCCAGTTGAAGTGGTAAGCGACGAAGGCGACCTCGCGGTACAGTCGCTCCGGGTCCCGTTGCCCCGTCACGGCCCCCCGTTTCCCGCGTTCACCGCCGAGACGCTGTGGCCGCCCTCGGCACTGACTTCGAACTGCGATGCACACTCGGGACAGGTCACGTCCACGACGTTGGCCCCGCGTTCGTTGACGCGCTCGTACATGTCCTGGAGGTACGCGAGGTCGCTCACGAACAGGTTCTCGATGGTCCCTGGCGTCACCTCGCCGACGTCACCGAGGTCCGTCACCACGCGGGCGAGCAGGATGACGGTCAGGTACGACCCGTTGGACTGCACCCGCGGGTCCGTCAGCGGTTTGAGTTCGTCGGCCGCCGTGGCCAGACGCATCCGTCCCTCGCGGTGGCGGGTCCCGTCGTCGTCCACGTACCCCTGGGGGAGCGTAAACTCGAACCTGGTCTGGAGGGTGTCCTCGCTCATGCGGTGCGCTCCATTCCCTCGTGGACGATCTCCATCTCCTCGATAGCCACCTCGTTCCCGGTGGCGTTGAGGTCCGGCGCGTCATACTGGCGACACCAGGCCCTGACGAACTCCCAGCGGGCCCCCGGCGACCCCTCCTCGTCGAGGAGCACGATGGCGATGGGACGGCGGGCCTCGTCGGTCTTCCCCTGGGCGACGAGGTTCCACCACTCGTACAGTTCGATGGCGTCTGAGGTGACGCCCCACTTCAGCGTGAGATTCCCGTACGCCGCAAGCGTCGAGAGCTTCCGGGCCGTCGGCGGGTCCGTCCCCTCTCGGTACTCGACGATTTCGGTGTTGGCCTCCGGAATCGCCACCTCGCTGAAGCCGGCTTTGGAGATGCCGTCGATTTCGAGGAGGTACCGGGTGTTCCGCTGTGGGCCGTGTCGGTCCGCCATCTATGACCCCCCCTCCACGCCGTCGGTCCACTGCGTGATACGGAAGATGACGAACTCGGCGGGCTTGACCGGGGCAACCCCGATTTCGACGATGAGCTTCCCGTTGTCGATGTCGGTCTGGGTCATCGTGGTCCGGTCGGCCTTGACGTAGAAGGCCTCCTCGGGGGTCGTGCCGGCGAGTCCGCCGTCCCGCCAGACCGTGGTGAGGAAGTTCCGGACTGATTGCCGGACGCGGGCCCACAGCCGCTCGGTGTTCGACTCGAAGACCGCCCATTGGGTCCCCTCGTCGATTGACTCCTCGATGTAGAGGAAGAGCCGACGGACGTTGACGTACTTCCACTGCGGATTGGCCGACGTGGTCCGGGCGCCCCAGACGCGGATGCCGCGGCCCGGGAACGAGCGGATGGCGTTGACGCCCTTGGGATTCAGCCGGGCCTGATCGGCTTTGGTGATCGGGAACTCCAGGTCGACGGCCCCGCGGACGGTTTCGTTCGCCGGGGCCTTGTGGACGCCGTTCTCGGCGTCGCTCCGGGCGTAGACGCCGGCCATGTGGCCGCCGGGCGGGACGAGCTTTCGGACTCCTGTCTCCGGGTCGACGATTTCGATATGGGGGTAGTATATGGCCGCGTACTCCGAGACCGCTGTCTGTGGCGGGAGGTCGCCCGGACTGGCCCCCTGCTGGGCCTGCAGGACCGCGATGCGGTCGGCCATGTTCTCACAGTGTGAGACGATGGCGCCGGTCAGGCCGTCAATGGAATTCTCGTCTGGCACGCTGACGATATTGATGTCGTCTGTCTCGGCGAACCCGGCGAGCCCGGTCCGTTCGCCGCGGGGCTGGCTCTCGTCACCGGTGTAATGTCTCAGCCCGACATCCTGGTCGGCCTCGTCGTCGGGCGGGACCTCGAGGAAGACCGTCCCGTTCGCCGGGCGGTCCGACCCCAGTCGCTCGACCTCGACGAGGTTCGAGCCGCTGTTGATGACAGTCTCGTAGTACTTGCTCGACGATTCCGTCGTCGTCAAATCGGTGTAAATCTCCTCGACGTCTGGCTCCTCCTGGGCTTCGAGCAGTTCCTCGTCGGTACCCTCGGCCGCCGTCAGCGTCGTCCAGTACCGGATGGTAACGTCGAAAGTGTCGTTTGCGCGGGCGCTGTTCCGAACCGTTACCGCTATGCGGCCCCCCCACTCGCCGGGCCCGACCGCCTCGACGTTCAGCATCGGGTCGACGCCCGTCGCTCGCAGGGCGTAGGTTCCGGTCCCAGTGGTGTCTGTCGAGAAGTCCACGTCGAGGTCGGCCTCCACAGGGCCCGGTCCGGCCGGGGTGACGGTAACAGCTATGGCCAGAGACTCTCCGGGTGCGAGCGTCCCGACCGGTTGGTTCGGGTCCTCGGGGAGCAGGTCCGGCGCGAGGTGGTACTCGTCCTCGCCGTCGTTACGGATATCGACGCTGTCGATAGTTACGTCGCCGCCGCCGGTCGGCGCAGTGTTCTCGACGACGACCCGCTCGGTGCCTGACTCGCCGACGACTACCTCGCCGTAGGTCAGGTCGGCCGGAGCGGGCGGGTCGGCCGCGTACGCCCCGGGAGCCACGGTCCCGGTCCCATTGACCCGGATGACTCGAGTGGGTGTCCCGGTGCCGTCGTCGTATGTCACCTCGACCGTTCCCTGGAGTGACCCGTCCGTCGTCGGTGCGAACGTCAGTCGGAGCACGGTCGTTTCGCCCGGGGCGAGGGTCACATCGGGCGCACCCGCCGCGAGTGTCGCACCGAACGCGGCCGGCCCTGTCGTCCCGACATCCGTGATTCGAAGGTCGTTGTCGCCCGCCTCGCCCATGTTGCGCAACACGACGAGGCTCTCCTCGCTGGTTCCCGTGACGGTTTCGCCGAACGTGACTGCGACCGCCGAACTCCCGAGCGTGTTTTCGGGGTCAACGGCTTCGGCGCGGAGCGTGACCTCCACCGGATTGAGCTGTCCGTCAACATTAATCTCAAGCACAGCCTCCACTTCCTCCGCGGCGCCGTGTTCGACTGTGACTTCGATGGTTCGCGGCCCCCCGTCAACTGGGAGGTCGGCCGGATTGAAGTCTCCCGCGTTGGCCACATCGAACGCGCCCGGATTAGCTCCACCCAGGCTAACACTGTTGATTGTCACTGGGTCGGCCCCGGTGAGCCCCTCGTTCGTGACAGTCACCGTCTCTCGAACTACCGTGTCCAGCGGCACCGTCCCGTAGTCGATGGTGGTTGGCTCGACGGCCAGTTCGGCGGCGTCCCCCGCGGCCATGCCCTGACCCGAGAGCGGGAGGACGAACGGCGGGTCCGCTCCGTTGTGGTCGACGGACAGCGACGCCTCGTGGGAAGTGCCGTCCTCCGGTTGATAGATGACCTCGACTACCAGCGGCGCGCCGGGAGGGAGTTCCTGCGGCGTGGTGCTCCCGTCGGGTAACACGGCGTCGAACGCCGCCGCGTTCGCTCCGGTGACGGCGATGTCCTGGATGGTGATTTCGGGGTCGTTCTCGACCCCAGTGTGCTCGATCTCTACCGTCTCGGACACGGTCCGACCGACGACGACGTCGCCGAAACCGACTGTCTCAGTGTCAGCCGTCAGCGCCATGGGCGGGTCGTATCGCCCGAGCTGGTGGTCCCCCGCCGCTGTGGCCGTTGTCACGCGGCCGACGTAGCACCGACTACCGCCGTTGCGAAAGAACCCGTCAACCGCGTACGCGAGATTCGTCCCCTCCAAGGGCTCGTTCCGCCGGTACTCCGCGAACCCGCCGAAATGCCGCTTGAACTCGGCGAAGCTCGAGACGAACTCCGGTTCGACCGGCCCGCGTTCAGTCTCACCCAGGAATCCGGCCGTGCTAGTCCCGACTCCTTCGATGGCCGCCGCGCCCGTCTCGACCTCCTCGACGTACACACCAGGTGAAAGGTACTCTGGCATTTACTGCCGCCTCCAGACATGTGACATGTTATCACGCTATTACCCCACAGTACAAATACTTACTTATTGTCACGACCCGCCTATCGACCGAATCAGGCATACGCCCCCGCTACAGCCATGCCACGGCAGTTCGCAGTCAATCCCGGGGCAGTCGGTCACAGGTCGATTGGCGTCGGGAGCCGCTCGTGATCGCCCTCGTCGATGGGCAGCGAGCGCGTGGCGGTGGAGTGGTCCGGGTGGTCGGCCACGAGTGTCGGCGTCGCCGGCGGGCCAGTGTCCGGGTAGACCTGTATCCGTGTCGGGTTTGCGGACGACGGATCGACCCGGAGCGGGTCGTCCGCGCCCGCGAACTCCTTAGTGGCGACGCCACGAATTTCGAGAACGAACGTCCCGTCGGTGTCCGTACGGGTCAGGAGGTCCGTGTGCTCGATACCGACGGTCGCGTCCGGGAGTGGGTCGGCCCCGCCGTGCGTGACGCGTCCCTGGACCAGCGTCGCCCCCGGCGGGAAGGAGGCGGCAGTCGACGGATAGAGGGGAATCCGCTCCGCCGGCGGTGACTGGGTCGTGTCCACCGTGACCGTCCGTCCGGCGTACTGTGGCGGCGGCTCGACGGTGACAGACACCGACGCGCCCAATGCCGTCGGTGGTGACAGGAAGAGCCAGTAGCCGCTGGGATTGAGTCGTGGCGCGTCCGCGACCGCGTCGATAGATACCGGTGCGGCCCCCCGGAGCGGCGTCCCAGTGCGCTCGTCGTACGGGTTCACCGCGAGTGCGAGTTCGACAGTCCGCTCCGAAACGCTCTGGAAGTGGTCAGCCATCGTCACCCCGCCTTGTAATCGACTCGACACGGCCGGCCGGTTCCGGTTCCCCCGCGCCGAGCGACACTGGGCCGACAGAATAGGCTACCGACGGGAGATACGCCGTCTCGGGGAAGGTGCTCCAGACGTCCATCAGCGTCTCCTCGTCGTCACCCCGGGAGATCCGGAGCTCGGACTCCAGCGAGCCACGAAGCGCGGAGCCGCGGACAACGGCCACGTCCCGGAGCGCCCGCATCGCCTCCCCGAGAAGCCCGTGTTGGCGTTGCACCTTCTGGTTCTGGTTGTTCCCGCCCGACGGATACGCCGTGACCATGTAGTCCAGGTCGACAGTCAGCGGGCCGGGCCGAACCGTCCCCGGGTCCACCTCCTCGAACGTTACCGGGTCCCCGTGGGGATTCTCGGCGACCCGATAGAGAAACAGACCGATCGTCGGCGTGGAGCTGGCGGTCACGGCGTTCGGTGACGACAGCACCACATCGACGGAGTCCATCTCGATGCGGTCCTCCAGCACGCCGACGAGCGTCGTGCTCGCGTCCTCGATCGCCCCGGCGTCACTCACTGCCGTCACCACCATCGCTACCGGACCCTGTGTACGGACCGGTCCGTTGCAGTCGTGTTCTCGAAACCGTCATAGGGTGTGGTGTTTGTTGGCATCCCAATTAGTAGTTTACCTTTCTACCGTGTTCGAGGGCTGGTGCTCGTCAGCACTGAGTCTGTCAGCCCCCTCCCGTTGGCTGGGGCCGCCGCCGGCCGCTCAAAGCTCACTCCCGTGAATCTTCTCGGAAGCCGTCGGATTCGTTCTCAGAGAGGACGGCGAGACCAGCCAGCAAGCTGAGCCAGTGGGATTCCTCAAGCGTGAACCACACCTGTGGTATCACGTTCCCTCAACATTCAGGTGCGACTTCTCAAACCGGTCTCTCAAGATCGTGAAACAGAATTCGTTGCCGGTATCCCGGCCCGACCATTACATGTAATACAGTTAATCAAATAACAACAGTACAGCTGTTACTCCGATAATCAACAATGATGTATATCTGGTGATATATCAGTGACTGAATTATCCGGTAGGCACGGTTTCTTCTCACGATAGTCCTAAACTCACCGGCTAATTGTAACCGCAGAAATCACTGGTAGAGGCGGCCATGAATACATCTACGGTATCTCTCGCTAACCGAACCCTTACTGTCAAGGGGTCCAGTTCATGTTAGTGTATAAATAATATTGCCATGCTGACAATGGAGGCCAAGATAGTATTCACGACAGAGGACCCCGCGTTCCTCGCACAGAGAGAGGACTTCGTGCTCATCGAGTCGTTCGACCTCGTAGACAGATACGCCGCCAAGGTCTGAACGGAACCAAGTTTCGGGCGGGGCGCTACCCGTCTTAGTTTAATTGTACACGCTACTCCAGTCCAGTGATGAAATATCGTCGCAATTACCCAGGTGAGGAACCCTGTGCGAAGTATGACTTACTTTGGACGCGAAGTTAGGTGAGGGCCCGGACGCCGACGCGTCGGGGCTGCCTCTCGGTCGCGGTTCTGTATTGGTCGAACGCCACGCGCTTCTGATTTAGTTGTACCTGATGCTGGAGTTGGGCTATGAACTGCCGGATCTGGACGAGTTGTTTCTGTGGGCGTAATGGATTCCAAACACATACAGTGAACGGTTACGCAGAGAAGGTGAATCGGGTAAGTTCGCCTTTGATTGCTACTAAACTAGAACGGGGAAGTGTTGACGAGGAAATTAAGAAGTTGGTCCTCGTGTATTGCACTGTATGCTTGCTGGTGGTTTCTGGACACACCCTCAGCAAGCAGGCGTCTCAACTGACCGGCTTTGTAAGGGTACTGAGTTTATATTCGGTCATGCCGTAACTCAAAAAGTCTATGTCATCTCCTACAAATACGCCGCCAGTGACGTTCGCAATCGTTGATTCAGGTGCTGATATGGCCCATCAGGCGTTCACAGACTTCGGAATTGTGGGGCGCGATTTCACTGGAAGTGACGAAGGCATTGACGACACTAATGGACACGGGACGCATCACCTCGGGGTGAGTGTGCAGGTGGCAGCCATTTCCTCGGCGAATGTCCGTGTGCTCGTCGCCAAGGTTGTCCAATATCATGAACCAGTCCCCTGGGAACGAATGAATGAAGCGTTACTCTGGGTTACCAATCACAATCCCGAACTCGTTTCAGTAGGCTTTGGTGCACCCGAGTCCACTGATGAATTCCACAGCACCATACAGCGCTTAGCTGAACAATCTCTGGTTATCGCACCGACCGGAGTAGACCGTGATCCGTCAACTGAACAAGCCATCTATCCAGCCCGATTTGAGGAGGTGATTGGTGTCGGAGGAACGGTAGTCGAAGGAATACGCGCCGAACTAGACACACCGTATGCTGGGTGTGACGTCTTGGCAACAACTCCTCTGTTGGGACCGGTACCAAATGGGGGATATGAGAAACGGGGGGGTACCTCTATTGCCTGTGCGGTGTTTTCTGGCATTGCCCTCCGGATGCTGGCTACCAAGGGCCGATTAGACATGACGGGAAAAAAAACGAGCAAACAAGCCTTATTGAACCGACTCAGATCGGAAGCTGACTCAGATGGAATCTTTTGTCCGGACTGGTCCCTGTCCACAGGGGGACCCGACTGAACAGTGCTCCCCTCTGCTCTCCCCCACAGGCATTTTCCGACGTAAACGCCGCGACTCCTTAGACAAAGTCTCGGCGTCCTCTGTTCATGAATACGACATTATATAGGTCGAAGACCTAAATGTGACGGGGATGCTTGAATCGCCGTCGAACAGCTGTAACATACCGGCTCTGGTATGGCGAACGTTCTTATTGTTGCTTGAATACAAATGCGAGCGAGAGGGACGCACTTCGTGGCGGTCAACCCAAGGAGGACGAGTAAGCAGTGCGCGTCCTGTGGCGTTTCGACCAGCGAACCTTTGTGGGCACGTGAACACTCACGTCTTTATTAATCGCACTTCTATGACCGTATCTGGTGGGTGTTGCGTTCATCTCCTCACCGGTTCTCACGCCGCTAACTACTGACGTTCTCTGGCCGTTCCAAAGTTAGCCTAGGACAGATGACCCAGCCTCAAAGAACCAGCCACGTCAGCGGCGAGTGATTGTGGCAGTTCACCACGACAACTGTTCACTCGATTATTCCTCAAATCGACTCTGCGTGAAAAACCTCTCGATTTATGTTGCATCATTAACAAAATCGGGACGTATGACAGAGCACAGCTTCGACGTTGTTGATCCGAAACTCGACGACAAAGACCTCACCCGTGTCGGTCAAGCCGTCCTAGAAGAAGCAAAAGCCGGGGCGATCCGGGTTGCAAAAGAGCACAGCTTGCCGGATGACGAGACCAGTTTCGAACACATAATGAAAGAACGGCTTGACGCGGCTGAGCCGTTCGTTCGCGCCCAAGCTGTCGGCAAACTCACTCAGATTGCCGACAATCCGACCCTCCGGAAGCAGGAACTCGGTTCCAGATTCGTAAACATCGACCTCGAGAATCGTAACATCGTCGCTGATGCCAAGCTTGATCATCAAACTATCGGTGGTATCCGAAGGTATGAAGAACTCCTCCGGAGAGAAGATGTCGGTACAAATCATCCGTTCGATCCGGTAGTTCGGGACTGGCACCCGAATCCAACGGACTTCGAGCCACGACAGGAGTACCGATTCAACGGAGTGAGCTTTATGCTCGATAAGGTGTATTGCGTCGACGAAACCGGCTGGGACTGGTCAGGTAGCGATGAAATCTCGTTGGGCGGGATTACAGTCGACGAAGATGGCGAAGTAGGGCAAATTGGACCATTCAGCGTTTCGAACGACTTTGACACCGGTGAATGGCGGAATTACAGCCCAGACCGGAGGGTGAACTACTTCAATGTTAGAGAAGGCGGCGAGAAGTGGCCCAAGGTCTATACGGCCCACATAGTGATGGTTGAACGTGACTGGGGCGACTTTCCCCAGTGGCTACAAACCCTCTACAATAAAGCGACTGAAAAGATCGAAGAGTACATTGAGACCTACGTCTCATCGCTGACGGGGCCAGTCATTGCCCGGTGGGTAAAGGCCGTTGCGAACTGGTTCTTCGATAAAGCACTAACCTGGATCAGAGGAATATGGGAAGATGACGTGATTGATAACCACACCTTCCAACTGACGCACGCCGGCCCACAAGCCTCATTCGGGGGGTCAGCTAACTCCTCAACGACCATTCGGAACTACTACGGTGGCGGCGGCAAGTACCGCACCTGGACGTACTGGAACTTCGAATAGTCGGCTACCTATCCCTTTCCCAGAAAGTACGAATAGCCGCATTCTTCCGCTACGTCAATAGCCACGAACTTCGTTGTCGCTTCGTGTGACGGTTTTCGTAGACCGAAAAATGAATCCTACGTTGTGGTGGAGGCCGGCGGCTTGGGCTCCTACTGGGTTGACAAGACCGTCGACTCAGCCACGGCAGACCAGGAACATGTGTGTCGAGTCTGTGTCCCCGCTGAAAGGTACCAGATTGAAACTCATCATGGGTGGCCAACTCTCGCGAACCTGAATAGCGCAGCGGTGCTACTGATTGCTACCGATCACCTGTACACGCAGATGCTCGGAGAACGCGTCTCTGAGCGGTACGGCTGGTAGTTCTCTGCGGTCGATTTCGCGGAGGTCAAGACTACGGGCTGATCGGGGCTCGGTATGACAGTTGCGTGAGATGCTCAGACGAGGACTGGAAACGAGGTGGAGTGGTCGAAAGAACTGTAGTCTGGCGGTTTCCGAATCTAAAACGGAGGCGTGGTGAGCACGCGGTGTTCAGATACGGATGAAGAGTGAGACACGGCGGTTTTGAATTGTTCAGGCACACAACCGCCGGCATCAGCGGTAGTCTCGACTAAATCGATTTGGAGTTTTTGGAGCGAGGAGCAACATCGCGCCTGCTGATGAAGCTGCGTATGCAGTCCCGCCGAACTATCACTTTCAAATACTATATCTATTTCTGAGGTACTCAGTGTCTAACGCGCTCGGTCAACTGTACATTATTGGGTTCACAAGGCGGATTTACAGCCCGAAGATGGACGATCACCGGACCACGTTGTGGTTGACGAAACCGTGATCAGGCTCAACGGCGAGCAGTACTGCCTGGACGCTGCTGTGAATCCAGGTATGGACAAATTGCTTCACCCACCGCTGAGACCTACCACGACGAAGGGTATCGCTCATTCGTTCCTACACCTCAGTGAGAAACACGATGTCGATGACGCCGTGTTTCTCGTCGATGGTTCCAAATTGTTACAAACTGGGCGTCATCGGTATGGCCTCGATTTCAGATACGAAAAACATGGATATTGAGATGCTTTAGAACGTATATTTGAAGTTACAAAACGACGAACTATCTGTTTTTCGAACCGTTTCAGCAACGCCGAAGCAGAAACAGCTGACGATAGGCTCTGGTCGTTCAGGATCGCATGGAATCAGCTTATCTGAACACGATGGTTCATTTCCTAGTGGCCTTCACGGAATTTGAACGAGGTGGGTTTCGTGGGGGTTTCGGCGCACGTGTCGATGTCGAGGATGGTGGCGAATCCTCCCGTTCCAGCCACCACCCGATCAGTACAATTAGGATAGCAATGGATAAGCTGTACAATAATCTGACTATCAATTGCAAATTTGTTACTATTATATGAGCTATTTTCTGCATGTATCTAGCGTTTTTCGGGAGTGTTTGGTATAGTTAGTTGTTTTATAACACAAATCCGTAGAATTTCAGCAGGTTATCAAGCTCCTACCGCCCTCGAGCGGTCCCATCTCACGAACTGAGACACAATCACGCCTCGAAACTGGCCGAGACGTGAACTCACGATGGTTGCTGAGTGGACGAACCCCATGGTGAGGCAAGTCGTCTGCTTTTCTGATCGTCGTTCAGCGAGGAGAATGTCAATAAGCTCGGGCTTGGGTTTAATCGACAACGACGCTAGCCCACGATACTGGTTCGGTGTATCTGTCGCCTACCGTGTACAGAAGCAGCCCATTACAGAACATATTTTTGCCGTGGATGCTTCCTAAAACTTGACAATGGGTCGGCCAAACGTGTTGCTCGTCGTGCTTGACTGCGTGCGTGCGGCGAACACCTCTGTGCTGGGACATCGGCGCAGGACCACACCCTTTCTCGAAGCGTTCGGTCGCGAGGCGACGGTGTACACACAGGCACGGACAACAGCGAGCTGGTCGCTTCCGGCCCATGCGAGTCTGCTCACCGGCGTCCCGTCCGAGGGCCACAAGCTCCAGATAACCCAGCGGCTGCTACCCGGCCAGACCATCTTCGATTACCTCCACGGCGAGGGATACGGGACCGGCGTGTTCACCGAGAACCCGTATCTCACGGTTCACCCGTCGGGCCTCAGTGACAGTTTCGAGACCGTTGTCACGGAACGACCCGATTCAACAGACGTTGCGGACCCGTCTGAGACCCGCAACGGTGTCGACGGCTTCTGGTACGCCGACAGACTCACCGACTGGGTCGACGAGCAAGCGGGGCCCTGGGCCGCGTGTCTGAATCTGATGGACGCACACATGCCGTATGCAACGCGGGACGCCTACGACGAGTGGGGCGCGGACTTCTACTGGGCGATGCACGACGAACTCCCGATCAAGTGGGAGTGGAGCGTCTACGGTGAGCAACTCCCACAGGGAGTCGGACAGCTTCTCGAGCCGCTGTACGACGGGGCGATTCGACAGACTGACGCCATTCTGGAGCAGGTTATCGGGGAACTGGAGACACGCGGCGCATTGGACGAGACGCTCGTGGTCATCACATCGGACCACGGTGATGGCTTCGGGGAACCGCCACAGGCTGCCACGGAGCCACCGGCCGTCATGCACGGCATGGGCACACAGGAGGAACTGTTTCACGTCCCACTTGTCGTCCGAGGACCCGGACAGACCGAGGGGCGCCGAATCACGTCCCTGGCGACGCTATCGCGGTTTCCCGACGCCGTTCTGGCTGCCTTTGACGGCGCAAGGGACGATTCCGGGTGGTTCGTCGCGCCTGACGGGCAGACGACTGCGTACCAGGCGCCACCGACCGGTCAGACGGCGGCGTACGCCGAGCAGTACACCGACGACCCGGACCGATTCCGACGACCCGCGTCGCTCGTGTATCGGGACGGCCCCGGCGACACCGTATACAAGCGCGCAGCGTGGGGCCCGGACGAGTACGAAGCGGTCGTGCGGGGACGGCGTTCCGAGCCCGCCGACGGAACACCCATCGACCGTCCGCCGGTAGCCGTTGTCGCCGACTCCGCGGAGCAAAGCGAGACGCTCGAAATCACAGAACTCGCGGCCGGGGAAGACGAGATGGCGGAGTACGACATCGATGGGTTTGACGACGTGGACCTCAAGTCGCGACTGGAGCGACTCGGGTACCTCTGAATCGATGCCAACCGGGGTGGTGATACAGCTGACGTCTTTCCTGTGGCTGGGCAGAATCGAAAGCGATGTTTGTGACAACTCGAGTTATACGAACGATGTATAGCGATATTCTCGTTCCGACGGATGGGAGCACGTCGACAAAGCAGGTCCTCGAACACACAATCGATATTGCCGAAGGGCGAGACGTCACCGTCCACGCCCTGTATGTCATCGACGATCGGGCGTTCCTGTCGATGGATGACGAAATGCAAGACGACGTACTGGAAAACCTGAGATCTGAGGGCGAAGAGGCCACATCAGTAGTCAAAGACACGCTCGAGCAGGAAGGAATCGACGTTTCGACGACCATCCTGCGAGGGAATCCGGCTGATGTCATTGTGTCGTACGTCGAAGACGCTGGCATCGACCTGATTACGATGGGAACTCAGGCAGACACATACGAAAAGAATATGCTCGGGAGTACAGCACAGAAAGTCGTCACGAAGTCGTCCGTACCAGTACTCACTGTTGACATCTCCGAGTGAGAGCGGTCAGTCACACTCTGGTCGCCGCCGGTCTAACCGCCATTCACCAAGTCTACCACGGGTAGGAATGGACTCTGAGAGCTATATCCGCTCCTGGTGGACCAATTCGGGGAGCTTCTGGGTTTGACCCTGCGGCGGTTCACTACTCCCTCGTGATTCGCACGTAACTGAGACCGTGACTGTAATGATGGTAAATATGACTCTCTATTGACTCGGTGTACCCATAATAACAGTTGAAATTATGTCCACACCAATCGCACTACCGTCGTTCGATAAAGTATACAATAACGTTCAATCCATACTATATATTGCCACGTTTGAATTCGGCTGCTGACCGGGCTTTAGTTCGGAAGCCGTAACCGGAAAGTTCGGCGCGACCCTCCGCCAAACCGCAATGTCAACGACGTTGACCGTCGAAGGGATGAGTTGCGGTCACTGTGAGCAGACCGTCGAAGAGGCCATAGAAGCCCTCGCTGGTGTCCAGAGCGCTGAAGCCGACCGGGACACCGAACAGGTGACTGTCGACGGCGATGCCGGTCCGGACCAACTCGTCGCTGCCGTGGAGGATGCGGGTTACGACGCGAGGACCTGATACGACCTCCTCACAGCCACTGTTGTCGCTGTCGTCGATGCGCTCTTTTTAACGACCACGGGTAACCGAGTCCCAGTCTTCTGGTCACAAGTCAGGAGGAAAGTTCAGGTCAGTCGAACAGTCCTTCTTCGCGAAAGCCGGTCATCAGGTCGTCGATGAGGGCCTCGGCAGTCTCGTACGGGTAGTCCTGATATTCGGCGTACTCCGCTCCAAAGTCCATCACCCCGACGCTTACGTCACCTGCTTCGAATGTCGTGCCCGGGCCGTCCGGTAACACGGGCACCAGTTCCATCGGGTCTTCGACAGGGTAGACTGCGCTGTTGAAAACCGCCTCCAATTCCCGCCTGAGTTGTTCAGCGGTATCCGCTGTCATAGTGACACCTTGTCTGAGAGGGACAAAAGGCTTGTCTGTGCCAGGAATTGCTGAGTGCAGTACTAATCATTAGAACCGAGTCGGGAAGATTCACCGAATTATGCTGTTTCAACTCCGCCTATCCAAATGTGGGGTTTTGAACATATAGGGAGATACAGCCCTCCTCAGCAGATATTTTTATTGGCCGGTGACTGAACCCACCGTTTATTTCCCAGCCACGCGCTGATGGCTGCATGTACGAACGTATCCTCGTTCCGATCGACGGGAGCGACCACAGCGACCTGGCTGCCGAACAGGCGATGACTCTCGCCGAGCAGTTCGATGCGGTGGTCCACGTGCTGTTCGTCGTCGAACAGGCAGGGCCGAGCGGCCACTGGGACTTTGCGGTCGAGAAACAGGAAGCGGCCGGCGAGGAGGCGCTGGACGCGGTGGCCACACTGGGCGAGGAGCGCGGCGTGCACGTCGAGCGTCACGTTCGCCGTGGAACGCCGAGCGAGGAAATCGTCGACGCCGCCACCGACTACGCAGTCGACCTCATCGTCATGGGGACACAGGGCCGGACCGGGTTCTCACGCATCGCCACCGCCGGAAGCACGACAGAACGTGTTGTCAGGCTGACTGATGTCCCGACACTCGTGGTTGGCGGTGCTGGCGCCGGAAACGCGTGAGGCTTGCACCGGTGTCTGAAGCGACAGCCGAAATCTCTACATCGACCGATTCGTGACCAGTCTGTCCCTGTCATTTCGCTTCGACTCCGCGCCGCCGTCGCTGATACTCCTCGTGTACCGTCTCCCATTTGAGGAGCACGAACCCGAAGATGACGACCGAGAAGCCAAAGAGAGTGCTTGCCGTCACCGGCTCGGTGAACAGGAGCCAACTGAACACCGTTCCGAACATCGCAGTCGCGTACGTGACGAGGTTGAGTTCGACGGAGCCGAGCCGCGGGAGGAGATAGAAGTACAGCAGATAGCCGGTCGCACTCACGAACACGCCGAGGTAGGCGAGTCCGAGGAGCCCGTCGACGGTCCATCGTACGAGACTCACCGATTCGCTGGGGCTCACGAAGCTGGCGAGATGCGTGAAGACGGCCCCGACGACCATCGCCCACGCCGTTCGCGAGGGAAAGGGCATCTCAGCGTCCGCTCGCTGGGTGAGAACGCCACCGAGTGCAAACGACGCAGCCGCGAGCACCAGAACCATCTGCCCGACGGTGTTCCCCGAAAACAGGTTTCCGGGCTCCGGGCGGGTGATCACGGCCAGTCCGAGGAACCCGCAACCGACACCGACCAGCTCTATCAGCCCGAACGTCTCCTCCGGGAGGAACACCTTCGCGAACCCGATGGTCAGTATCGGAATCAGTCCGGTGAGAACGGCGGCAATCGCGCTCGGGACGGTCTGTTGACCGACGTTCTGCAGGATACTGTAGCCGGCGAGGGTCAGGAGACCGCCCGAGAACACGGCGATCCAATCACGGGTGCCACGTGGCCGCCAGTAGTCCTGCGTCCGACCGACGTACAGGACCAGGACGACCGCGCCGACATCCAGCCGAAGCGCGGCGTACAGTATCGGTGGAAACGAATCGAGCCCGACCGTTACCGCCGGATACGTGCCGCCCCACACCGCCGCGAGAAGCACGAACAGGCCGGCAGTACGGTACCGGGACGTGAGGAGTGGTCCCGTCATCTCAGGGCACCGAAGCCCCTTCGAGACAGCCAGCGGTCGACCGATCCGTCCACACTATTCGCCGAGAACAGACCCGGAAAGACCGACCCCAATCAGCGGTCATAGGACTTACGCCAGGCAATCTCGGGAGATATGCAACCACCACGTTCCGATCGCGCTCCATCAGGTAGAGAGAGCGCTCCCGATACCGTGAACAGGCGGGTTAGTATCCTAACCGTCGTCCCGATAGTCGGTTTCTCCCAGGGGCTCGTCGAGGCCGTTGAGTGCGGTGACCGCCGCGCCGAGGAGTTTGCGCTCCGCTCGGCGGAGCGTCTTCGAAACGGCAGCATCCGAGATTCCGCACTGGTCGCCAAGCGAGGCAAGGGTCTCTTCGCGCGGCGTCTCGTAGTAGCCCCGCGTGACTGCAGTGCGAAGCACCCGTGCTTCGGTCTCTGTGAGCTGTGTGCACCCGTCGAGCAACGCGGTCGCCTCGTCGAAGTGCCGGAAGACGCTCGGGCCCCTGCGGTCGTCGAGGGCCGTCTGTTCGACCACCGTGAACTCGTGGCGCCGGTCGAGCTGACCGAGCGCGGTGTCGACGGCATCAGCGTCCGCGAAGCCGAGATGCCAGCGCTCTCTGCCGTCAATATCAGTAAAGGGGCCGATCACTGCCCCACCGTTGGCCAGAACCGTTTCGATAGCGACCGTGTCCTCCAACAGCACGCGTGTCGTCGCCCGTAAGCCGCGTTTCCGTTTCAGCTCGAAGTAGGTGACCGCGTCAGCGTCTCTGAGCGCTCGAATACCGGCCTCCAGTTGCGAACGCTCGCTGGAGGCGGCCTCGACCCAGAGATCACACCGACCCGTCTCCGGCGAGACGTTCCAGTACGGCGTCGTCAGGGCCACGTCGTGGCTCGCAGTCACCCGTCCTAACGGGCATCCATCAAGCCAGGTATCGAGCGTGACACGATGCACAGCCTGAGATTCGGGCGGTCGTTATTAAGATGTTCTAGTCCGGTGGCAGGCGTCTGAGGACTGCGGTGAAACCAGGGTGGCGGTTTCGGTGTTTCTCGTCAGTAGTTCGAACATTCTCGGCACTGTGCCAGACGTTTTCGTCGCTTTTTAGCAAGAGCTTTGCGGTCAACAAGGGCATAGATATTGTCTTTACTATCAGTTCGACAGTATCTACCCAGTAAAACCTAGATTTAGAATTTTCTGTCTTCTTTCTAGACGTCGATAGAGGGAAACAGCTCAGAATAATCAGATAGTCTGTCCAAAAGTGCCTATCGCCGCCAAATGTATCTGTAAAACCAGCGCCAGCACACCGTCACCGGAACCGGCAAGGTCGGCTGTGTGGCTGCTGGCCGAGCGGTTTCCTCGTGCAAAACGCCGAGAGTAGAAATCGGCTGACATCACTGGGGTCGACTGCTCGGCGACCGACTGGTCGGTATCAACATCCGTCGACTCGTCAAAGCGTGGCGCCCGGCCGACGCCGCGGCCGTCCTCCTCCGCTCACCACGACGTGATGGTCACGTCTCGCAGCGGCCGGGCCAGCGGGACCGACACCTGTCCGCCGGTGTAATGGGAGACGTAGAAGCCGACGATGATCTCCAGCGAGCGTGTCGCCTCCTGGCCTGTCGAGGGGTTCTCGATGGTACCGTCAAGGACGGCCACTGCGTCGGCGGCGGCGTTGACGAAGGCGTCACGGTAGTCCTCGTCCCACGTCCAGGCCCCCTCGATGCCCGGCAGGTCGTCCTCGACGTGGGTCCCGTCGTCGAGTCGCCAGTACCGCCACTCCCCGTCGTCGTTGTTGAGGTAGAGCTTCCCCTCGCTGCCGACGAACTGGAGCGTCATCGAGGAGGCCTCCCGGGGGATGGTGCAGTCGATCGTGACGAAGCTCCCGTCGTCCATCACCACGAATCCGCCGCCGCCGGCGTCGTCGACGCGCTCCCCGGCTTCGAGGGAATCGACGGCCTCGTTCTCACCGGTTACGTAGCCAGAAACACGCTCTGCACGGGCATCAAGCAGGTACACCAGCGTGTCCAGCAGGTGGGTCGAGTTGCGCAACAGCTCCATTCGGAACTGTGTGGCGACGGCGTGGACGTCACCGAGGAGGTCCTCGCTCTGGACGAGGTCCCTGAGTCGCTGGAGTTTCGTCGTGAACCGAAAGGAGTGGTTGACCAGCAGCTCCGTGTCCGTCTCCTCACAGACGGCGACCATCTCCTCGGCGTCGCTGACGGAGGAGGCGATGGGCTTCTCACACCAGATCAGTCCGGGGTCGGCCGCCGACTCGGCGGCGTCGACGACGTGGTCGGCGTGGAGATACGACGGCGTACAGACGGAGACGATATCCAGGTCCTCAGCCGCGAGCATCGACTCGTGGCCGACGTACCGCCGGTCGGATGGGATCTCCCAGGCCTCACCGAACCGGTCGAGTTTCGCCTCGTCGACATCGGCGATGGCCACCAGTTCGACGCCCTCGGTCGCGCTGTAGCCCCCGGCGTGGCTGGCTCTGACCTTCTTCCGGCCGATGTCCGCTTCGTCGTGCATCCCGAGGATACCCATCCCAGCGATGCCGCCAGCCCCGATGATGCCGGCTCTGTACGTCATATCACTCGTACGTGTGGACGCTACCGGTGGCGTTGTCCTCGATGTACGCCCAGTCGTAGTCGACGCCCAGGCCCGGCCCGTCGGGAACGGGGACGGTGCCATCGTCGTCGACGGTGTCGAGCATGTCGGAGTAGTCGCCCTCGTACACCGGCGGCTGGGTGTTCGGCGCGTCGGGATGGACCAGGGCGAGCTCGTAGTAGTTCGTGTTGCGGACCGCCGCGATGCAGTGGCGCTGGGCGGGCCCCGGCGCGTGGAACTCCACGTCCAGCCCGAACCCTTCCGCCACCTTCGCACGTTTCATCGCGCCGGTGATACCGCCGTCGTACTCCGGGTCCGCCCGCAGGAAGTCCGTCGACTCGTTGGCCGCGAAGTCCGTCGCCGGCTCGAGGCCCCGGACGTGCTCGGTCTGGAGGATAGGGGTGTCGAGGGCCTGTCGGAGCTTGCGGTGTGCGTGCTGGGAGATGCCGCCGTCCCGGTACGGGTCCTCGTACCAGAAGAACCCCTCCTCGTCGAGTGCGCGCCCGAGCTTCAGCGCGTCGGCGTAGGTCTCCAGCTCGCAGGCCGGGTCGTGCATCAGGTCCATCTCGTCGCCGACCCGCTGCCCGACAGCGTGGACGGCCGCGAGTTCCCGGTCGAGGTCGCGGGACCCCTCGCTGCCGCCCCAGCCGTGGATCTTGAAGCCGCCGTACCCCATCGAGAGACAGTCTTCGGCGAAGTCGGCGAAGGCATCGGGCGTGTCGAGCCCGCCGTTCTCGTCCCCGTGGTACGTGGAGGCGTAGGCGGGGAGCCGCGTCCGATAGGTCCCGAGCAGTTCGTGGATAGGGGCGTCGTATTTCTTGCCGGCGTAGTCCCACAGGGCGATGTCGATGGGACCGATACCCATCCGGTCGTACTTCCGGAGCGCTCGCTTTACCTCGCTCCAGTGGCGTTCCCGCTCGAGCGGGTTCTTGCCGACGAGGTAGTTTGCGAAGGTGTTGATCTGGGCGGCACCCGGGGAGTTGCCGCCGACGTACTCGCCCGTTATTCCTTCGTCGGTGTGGATCTTGATTCCGAACAGTTTCCGTTCCGTTACCGAGCCCGGCTCGTACACCAGGTTGAACCCGTGTTGGTCTGTCCCCACGTCCTCGATGGGGTAGGCGAACTCGACGGACTCGATGCTGGTTATCTCTGGCGCCATATCCCACCATGGGACACCACGGGAGATAAACGTAGGGTCTACAGGCGGAACAGGCCGAGTGCCTCGGGGCTTGACCCCGAGGGTGAAGGCCGTAAGCTCCACTAAACGTGTTCCGTTCGCTCGATGTACTGCTCAATCGTATCGGTTGAAACATCACCAGCCGTACCCACGTAGTACGATTCTTCCCAAAAGCCACCGCCCCACAGGTATTCTTTCAACAGGGGTTCGTGCTGTTTCCACATCTCTCGTGCTGTAATGCTCTTAACAGTCCGCACAATCTCTCTCGGGGCGTGTTTGGGATGTGTCGACAAGAACAGTTGTACGTGGTCGGGTGAGATGTGCAACGACAGTATCTCGTAGTCGTAGTTGTCGCACACCTCTCGAAAACTGGATTCCAGTGAGGTTTCTATCACACCCAGTATCGGGTGTCGATACTTTGGGCACCACACGAAGTGATAGTTGACGTTGTATACCGTGTGGTTCGACCGTTTCTCACCCATACAGACAGGACAAGGACAAAAGTTAAGCATTTCAGTGAATAAGCAATACGTGTGAGATGACTAAACGGCTCACCGTAGACTTCGAAGACGAGCTATACAAGGAGTTCTCGAAGCAATGTATCGACGCTGAGAAGACCAAGTCCGAAGTCGTGCGTGGACTTGTCCAAGACTGGCTCAACGAATCTGAAGAATGACCGACGTACAGACTCTCGTGAAGACGCTGGATTTTCAACTGAACATCCAGAGTGACAACGAGAGTCTGCTGGAAGACGCTACGCTCGAATCTCGGTGGGCCTACAACGAAACCGTCCGTCTCGCCAAGAAGGGCGTAGACTGGGACAAAATCCCCGACCGCGTGGCCGATGACGCCGATCTCGTGAAAAACACCACACAGCGTGTCGTTGCGAAGGCACTCGGCGCAATGGAGAACTACCACGAGTACGACGACTTTGGCCTTCCAAGCCACACCAAGGACGGCAAGTATCCACTCCGTGCTAACTACGAAGAAGGCTACAATCTCACGGTCCGAAACGACGGAACGGTTGGATTCCGTATCAGCGCGAAACCTTACAAGCACGTCAAAGGCGTGCTGGAAGGCGACGACGCACATCTCGACATTCTCAAGACCGCGCTCGATGGCGACGAGTGGAACATCGGGACGGCGGAAGCACTGTTCCACAATGGGACACCCGAGTTGCACGTCAACGTCACGAATACCGAGCAGACCGTCCGAGACAAACAGGACTCTCGGACGGTCATCGGCGTGGACGTGAACGAAGACAACGTGGCACTGTCGGCACTGTCAGCAGATGGCGTTGAGGATACGCTGGTCATCGACTTCCTCGAAATCAAATTCGAGCGTCACCGCTACTTCACGGTGCGGAAGCGGGTGCAGAACGCTGAGAAACCAAGTATGCACGAAACGCTCGAAGGTCGTGAACAACGGTTCGTCCGTGACCGACTCCACAAGGTGAGTCGGCACATCGTGGAGTGGAGCCAACAGTTCAAGAAGCCATGCATCGTCTTTGAAGACCTCAAAGAGATGCGCGACAGTATCGACTACGGGACGCGGATGAACCGACGCTTGCACCATCTCCCGTTCCGCGCTCTCCAATACTACACGTCATACAAGGCTGCCTTCGATGGCGTTCCAACGGCGTGGATTGACCCTGAATACACGAGCCAGCAGTGTCCGATGTGTGGACACACGGAACGAGCGAACCGTAACAAGAAGCGGTTCAAGTGTTGTTCGTGCCAGCATCAAGACCACGCCGACCGTAGTGCAGGCGTCAACATCGCCGTGAAAGGTATCGAGAAGCATCAGAACTGGAATGTGCCTGCTCTCAACAGCCTTCCCGTTGTTCGGAAGGTGCGACGGCAGGCATCGGGGGCTGTGGACGCCCCGACCGTGACCTCGGATACCGCGAGAGGGCATCATCCCGATGGTATCCGAGGCGTGTCCGACTAATCCACGGGAAGCCTCGGGGTCGTACGGAAATCGAAGATTTCCGTGATGACGAGACGCTCCGCGTCTCGAACCACTTGACCCCGAGGCGGTTCACCGGTGGTTTCATTTCACCGTGGTGAGTAGTCGAGTGTGGTATGGTCGGACACACGCAGTACGACTTCAGCGGCGAGACTGCCGTCGTCACCGGCTCCACGAAGGGAATCGGCCGGGGGATCGCCGCCGGACTGGCCGACGCCGACGCCGACGTCGTCGTGAACTCGCGGACGGACTCGGCGGTCGAATCCGTCGCTGCAGAGCTGAACGAACGGGGCGAGGGCCGCGCCGTCGGCGTCGCCGCGGATGTGGGGTCGACCGACGATATCGACGCGCTCGTCGACCGGACCATCGAGGAGTTCGGGCGTATCGACCTGCTGGTCAACAACGCGGCCGTCTGGCCCGAGGAGGAGTCGCTGGTCGACTCTGACGTCGAGCAGTGGGACCACACGATGGCTGTCAACGTCCGTGCCCAGTACTATGCCGCCAAGCGGGTCGCACGGCACATGATCGACGAGGGCATCGAGGGCTGTATCGTCAACCACACGAGTCAGGCGGGCGACCGCCGGACGGGCCCGTTCGGGCTGTACGGCATCTCGAAGACGGCTATCAACGGGTTGACCTGGCGGATGGCACAGGAACTGGCCGAACACGGCATCCGGATGAACGCCGTCTCGACGGACGTGACCGAGACGGCCCAGACCCGCTATGAGGCCGAGCAGGAAGCAGCGAATGACCCTGACCGGACCGCCGAGGAGATACTGCAGGCCCGAGGCGAGCAGCGGCCGCTGGGCCGGCTCGGACAGCCCGAAGACCTCGCCGACGCGGTGCTGTGGCTCGCGAGCGACCGCGCGGACTACGTCGTCGGCGACATCGTCCGGGTCAGCGGGGGCGGCAATCTGGCGTGACGATGCGCTTCGTCGACACGCACACCCACACGTGGGGACCGGACACCGCGGAACTGCCCTGGCCCGAAACAGTCCTCCCGCCGGGCTGGGAAGGCCCATACACCGCCCACGACCTGATCGAGGACATGGACGCCGCCGGCGTGGAGGAGGCGGTGACAGTGACGACGCCGATGTACGGCCGCGGCGTCCGGGCCAACGAGTACACGATGCGGTCAATCGAGGCGTACCCGGACCGACTGTGGGGGGTCGGCCTGATGGACTTCTACGGCGACCCCGACGAGGTACGGGCGGCACTCCGCCGGGTCGTCGGCCACGACCGGATGCTCGGCGTCCGGATGCACGCCTGCCTCGACTACGCGGAGCACGCGACGGACCTGAACCGGACCGCCGACTGGATCCTCGACGAGGAACTGACACCGGTCTGGGCCGAGGCCGCCGAGCAGGGAACGGCCGTGTTCGTCTTCCCGAAAGCCCAGCAGCTCTCGATGGTCGCGACGCTCGCCGAGCGCCACCCGGACGTCCAGCTGGTCGTCGACCACATGGCCTTCCCGGACGAGACGACGGCCCCGGACGCGGCCCCCTGGACGGACTTCCAGACGCTGGCCGACCACGACAACGTTGCGGTCAAAGTGAGTTCGCTCCCCCGCTCTAGCGCGGACGGGTGGCCCTACGAGGACCTGTGGGGCTACGTCCGCAACCTCGCAGACTGGTTCGGCACCGACCGCCTGCTGCTCGGGTCCGACTACCCGTGGATGGACGACTGGGCGGAATACGAGGACTGCCTCTCGTGGGTCGAGGAGGTGCCGTTCCTCTCGGCCCGCGATTACTCGTATCTGGCCCACCGGACGTTCGAGCGGATTCACGGGGTGTGAACGTGGCCACCATCGACCACATCGAGACGGTGGAGTTCGCCTATCCACTTCAGGACGTGGGGACGCCCCCGGGCGGGTTCGACATCGTCTACGACCCGGGAGCGACGATGGAACGACGGCTGTTCGCGGTGCGGGTGTCGTGTTCCGACGGCCTCGTCGGGGAGTACGTGGGGAGCAACTCTCCGGGGGCCGCCCAGATGAACATCGTTGCGGAGTACCTCGTCGGACGAGACCCGACCCGCCGCGAGCACCACTGGAGCGAGGTGAAACGGGCGTTACGTAAGTACGACCGGATGGGTATCGGGCCCCTCGACATCGCCCTGTGGGACTACGCCGGCAAGAAATACGACGCTCCTATTCACGAACTGCTCGGGACCTATCGCGAGCGACTACCGGCCTACGCTTCTACCTACCAGGGCGACAAAAGCGGTGGATTGGACTCGCCGGCGGCGTACGCCGACTTCGCAGAGGCGTGTCTCGACCGCGGCTATCCGGGGTTCAAAGTCCACGGCTGGGACGGCGACTGGCGTGACCCGGACCTGCTGGAGGAAACCGTCAGAGCAGTGGGTGAGCGTGTGGGCGGCCGGATGGAACTGATGGTCGACCCGGCCTGTGACCTCGATACCTTCGCCGAGGCGGTGCAAGTGGGGCGGGCCTGTGACGACCACGGCTACCGGTGGTACGAGGACCCGTACCGGGACGGCGGCATCTCCCAGCACGCACACCGCAAGCTCCGACAGACGCTATCGACGCCGCTGCTCCAGACTGAACACGTGCGCGGCCTCGAACCACACGTCGACTTCGCGGCGACGGAAGCGACTGATTTCCTGCGGGCGGACCCGGAGTACGACGCCGGAATCACCGGCGCGATGAAGATAGCCGCCGCGGCCGAGGGACTGGGACTGGACGTGGAGTTTCACGCACCGGGCCCTGCCCAGCGCCACTGTCTCGCCGCGACGCGAAACGCGTCGTTCTACGAACTCGCCCTGGTCCATCCCGACGCGCCGAACACGACACCACCGGTGTACGAGGGCGGCTACTCCGACGCTCTGGACGCCATCGACGCCGACGGTGCCGTCCCCGTCCCCGACGGGCCGGGCCTGGGCGTCGACTACGACTGGGCGTACATCGAAGACAACGCCGTCGGCCGGCGGACCTACGAGTAGGACACCAAACAGCTAATTACCCGTCGTGCGATTCTCCCTGTATGGGACATGACCGCGTAATGCTCGCAATCGGACCGGACGACCGGGACAGTCTGTCAACTCTCGTGGACGCCACAGTAGATATCGCAGCGCCCTCGGGCGCGACCGTGTATCTGCTCTATGTCTTCCCGCGGGACGACTACGAGGCCGTGATGGAACAGATGGGCATCGACACGACAGTCAGCGGGCTCACGCCCGACGAGGTGGCACAGCGCCACGAGAGCGTCCGGGAACCGGCCGACCGGCTGGAGTCGCTTGGCATCGACTACGAGATCCGTGGCGTCTCCGGTGGGAGTCTCGCGGACCAGATCGTACGGAAGATCGAACAGGTGGACGCCGGCCTGGCCGTCGTCGGGGGCACCAAGCGGTCGCCGGCCGGGAAGGCGATGTTCGGCGACCACGCCCAGCAGGTGCTGCTGAACGCCCCGGTGCCGGTGCTGTACGTCAAACGGGAGTGACTCATACTGCCGGACAGAAGGATGCAAACCGTCAATACACGCTATGGCGAGAAGCAACCCGTCTAAAGCAGTCTCCCGGACGTCGAGTGCGAAATACTCTGTCCGACAGTATCACCCGTCGGCGGCCTGTCCGCCACGCTCGCCGTCGGGCATCCCGGCGACCATCCGCTTGACGATATCGTCCTGCGTGGCCGTCTCGCCGTCGAGGACGCCGGCGTCGGTCCCCTGATGGAGAATTTGGATGCGGTCGGCGGCCCGCCGGACGTAGTCGAGGTTGTGCGAGATGAGCAGGATGGAGATGCCCTGGCGTTGCATCCGATCGATGAGTTCCAGTACCCGCTCGGCCCCCTCGACGGAGAGGGCGCTGGTCGGTTCGTCCATGATGATGATCTCTGGATCCGAGAGCATCGTCCGGGAGATGCTGACCAGCTGGCGCTCGCCGCCGGAGAGGTTCGACACCTTCTCTTCGACGTCGACACCGATGTTCAGCTCCTCGAGCAACTCCCGGGCCCGCTCGCGCATCTTGCCCTTGCTGAGGACGCCGAGCAATCCGTCCGAGCCGGTGGCTTCCTCGCGCCCGAGGAAGATGTTCTGCGTGACGGTGAGGTTCCCGGCGATAGCAAGGTCCTGGAACGTCGTCTCGATTCCCAGCTCTTTGGCCCGTCGGGGGGAATCGAGGTCGACGACGTCGCCGTCGATGCGGATAGTGCCGCTGTCCGGCCTGTGAGCGCCCGCCAGACACTTGATGAGCGTGGACTTCCCGGCCCCGTTGTCGCCCGCGAGTGCGAGCACCTCGCCGCGCCGTAACCGCAGCGTCACTCCGTCCAGAGCGACTACCTCGCCGAAGCGTTTCGTGATGTCTTCCATCTCGACGATGTAGTCTTCGCCGGTCTCACTCATGCGTGGTATGTCTCCAGGGTTCGATATAATGGTTCGCCCCCCTCTCTGGCCGCGGTGTGTGTACTGTTCCCAAAAGTATAATATAACTCCACGGACAGGTTCCAGGTATGCTGCAATCGGTCGTCGGGGAAAGGGACATCCGCGGATGGGTGACGCTCCAAGATCTCAGCCGATACGGCCCGCTGCTCGGTCTCGTGGGACTATACATCGCGTTCTCGCTCCTGAACGACCGGTTCCTCACAGTCCGGAACCAGATCAACGTCCTCCAGCAGGTGTCTATCATCGGTATCATGGCCATCGGAGTGACATTCCCCATCCTCTGTGCGGAGATCGACCTGAGCATCGCACAGGTGATGGAGATTGCGGGGTTGACGATGGCGACACTCGCCGTGGGTGCGCGGCTCTTCGAGGGCTTCCCAGTCCCGGTCGTCATCGCTATCCTCGCCGGAATCGCGCTCGCGTCGGCGCTCGGCGCGCTGTCCGGGTACGTCACCGCACGCTTTGGGGTCCCGTCGTTCATGACGACGCTTGCCGTCCTGTTTCTGGCCGACGGACTCGGGCTCATCGTCTCCGGCAACCGGCCGATAACCGGCCTTCCGGCCTCCCTGACCGGCATCGGCGGCACGCGCGTGTTCGGCTTCCCGAGCATCGTCCTCGTGTTCCTCCTGTTGCTGGTCATCTCGCAGTTGCTGCTTTCCTACACCCGATTCGGGCTCTACATCTACGCCATCGGGGGCGACCGGACGGCTGCCGAGCGGATGGGAATCAACGTTACAGCCGTCCGGATGGGGACGCTCGTCATTTCGGCCGCGTTCGCGGCTATCGCCGGCCTCGTGACCCTCGGACGGCTCGGTAGCGCGGTGCCGACGATGGGTGCCGGACTCCTGTTGCCCCCCATCGCCGCAGTCATTCTCGGTGGCGCGGACCTCTTTGGCGGCTCCGGGAACATGGTCGGGACACTCATCGGCGTCCTCATCCTCGGTGTCCTCGGGAACGGGCTGAACCTCCTTGGCGTCGACCCGGCCGGCCAACTGGTCGCACAGGGAATCGTCCTGATGCTCGCGGTCCTCGCAAACGTCCTCGGACGGGACTGACCGATGTCGCGTAGTGCGCGGTTAGTTGTCCAAAATCATATTATTACTCACCGATAGTTCTTTTACCCAGGCGGAGGTTACATGTGAACGTATGGCACACCCTATCCGCAGACGTCGGTTTATTCGGAGCAGCGCACTCGCTGGAACCGCACTCCTCGCTGGCTGTGGCGGCAGCGGCGGCGACGGGGGCGATGGCGGGGACGGAGGCGGCGAGAGCGGTGGCGACGGGGGGACAACCACGACAGATAACGGGATGGAGACGACCACCAGCGGTCCGCCGTCGGCCGCGCTCTCCGTCCCGTCTCTGGAGTTCACGTTCTTCGCACGGATGCAGAACGCGTTCGATCAGGCCCAGAGTGACGGACTGATCGCGAGTGACTCCTCGTTTTACGACGCCGGCAACAACCAGAGCCAGCAGGTCTCAGACGTCGAAACGGCTATCTCAAACGAGGTCGACTTCCTCATGATATCGGCCATCACGGCCGAGGGCGTCATCAACGCTATCAGCCAGGCCAACGAGGCCGGCATCCCGGTGGTCGCTATCGACCGGAACGTCGCCGAGGGCGAGACGGTCACCTACGTCGCGTCCGACAACGTCCAGCTGGGTCGCCGGTCGACGGAGCTGTGTCTGCAGTTCATGCAGAGCGCCGGCGACCAGGACACCTACAACGTCGTCCAGTTGGAGGGGACGCCGGGCGCCAGCGTGACGAACGACCGTGGAGAGGGGTTCAGCAACGCCGTCGACAACAACGACAGCCTCAGCCGACTCGCCAGCCAGACGGGGGAGTTCTCGACGCAGAACGCGCTCAACGTGATGGAGGACTTCATCACACAGTACGGCGACGAGATCGACGGCGTGTTCTGTCAGAACGACCTGATGGCGCTCGGTGCCCACCGAGCGCTCCAGAACGCGGACATGTCCGTCCCGGTCACCGGCATCGACGGGACTGAGGCGTGGGTCGAACTGTTCGCTGACAACGGTTCCTACGGCACGCTCGCGCAACTACCGGAGGAGATGGTCACCACGGCCATCGAGCAGGCCACGGCACACATGGCCGGCGAAGACGTCGAAGACACCATCACCATCGAGGGGCTGGAAGTCACGCAGGACAACGCCAGCGATTATCTCGGTCAGTACTTCGGCTGACTCGGCGTCGCGGCCGGTCTGCGCCCGCCGTTCCCGGGTCTCGCTTCTCTTCTCTGGGACGCGTCAGTGTATCGGCCACGCGACGGGAGACGGCTGGTTCGATACGGTGATAGCCTGCGCCCAGGTCAACGCCGTTACCACCAGGCAGCTGAGGGCGTGAGTAGGGCGGTGCCAGACTGGAATTTGTTCCGTATGGCTGAACGCATCACCGTCAGAAGGGAACGCCGGACCGCGAAATCGTAACAGGCGTACTTTTGTTATACGGGTCGGGTATCCGGCCACTGAGATGTGTTACCACGGATGTTCAGTAGGCCGGAACGCGACTACGCGTCTGGCGAACGCACGTCCGGACCGTCAGGAGTATACCAGGTTGATTTCGACGACGTTAACGGCCGAACGGAGCATTTCCGGGATATCCTCGTGAAAGAGGTCGCCGCTGATACGACTCGTCGGCCCAGACACGCTGAGCGCCGCCACGGGCTCCCCGTCTTCCGAGGTGACCGGGGCGGCCACGCAGCGCAGGCCCGGGAGCCGTTCCTCGCGGTCGTACGCGTGCCCTCGCTCCCGGATGTCGGCGAGCTCCGACTTCAACTCTGTCCGGTCCGTGATCGTGTGCTCGGTCCGAGCCGGGAGGCCGTGCGTGTCGATAATATCGTCGACACGCTCCTCGGGCAGTTCCGCGAGAATCGTCTTCCCGAGCGCCGTGCAGTGGAGGTTCACCCGCTTGCCCGCGTACGTGTCGACCGTGACGGCCTCTGACCCCTCGGCGCGGGTGATGTAGACACCCTCGCCGTGTTCCTCGACCGCTGCGTTGGCCATCTCACCCGTCTTTTCGGCCAGCGACGCGACCTCCGGTCGGGCCGTCTCGTAGATGTCCATCCGGTTTCGTTTGTACTCCCCCAGTTCGAGGAACCGTAGTCCCACCCGGTAGGCATTGCCTTCGTTCGTGATGTACCCCTCGTCTTCCAGCGTCTGTAAGTGGTTGTGGACAGTGCTCTTGGCGATACCGAGGTCGTTGGCCACTGCCGTCGTACCCGCCCCGTCCAGCCGTTTCAGGGCTTCGACGATCCGTAGCGACGTCCTGGTCGCGGTGATGGTGTTCTCTTCTGGTGCCATACCCCCGAGATGACCCCCCACTCACATAGCTCTGTTCACCAGGACGGAACAGCTGTCCGGGTGGGAGCTACGATACTCGGGAGATACCGACGCGAAACCAATGGAACGCGTCGACTGCGGTCAGCGCGCCACAGCGGCGGCCTGGGTTGTCCGGACGGTGCCGCCCGGACGACAATATTCCCGTGGGACGCCGAGTTCTACCTGTTCTATTATCGGAAATATTTATGTACTAACGGTTTAAATACACAGGGTATGCGAGGTAGTGACAGGCGAAAGTTCCTGAAAGCGACCGGGGCAGCAATTACGACCGTCTCACTTGCGGGATGTGGTGGGGACGGTGGCGGCGGTGACGGTGGTGGCGACGGAGGCAGTGACGGAGGCGGTGGCGATGGCGAGTCCACCGGAGACGGCGGCGGTGACGGCGGTTCCACCGGGGACGGCGGCGGTGACGGTGGCGGGAACTCTCTCGACAAGATCGGGATGACAGCGTACGTCCGCGGCGGCTCCTGGATCACAGCCTATATCGAGGCGGCCCGGTTCTACGCCGAGGACCAGGGGATCGAACTCGACGTCCGACCGAACCAGCAGAGCGCACAGAAGCAGGTCTCGGACATCCGCGAGTTCGCCAACAGCGACCACGACGCCATCCTCGTCGGCGTCTGGCAGACCGGCGCGGCAGAAGGGGCCATCAACCAGGCCATCCAGGGCGGCACACCGGTGTTCGCGACGAACGCCGACACCTCCAGTTCGGAGATTCCCCTGTACGTCGGGTTCAGTAACTACGACGGTGGCGCGAGTTCGGCAGAGCAGATGCTCGAGGCCCTCGAACAGCAGTACCCCGACAAGGACACGTGGCGCGTGCTGAACGTCCGCGGCGTCCAGGGGAACCAGTCGGCCAACCAGCGCTCGCAGGGGTTCCTCGACGTGATGGCCGAACAGGACCGTGTCGAGGTCGTTCAGACGCTCAACGGCGAGTACGCCCGGGACGTGGCACAGTCCACGACCCAGGAGTGGATCCAGGCCAACGGTCGCGTCGACGGCATCTACTCCGGGAACCTCTCGATGGGGCTGGGCGTCGTCGGGGGGCTGCGCAACCTCGATATGCTGGCCTCGCGGGGAGAGGAGGGCCACATCTGCCTGACCCAGATGGACGGGAGTCCCGAGGTGAACCCGCTGGTCGGGGACGGGACCATCGACGCGGCGGTCGACCAGCCGAACTACTTCTACAACCCCATCGCGATGTACTACATGCGGGAGTACGTCGAGAGCGGGATGGACGACAGCGTCATCCCGGAGGTGGGGTCTGAAGTCACCTCGGACCAGCTGACCATCGAATCCGGCCAGCACAAGGGTGTGGAGCTGTGGTCCGAGCCCATCTGGGAGCCCGGAATCATGCGCGAACAGAACGGCCACCCGTGGTTCCGGACCAACAGCGTCGTCATCACCCAGGAGAACTACGACCAGCCGTTCCTCTGGGGTAACGTCTGGGGCTAACGCTACCGATGGCAACGGACCAAGGATTAATCGGCCGGACTGTCGGGGACCGGGACGACGTGATGCTGACGCTGTTAGACAACATGATATGGCCGATCCTGGCCATCGTCCTGCTCGGGGTGCTCGTGTTCGTGCCCCAGACGTTCAGGTCGGCCCAGCTGATTCTGTGGGGAGCCGTGCCCATCGGACTGCTCGTCCTGGCTGAGAGCCTCTGTCTCCTGTCGGGACACTTCGACCTCTCGATTGGCTCCATCGCCGGTTTCTCGGCGATGTTCACCGGGATGATTCTCGGGACCTGCCCGAGCTGCTGGGGGCTGACCACCAGCCCGTGGATCGGCTTCGCTATCATACTGCTCGTCGGGTCGGTCATCGGCCTCCTCAACGGCGTCATGATCGCGAAGGTCGGGCTGAACCCGTTCCTGCAGACGCTGGCGTTTCTCATCATCTTCGAGGGCGCGAAGACGGCGATGCAGACCCAGCCCGTCACAGGCCTCCCGCTTATGTACACGCGGGTCGGCGGGACGCCCGAGTTCGCCATCGCCCTGATGCTGGTAGCGTTCCTGATTACCGGCCTCGTGTTGCGGTACACCTCCTTCGGACAGGCGGTCTACGCGCTCGGGAGCTCGGAACACTCCGCCCGCGAGGTGGGCATCGACACCGAACGGCTCATCATCCTCATCTACACTATCAGCGGTGTGCTGTCAGCGATTGCCGGGCTGATGCTGACCGGGTTCGTCGGCGTCGTCCCGCCGCTGATCGGCGAGGGGCTCGTGTTCCAGGCGTTCGCCGGCGCGGTCATCGGCGGCATCAGCCTCTTTGGTGGCCGTGGGAAGATCACCGGTGCGCTGGGCGGCGTCATCCTCATCCAGGTCGTCCAGTCGGCGCTGAACAACAGTCCGGTCATCGACGCGACACAGATACAGATGATAAACGGCATCGTCCTGCTGGTGGCGATACTGCTGTACAGCACCCAGAGTAAGATCCGCGCTCGCATCCTCGCGAGTGGTGCGGTATGAGCGTCGACGACGGGGGCGCGCCGGAACAGCGCCACGCGGAACATACCGACGACGAGACGGCCGGGACGCCGAAGCTCCGCGCGGAGAACCTCACCAAGCAGTTCGGTCGCATCGTCGCCGTCGAAGACGTCTCGCTCGATATCCAGCCCTCGGAGGTGTTCGCGCTCGTCGGCGACAACGGGGCCGGCAAGTCGACGCTGATGAACATGCTCAGCGGCGTCCACAAGCCCACGAAGGGGCAGATATACAAGAACGGCCAGCCGGTGAACTTCGACAACCCCTCGGAGGCACGCAACAACGGCATCGAGACCGTCTATCAGGACCTCGCGCTGATGGACGACCTCGACATCGCCACCAACATCTTCATGGGCCAGTTCCCGCGGAACGGGTTCGGCCCGTTCCGGATCATCGACTGGAGCGAGACCTACGAGCGGGCCGAACAGATAATGATGGACCAGCTCGGTCGGAGTCTGGACATCAAGACGGAGGTTGAGTTCCTCTCGGGCGGCCAGCGACAGCTCGTCGCCATCGGCCGGGCACTCGCGTTCGATCCGGACGTTATCATCCTCGACGAGCCCACGAGCGCGCTGTCGGTGGATGCGACCCGGCTCGTCCAGGACACCATCGACACACTGGCTGACCAGGGGATTACCATCGTCATCGTCAGTCACAACATCGAGTCGGTGCTGCAACACGCCGACCGCATCGGCGTCCTGTTCCAGGGGCAACTGGTCGACATCAAACAGCCCGACGAGACGGACATAGAGGAGCTGAACGAACTGATGACGACCGGGACGCTGTCGAGCGGTCGCCTCGACGACTAGCGAGGGACCGACTCCAGGGCGCCCCCTCGGTTATCGGAACGGGGAGTGAATCGGCCCACGGGCCGGCCGGAACTGACCCCCGGTTTTTCGGTCCCCACGACCGTTGTAACGATATGGACGCGCCCGAACAGGTCGTCGACATCGAGTGTGAGACCGGCGAGGGACCGCTATGGCACCCCGGGGACGAGCGCCTCTACTGGTGTGACATCCCGAGGGGGCGAGTCTATTCCTACGACCCGGCGGCCGACGACTACGAATGCGTTTACAGAGACGACCGCGAGCGGGTCGGCGGCTTCACCATCCAGCGTGACGGTTCCTTGCTCCTGTTCCAGGAGGCCGGGGCGGTCCGCCGGCTCTCCCGTGGCGACTGGACGACCGAGACCGTCGTCACACCGGACCCCGGCCGCTTCCACGAGCGGTTCAACGACGTTATCGCTGACCCCGAAGGACGGGTCTTCGCCGGCGTGATGCCGGACACCGAGCGGGACCTGCCCGGACAGCTCTACCGGCTGGACACCGACGGGGCGTTCACGCTCGTTCGGGAGTCCTGTGTGCTTCCGAACGGAATGGGGTTCACGCCGGACCTGTCGGGGCTGTACTTCACCGACACCTGCGAAGTCGACCCGGCCCAGCCCGGCTACATCTACCGGTACGACTACGACCGCGCGAGCGGCCGGCTCTCCGACCCAGAGGTGTTCGTCGACGCGAGCGCCATCGAGGGGTATCCCGACGGACTGACCGTCGACAGCGAGGGCCACGTCTGGTCGGCGTTCTGGGACGGCGGCGCGCTCCACCGGTTCGCGCCCGACGGGACCCACGAGCGCAGAGTCGCGTTCGACCCCCGGCAGGTATCGTCACTGACCTTCGCCGGCGACGACTACGACACGACCTACGTGACGACGGCCTGCGTCGAGACCCGCGAGACCGAAGGGACGGGCGCGGGGAGTCTGTATCGGGTTGACCTCGGCGTGACCGGCCGGCCGGAGTTCCGGTCCGCCGTCGACACCTGACCGCGTTCAGCCGTCAGTCCGGGCCTGTTCGCGCAGCCCGCGCATGTAGCCGATGGCGAACAGGCGTCCGTTCGTGTGGTAGCCGGGGTTTGCGTTGTCCTCGCCGGCCATCGTCGGCACGTGGTCGGGTCGCATCACCACGTCGTCGTCGACGTGGCGCTCGTAAGCCCGCATCGCGGCGAGCATGTCCGTGGGACCCTCGTCGTGCCAGGTCTCGACGAACCGGTCGGCGTCGCCCTCGACGTCGCGGAAGTGAACGAAGTTGATGCGGTCGCCGAAGCGCTCTATCGTCTCGGGGATGTCCGCGCCCATCGCGGCGAAGTTGCCCTGGCAGAACGTGATGCCGTTGTACTCGCTGTCGTAGGCCTCCAGCACGCGGTCGTAGTTCTCGACGCTCGTGACGATGCGGGGGATGTCCCGCAACGAGGCCCGGGGCGGGTCGTCGGGGTGGAGTCCGAGTTTCACACCCGCTTCCTCCGCGACGGGGACCACCTCCCGCAGGAAGTGCTCCAGCCCCTCCCAGAGGTCCTCCCGGGTCGCGTCCGGGAGCGTCTCGGGCCCGCCGCGGGTCTTGGCGACGTCGAACTCGGTGACGTAGGAGCCACCGCGGGCCTCGACGTGGGCCCCCGTCCGCGCCCAGCGGACCCCCGCCATCCAGTCGTAACAGACGACCGGGATACCGACTTCCCCGCAGTTCCGGAGGAACTGTTTGAACACCTCGATGTCCTCGTCCCGGCCCGCACGACCCAGGCGGACGCGGTCCGAGATGGGGACCGAGCCCTCCAGGACGGAGAAGTTCAGGCCGACCTCGGACAGCCAGTTCGAGAGCCCCTGCAGGTCGTCGTAGGTCCACTGTGTGCGACCGTCGCCGATCTCCAGCGGGTGGATGACGGCGTCTTCGACGCCCAGTTGCCGTGCGAGGTGCCAGCGTTCGTCCGGTTCGTGTGGCAACACCAGTGCGGGCGAAACCATACCCCCGAACTCGAGGGGAGACCACTAATACCCACCGCTGCCGCCCCCGTAACGCTGATTTGCCCGCCCTGAGTGGATGTGCATATGGCAGACACCGAGCGTGCCGTCTACGTCCAGCGACTCGACCCCGACCAGCGCGAGGCGTACGTCGCGGCCCACGACGACGTTCCCGAGGGCGTGACCGACGCGATGGAACGGGGCGGCGTCGAGGAGTTCGAGCTGTACGTCCGCGACGACGTCGCGGTCTGCATCCTGGAGTGTGCGGACCTGGACGCCTACCTCGACGCCGTCGACGGCGACGAGGCCGTCGCCGAGTGGGAGCGCTACACCGGCCAGTTCAAGCAGTCGGGTGTCGACGCCGACGCCGACCCGGAAGCGGGCATCCCGTTCATGGCGCGGGTCTGGCGGTTCGAGCCCGACGCCGAGTGAGACGACCGGGGTCGCGACGCTGTCGTCAGTGGCCCCAGAGGGTCCCGTCTGGGTCGTACCGCGCGTCCATGATGCGGTCCCACTGCGCGTCCGAGAGGTCGACGTCCGTCGCGGCGACGTTCTCGTCAAGCTGGTCGACGGTGCGGGCCCCGACGATAGGGACGCAGGTGAACTCGTCCCAGTCCATCAGCCAGCGCAGGGCGACCTGCGCCGGCGTCGCGCCGGCCTCGGTGGCGACGGTCCGGACCTCGTCGAGCACGTGCCAACCCCGCTCGGAGAGGTAGTAGTCGTCGAAGAAGTCGTCGAAGCTCCCCCGTGACCCGTCGGGGGCCTCGACAGCCTCCGGGTCGTCCGGGTCGGCGCGTTCGTACTTCCCGGTGAGAAAGCCCCCTGCAAGCGGCGAGTACGGACAGACCGCGATGTCCTGGTCGGCACACACGTCGAGGTAGTCACGCACGTCCTCGTAGTAGCCGGCGTGATGGAGCGGCTGGGTCACCTCGAACCGTTCGAGGCTCTCGACGTCGCTCTTCCAGAGGGCCTTCGTCAGCTGCCAGGCGGCCATCGTCGATGCCCCGAGGTAGTGGACCTTGCCTTCCCGCACGAGGTCGTTCAGCGTCCGCAGCGTCTCCTCGATGTCGCTGTCCTCGTCCCAGCGGTGGATGTAGTACAGGTCCAGGTAGTCTGTCCCGAGTCGGTCAAGCGTGCCCTCGACCTGCGCGCGGATGTGCTTGCGGCCCAGGCCCGAGTCGTTGGGACCGGGTTCGCCCCAGCCGTCGAACGGGAAGTACACCTTCGAGGCGATGACGAAGTCCTCCCGGTCGTAGTCCTCGAGCCACTCGCCGATGTACTCCTCGCTGGTGCCGTGGGGGGAGCCGTAGACGTTGGCGGTGTCGATGAAGTTGACACCGCGGTCCCACGCCGCGTCGAGCAGGCCGTGGGCCTCCTCCCGGCCGGTCTCGACCACGCCGTTCGTCTCCTTGCCGAAGCGCCACGTCCCGAGGCAGAGTTCCGAGACGCGAGTCCCTGTGCTGCCGAGCTGTCGGTAATCCATCACGCTGGTAATTCAGACTGCTCTGTAAAACTGTTTTCCATCCCACCGGCCGCTCCCGGGCTGCTATCTGAACTCCGGGGCGACCTCGTCGCCGAACAGCTCCATCCCACGGTGGTTCGGGAAGTCCAGAAACATAAGCTGGAGCTTCTCGAATCCGAGGTCGCGGATATCCTCGATCTGTTCGGCGACCTGTGCGGGCGTCCCGATGAGCATGTCGCCTTTCTCCCGGGCTTCGGCGGCGTCGCTCAGTTCGTCGTCCATGTCAGACTCCTCGCCCCACGGGAGCGGGAAGATATCTTCGACGGCCGATTCGACGGCCGCATCGTCCTCCCGGACGAGCACGTGTGCGAGCCACGACCGCTCGACCTCCTCTGGCTCTCGCCCCTCGTTTTCGAGGTACTCGTCGAACTTCCGGGCCTTGAACCCGATTGAGCGCCCGCGGGCCCGGCCGCTGATCTCGACGTTCCACTCGTCGGCGTGTCGGGCGGCGAGGCGGAGCATCTCCGGCCCCGCTCCGCCCACGACAATCGGTGGGTGGGGCTGGCTGACCGGTTTCGGCTCGTTCAGCGCTCCGTCTATCGTGTAGTGGTCCCCCGAGAAGGTCGGGTTCTCCTCTGTGAACATCGCCTTGACGACCTGAATCCCCTCGTCGAGCATCTCGATTCGGGTGGTGACGTCGGGGAAATCGAAGCCGTACGCGCGGTGTTCTTCCTCGTGCCAGCCGGCCCCGAGCCCGAGCCGGAGTCGCCCCTCCGAGAGCACGTCGACAGTCGTCGCCATCTTCGCCAGCAACGCGGGGTTCCGGTACGTAATCGACCCGACCAGGGGTCCGAGGTCGACCTCGTCTGTCCGCTCGGCGAGCGCGCTCAGCAGCGTCCAGACCTCGAACTCCTCGGCTTTTGGACCGAGCATGAAGTGGTCGGGTGCCCACAGTCCCTCGAGGCCGGTGTCGACGGCCGTATCCACGCCCTGGAGGACCGTCTCCCGGTCGAGGCTGTCGAGCATCGGTGTGTCTCGGTGAACGCCAGCGCCCGCGTAGCACTGGACCATCCAGTCGAACTGCATAGACGTACTGACACCGGAGCGAGAATAACTGTTTGGGGTTCACAGCCCGCTGTGTGCGAGCCAGCCGCCGTCGACCGCGAGGTTCGCGCCGGTGATGAACGACGCCTCGTCGCTGGCGAGAAACACCGCGGCGTCGCCGATATCCTCGGGCGTCCCGAACCGGGGCAACAGCGTGTGTTCCTCCGCCTTGGCGACGTCCTCGTCGGTGTTGATGTCCTGCAGCGGCGTCTCGATGTAGCCGGGGTTGATACAGTTGACCCGGACGCCGTCCTCCCCCAGTTCCATCGCGAGGTCCCGTGTCATGTTGACGACGCCGCCTTTCGCCGCCGCGTACGGCGGCCCGCCGCCGCCTTCGAATCCCCGAACGGAGCCGATGTTGATTATCTGTCCCTGGCGTTCGACGAGGTGTGGAACGGCGAACTTGGCGCAGTAGAACGCCCCGCTCAGGTCGACGTCGATGGACCGCTGCCACTCCTCGATGGTCGTCGACTGGGAGTCCCCGACGACCTGGATGCCGGCGTTGTTGACGAGGACGTCGATACCGCCACAGGTCTCGACCGCCGTTTCGACCATCGCGGCGACGCTGTCGGGGTCGCCCACGTCGGTCTCGACGTACGTGGCCGCACCGGGCGTCTCCTCGGTGATAGCGACGTCCGTCGGGGTCGTCACGTCGCTGTCGTACCGGGCCCCCTGTTTGGGCTCCCGCTGGACGTCCGCGACGACGACCGTTGCACCCTCCGCGCCGAACCGCCGCGCGATGCCACGCCCGATGCCACTCGCAGCGCCGGTGACGACGACTGTGCGGTCTGCGTGTCGCTCTCCAGGCATAGCTAGCGATTCACAGCCAGTGACTTAACGGTATCCGAGGTGTGCCTCTGGAGCGGTCTCTCGGGGATTTCAACGATACTCACACGTCTCCGGCCGACCCTTCGAGTATCCCCGTCGTTAGCCAGCACCCCTGCATAGGCGGCGTCCGCCGGCGTTCGACACGCCACCGGTAGGTCGTCGTCGACCCGTTGCTGTGGGCCCGAAGCGGTTGGACCGCGACGCTGCCGTTTCGCTGCAACGGCCTGCGGGCGACCGACTCCGCATCCAGGAGCGGTCGGTACCGCGTTCGGAACGTCTCGACGTAGTTGTCGACAGAGCTGTACCCACGACGCGAGTCGGGTGCGAGGAACCGCCACGTCGTCTCGATGCCGCGGTGAGACCCGTTGTCCGTGAGTATTGCACCGACCTGCAGGCGAACCACCAGCGCCGGCGACCGCTCACACGTCGGCTCTACGTCCCGATACGCGGTCGGCGACAGTCCGGGGTCGAACTCGCTCCACTGGCCCGGCCACACACCGCCGAGTGCGCGGCCGTTCGGCGGTGGTGTCTCAGTCGTGTTCACCGGAGCAGGCGTCGCAGCCGCGGGCACGGGTGCCGGCGTCACGGTCTCTGTCCGTGGTGGCTCGCTGGGTCCGAATACTGCCTGACACCCGCCGAGACCTACAGAGAGAGCGACGACTGCGAGCGCTACCCACACGTTATCTCGGACCATAGCGATGACACGGTAGCACACCTCTTTGATGTTTTCCTCGGGACCTCCGACTCGGCCAGTGAGACCGTTGCGTGATGGCGGGACCGAAGCGACGGTTCGGGACGGGAGTCGGACAAAACCGAGTCAGGTCTGTGACACGCCCCATGCGTCGGTACTATCGGGAGGAGTCAGGAGTAGGAACGAATGCCTTCGAGGCAGGCGCCGATAGGATGGTATCCGGGCTCTACAGCAACTCCCGATTTCGTGGGAACCGGGTCGTTTGCCTCCGTCACTTTGGTGTACCAGTTTCCCGAGTCCTGATTGATGAGATTGTCCTCGGCGTACTGCCAGAACGTATCGTACCACGTCCGATACTCTGTGTCTCCGGTTACGTCGTAGAGGACCGCCGCGGCACCGATCCCCTCTGCGACCTCCCAGGAGTACTTGTCTCTGACCAGCGGTTCCCTATTCAGATCGAATGAATAGTAGAAGCCGCCAGCAGCGTCATCCCAGCCGTGGGAGATCGCTGCCGCAAACAGTTCCTCGGCCCTGGGAACGAGCCACTCCGCGTTCTCGTGCCGTGCCAGGACCGACAACAGTTTCGCCCATTCTATCTGGTGCCCCGGCTGATATCCCCACGGCCGGAACGTGTGTCTCGGATCGTCCCGGTTGTAGTCGAAATCGTGCTCCCAGTCAGGGGTGTAGTGTTCCCAGATGAGTCCGTCCGTTTCCTCCGCCAACTCACGTGTGAGTGACTCAGCGATAGTCATCGCCCGCTCGAGATACCGCGGTTCGGCAGTTGCCTCGTAGGCAGCTATCATCGCCTCACACATGTGCATATTCGCGTTCTGGCCGCGATACTCGGCAGCCGCGGTCCAGTCCGGGTCGTACTCGCTCTTGCAGAGCCCGTGTTCCGGCTCCCAGAAGCGGTCAATCAGGAACTGGTACAGTTGCTCAAGGTCGTCCGCCGTGTCAGGAATACCGACCTCGACAGCACGGGCAAGCGCCAGGAACGCGAACGCATGGCCGTAACAGATGCGCCTCGAGTCGCGCGGGTCTCTCCCCTCGAGGAGCCAGTGATACCCGCCACGGGCAGTGTCGCGTTGATGGGTCTGCAGGAACTGGAGCCCGTGTTCGGCGGCGGGCAGACACCAGTCAGGCCCGTCGAGGTTTGCCCCAACGCAGTGATTGACGACGAATCTCGACGTGGCAACCAGGTGTTTTGACGAGCGGTCGTACACTTCGCCCGTCTCCTCATCGAACTGGGCAATGTACCCACCCGCGTCGTCGTCAATACACTGTGGGTAGTAGAAGTTCAGGACGTCACGAATCTCATCTCGCAACCACTGGGCTGACTGGTACTTCGAGTCACGGTCCATACACCGCTTCACTGTCCGATGTGGCAATAATGTTCCCCTGGTAGTTTCCTGATTCGCTCTCGGGAGCGAGTGTCAAACCCTCATTCGATGTACAAATTCGGGCTGAGTAGTACTGTATACTGGGATGGTTTATATAGTTCCAGACCGGTGAATGCAGATATCTCATTAGAACTAATCGTATGTATACTCACACTTTTAAGAAAATATTAAAGAGATATATAAGTCCAAATCCGAATGGTATGTCTTTGGATGACCAAAAGCCGTATTAGATGTCTTGGCACTGTCCAACTCTGGTGTCGGAGGCCGTTTTATCCATGGATAATGCGACAGGTCACGTGTCAGTGCATACGTTTCAGAGCGCGGACCCGCGTTCCGAGACATCCCAGTGAGGAGGGGCCAACCGACGAGACACTGGTCCCTACTCGCCTGCAGACTTCGCCGCGGGTGTGAGTCGCCAGCGACGGACACCCCGGTGCGTGTTGAACCCAACCAGGCCCTTCAGTGCGAGCTGCTGGAGATGTGTCGCGACATACGGTTTCGGGGCGTCGAGGCGCGCCGAGATGTGCGCTGTCGGGACCGCCGTCGCCTCACAGTCTTCGAGTACTGCCAGGACTTCGTCGTTAGTCAGTGGGTCTATCGCCATACCGTCCCTTCGGACTCCCGGGTAACAAACTCTCGCGTGCCTGTTCACCGGGTTCGTCAATCCAGAGCCACGTTCCGAGGTACTGAGAATCCTGTCGGGTTTTAATTCAGTTCAAGGCACATGTTCCGCCTATGAGTTCAGATTACCAGCCCTTACTCGGCACAGAACTGGACGAATCAGACATCGACAAAGTGCTGACAGAGCGAGGCGTCGGTGTCCTGTCGATGGCCGCTGACGGAGTGCCATACGGCGTGCCGTTGTCGTTCGGATACGACGGAGATGACACACTGTACTTCGTGTTTCTGGGCGCAACCACCGAACTCCGGAAAGAGACGTACGCGGAACAGGCTGATATAGCGAGTTTCACCACCTTCGACGTCAACCCGGACGGTTCGTGGCGGAGTGTAATCGTCGCCGGACCGCTCGACCGGATCGAAATCAAAGAGTGGGACACCGCACGTGAGTCACTCGCCGACAACGCGTACCAGTCTAACCTACTCTCCGAGTACGAACTGCAGGAAAATCCCAACGTATGGGCCCTGAAAACGCAGGAACGGTCGGGCCGCGCTGTCGGGCAGCGGTGACCGCGGGATATCAGGGGTGGCCAGTATATTTCATACAATTTATACATAAGCCGTTCCGGTAGCGTTACTGCCAGGAGTTGTGTAACGACAGTTAGCTGTCACTATGCGAGCATATGTCTTTATGAGCGGAGTGTAAACACCTGTTTATGAGTGCTCGGAAGGTGGGTCACGAACAGATCCCGTTCGTCGTCCACGAGAACGGACGGATTCTCTATATCAGTGACTCCGGTCTCGCGTTGCTGAAATACGACTCACCCGACTCGCTCGTCGGGGAATCGCTCTCTGATTTTATAGCGGAACATCAGCAGGACGCCGTAGCTGCGCAGTTCGACAGGATCCACTCCGGAGAGCTATCCACGGCTGGCCACACGGTCGAGCTTACCGGACCTGACCTCGAATCTGAAATCGTCATCGCATTGAGTACGGCCGTTGAGTGGAACGGTGCCGAGCGAATCCAAACTCTGTTTTTCGACATCAACAGTGAGTTGCCGCCGACCCTCTCGGAACGCACTCTGGATGCGTCGCCCATCGGCATCTCCGTTGCTGATGCAACCCGGGACGACGAACCGCTCATCTACGTCAACGACGGCTTCGTGGAACTGAGTGGGTACCCGGAGAACGAGATTCTCGGTCGGAACTGTCGGTTCCTCCAGGGCGAAGAGACGAGTGAAGAGACCGTTGCAGAGATCAGAAACGCAATCGATGCAAAGGAACCGATTACCGCCGAGATTCGGAACTACCGGAAGGACGGATCGATGTTCTGGAACCGGCTCTCCGTTCAGCCAGTCCGAGACGAAAACGGAACCGTCACTCACTTTCTCGGGTTCCAACAGGACATCTCCGACGAGAAACTGTACGATCAGGAGCGGACCCTCTTTGAACTACAGGCGGATGCGATTGAGCAGGCAGTGTTCATTACGGATGCTGACGGCACGATAGAGTACGTCAACCCCGCATTCGAACGGACAACGGGCTATACAGCCGAGGAAGCGATCGGAGAAAACCCCCGGTTACTGAAATCAGACCAACAGGAGGAGGGGTTTTACAGAAGGATGTGGGAGACAATCACCGCTGGAGAGGTGTGGGAATCGGAACTCGTCAACCGTCGCTCCTCCGGCGAACGGTATCGTATCAAGCAGAAGATCGCTCCGATAACAGACGAGCAAGGCGAGATCACGCATTTCGTCGCTATTGAGGAAGACATCACCGATGCACGGTTCATCGAAGAGGTGGTATCGGTAATGGACCGGTTGCTGCGACATAACATTCGCAATTCAGTGACGGCAATCGACGGGCATGCAGACCTGCTCGAAACCGAGCTAGACGAAACAGAGCACAGCGCCGCGGTGCAAACGATCCGGGAACACGCGAAGAAACTGGAGGAACTCAGTAATAAGACCCGAACGATACGTGAGCTCTTCCACCGACGCCATTCCCAGCATTCGCTTTCTGTCGGTGCAATCGAGGGGTTCATCGAGGCACGGCGCAGGCAACATCCGGCTGCCGAGATTGCTCTCCGGATGGATATCGACCCCGCGGTCGAGATTCAAAACGGGAGTTTACTCCAGCTGGCGATCGACGAAGCGCTCGAAAACGCGATCGTCCACAACACCCAGTCACAGCCACACGTCACGGTGGAAGTCGACCAGACCGAGACCGAATCGGAGATCCGGATCCAGATTACTGATGACGGACCAGGGATTCCTCCGGAGCAGTGGGACGTCATCAACGCTGGGGAAGAAACCGCACTCGCACACAGTACTGGCATTGGACTGTGGCTGATTTACTGGACAGTAACCGCACTCGGCGGGACCATAGAGAGGACAGACAACGAGCCACATGGAACCGCACTCACGTATCGGATACCGCTCGGTGCAAGCGAACAGGTGGACCGATGGGACAGTATGGAGCGTCTGTGACATCTCGTCGGGCATCGGTGGCGACGCTGGAACGCAACCACGAACCGCTCACCGGACCAATGAACGCGCCGCCGTTGGTAAGAGGGGTCCGTCCCAGCGGGGCGATAGGACAGCGGGGAACCACGTGATTTTTATGATATTTGGTTGAAATGTCAGGCATGGACGTTACGAACAGACTAGAAGAAGCGATTAAACAGGTCCGGCTCGCTATGCAGGAGATAGAGGATCCCGACGTCTCCAAAGACCTTGAGGAGGGTCGAGAATCGCTCCGGAAGGCGTTGGAGTCGTTAGAAGAGAGTCGGGACGACTAAGTAAGCGATTGGTTACGAGCGATTTGCGAGGAGGTTCAGTACGGAGTTCTCACGAAGCGAGCGGACTATAGAAGTAGTACGCCCCAGGGCCGAAACCTGAGCACGAAAACAGCACGTGAATGGTGACCCGGACAGCAGAGTACAGGCAGACGGGCTTGCTTTCGAGGGGCCCGAGAGAATCACCGAACGACTACTACGGGGACCGGCGACCGACGGAACACTTTCTGTGCGATATTGCCGACGAGCATCCGGTCAGTCAACGAACCGCCGTGGCTCCCGATTACGACCGCGTCGAAGTCCTCAGCTCTGTTTAGAATCGCTCGGGCTGGACTCCCGAGCCGAACCTCGGTGTCGATATCGAGTTCGTGCTCCGCTGCGAGTTCCCGTGCACGATCGAATACCGGTTGTGCGAGTTCTGTGGCCGCCTTTCCGACATCATCTTCGAGGGCGAGTCCGGTCGCCTTGCCCCACATGGGCGACGGTTCGCCCACGACGTGCAGGACAGTGATATCGGCGTCTGGATGGTTTTCGAGCGCGTATTCGATCGCCGCCTGGGCCATATCAGAGTCGTCCATCGGAACGAGAATCCGGGCGAGCATACGTCACGTAGAGCAGGGAGGTGAATAAAACGGTGGGTGCTCGTATTGTGGATTCGAATACGGACGGTCTGAGGACTGATCAGTGAGAAGGGATGGGCTGAAGCTTCTCACCCCGGAAGAAAGAAGTTGAGGACTGCAACGACCAGTCCGGCCAGCCCCATCCGGGCCGCAGCGACGTACCACCGCTGTCCGGAGATCGACCCCATGTAGGCGCCGAACACACCCAACACTCCGATACCTAAGCCGACCGCGATGAGTGCCGCCTCCTGCATCGTGACGACGGTGCCCTCTACGACGAAGGGGGTCAACGGAATGAGAATCCCGATCAGTGGCCCCAGCCCGCTCATGATGGCGTGTACGATGCGGGCGCCGCTCTGGTCCCGTTGAACCCGGGTATCGTCCAGGTCCGTGAGCATCGCTCGCTCGATACGTCTGATCTCGGCCCTGGTTTCGGCACGTTCGATTTCCCAGACGCTCCAGACCGCTGAGGTCCCGAGACCGACCGCCGCGCCCAGTCCGATTTTGATTACAGTGTACCCGTCTGGGACTCCCGAAAGGACGGCGCCGACGATGATACCAATGCTCGTGAGCGTCCCGTCGAACCCGTTCGAGATGAAGTAGCGACGCGAGATCGCGAGGACATCCTCCTTTTCGAGGAGACGCCCCAAGAGGTTTCGAATAGATGCCACGGCTCCTCAGGCATCCTGTAACGTGCGTCGGTCCGTCACGACGTGGTCGCCACAGGCAACCTGGTCCACAGAGTGCACTGAACCGCCGAGGCTTTCGACCTTTTCTTCGATCGCCGAGAAGTCCACGTCTTCGCCTTCGAACGTGAGCTTGATGTTTTGAACTTCCTGGTCCAGTTCGATCAGAGACGACGTTACTCCATCGACACTTTGGAGTTCAGCAACCTGATCGGTGAACGCCAGTAGGGGCGGGTCGTGTGGTTTCAGTACGTCGATGACGAGGCGTCGGACTGCTGCCATATCTGAACACGTTGGGGGGTCACCGTAAAAAACGTGTGTCGGCGGCGCTCTATCGACGTGGGCAGTTCGACGTCGGGAAACCAGTCCGGGGAGGGAGGCTCCAGAGGCCACAGTCAAGTAACCCTAACAACATAACTGGGTTGCCCTCGATTACCTACATACCAGTATGTACGATCGTATCCTGTTCCCGACTGACGGCAGCGACCCTGCAGAATCGGCTCTGGAGTACGCGCTGCAGATAGCGTCCGAACATGAGGCGACGGTTCACATCCTCAATGTCGCCGATACCGGACGAGACAGTGTCACCGCTATTCGCGGAGAGGTCATCGACGTTCTCGAAAACGAAGGGCAACGCATCGTGGAGGAAGCCGCACAGCACGCGAGGGATGACGGAGTTCCCGTTGTCACTGCGGTCCACCAGGGTGACCCGCACGAGATGATTATCGATTACAGCCAGCGGTCCAGCATCGATTGTATCGTTATGCCGACACACGGTCGGCGTGGGATCCACCGGCTCCTTCTCGGGAGCGTCACCGAACGTGTCATCAACACCGCGGAGATACCTGTCGTGGCGGTCAACCCCGAGGGAGTTCGACCACTCACGTATCCGCCTCGACACCTCCTCGTGCCAACGGACGGAAGCCGTGGCGCAGAACTCGCATTGACGGAGGGGATCAGTATCGCGAGGGCAACGGGCGCCACGCTCCACCTGCTTCACGTTGTCGAGACCGGCAGCCTCGGACCCGACGCGCGGTCCGTCCTGAAAGAGGGGGAACTGACCGAGCAAGCAAACGAGATCATGACCGAGGCGACCGAGAGAACCGAGGACTCGTCGCTTGATACAATCACCAGCGTAGTCAAGCAGGGTGACCCCTCGAAGGTGATTTGCGACTACATCGACGAGAACGAAATCGATCTCGCAATTATGGGGACACACGGGCAGACCGATTTCAGCAGGTACGTCATGGGTGGTGTCAGTTCCAAACTCGTCCGCAAGTCCCCGGCCCCAGTGATGTGGGTTCGCGACCCCGGATCCGAATCAGGGGATGTGTCCGGTTCCTGAATCGGCCAACTCACAGCAGAGCAGAGGGTCAGTAGCGTTCGGTTTGGTGTATCTCACGCCGTCAGCACTCAACGTGCTGTACGTCCCGCAGGGTCTGAAAGGCTCCGCCGAGGCTATCCGCGGAGCGAAATCCCAGCCGGGCGAGTTTGAGCGGCGTCCGAATGTGTCGATGGAGCGATACTACCTTCTCATAAGCCGTCGAAACACACACCGATGACGGTACCGTGGTCCCGATTCGTGACTCGTCACAGCGTGTGGTGGGTGCGATGAGCGGTTCAGCGCCCGCCGGACAGCGACCGATTGCACACGTCTACGACGCGGCGTACGCCGGTGTCCCGAACTGGGATATCGGGCACCCCCAGCGGGCGTTCGTACAGCTAGTTGATGCGGGACTCGCCAGGAGTCCCGTCCTCGACGTCGGCTGTGGCACGGGCGAACTATCGCTGTTTCTCGCCCGACACGGACACGACGTTCTCGGAATCGACCTGTCCCCGCTTGCGGTTCGGAAAGCAAGAGAGAAGGCACGCTGGCGGCGGATCAGCGCGCAGTTTCTCGTCTGGGACGCGACCGACCTCGCAGGCCTCGGCGATCGGGGTTTTAGCTTCCGGACCGTGGTCGATTCGGCGATGTTCCACATTTTGAGTGCCACCGAACGGGACCGATTCGTAGCCGGTCTCTCCGATGTCATCCCGAGTGGCGGCCTCTACTGTGTACTCGGGGACGCTCGCCGGGACAATCGGTCTATCTATGGTATTACCCCGCGTGAGCTCCGGCAGCGATTCGCGAGAGCAAACGGATGGGAGGTCATCTTCGCATTCCAGACGGTGTTCGAACGACAGTGGAGCCGGAACCCGGCCTATTTCATCGGCGTCCAACGACAGTGACTGGAGGCTTCATTACGGTTCAACAGAACGCCTCTGTCGACCCTATCAGCGGCTGAGGCGGAACCTGGCCGAGTACGGCCGCTGCGGTGGCTCGGAGGCGGATTCTATACTCACCATTCACTGCCGATGTCGTCTCGGATGTGGTCTCGCCAGGCTTCGAATCGGGCCTTGCAACTCGGCGCATCGTCGATGTGTTCGATAAACCCGATGCCGCCGTCGGAAAGCGTCGCCCCGCAGAACGGGCAGAGGTCGGGATTGTCCCACTCCGGCGAGTCGCGTGGCGGATGGTCGTCTGCCATCGGCGTCACCCCTCCAGAGACGCGTACAGCTCTGCTCTGTCGTTTTCATTCGACGTCAGTTTGCCGGGTTCGATCGCGTCACTAGCCGCCTCCGCCGTACTGTCTTCGGACATACAGATTCTGATTGAAGGGGGAGTAGAATAACTGTTGCCGCGGTGACCGTCTCGTGGTTTTGCGAACCCAGATGAGACTGCGTGAATCGAGGTCAGTACCGTCCCAGGAACCGGTCTCGGGAAGGAACTCTCCAGAGATACAGGCCCTGTCTCGTTCGAGACTGCGGTGTCGGTCGATCTACCCGGAACGGCAGCGAAATGCTTGATATGACGTGACGCTATTAGTACGACGTATGTCGACAGAGTCAGTGGAAACAGACATCGGTAGTGACACGGCCGACAGCCTCGTAAGCGCCACCCGCACCAGCCTCGGAGATACGCTCAGGAGCGTGGTGTATTTCACGCCGTCAGGGTTCGACTTATTGTACGTCCGACAGGACCTCTACTCGTCCGAGGACGCTGCTCGGAAGGCGAAGGCTCAGTTGGTCGACCTCGAACGAGTGGGATTCGCGGAGGAACCGGTTCGGACGGCACTCGCCCACAGGGAGACCGGGTCAGATATCGGGCAGTACGAGTTCACCGTCCGGTTCCACGAGAACGGCTTCGTCGTGAGGGTGATTCAGGACGATGCCGGTGTACTCTTCACCGCCGACAGCATGGACGTCTCGGCGTTCGAGGAGGCTATCAGTGCTATCAGGGGAGTCCTCCGCGGCGCGTGACTGGGGCGGTCTTGTTTGCAGGGAGTCCGAAGAAAATCGGCGGCGCTGTCGGTCAGGCCCAGGAATTCGCTGAGACCGTCCCCCGGTGATTCACCGTTAGTTGATACGGTACCGAAACGCCGACTGAAGAGCCTACCGGGTGGATGGGTCGGCTTTCGGCAGACGTGACAGGTAGAGTAGGGAGGACAACCGGGTAGCGTGCTGGAGAGACAGAATCTGGAACCCGAACCGACCGGTGACGGGTTTTGTGAACAATCTGCACGGCTTATGTCAACTGAGTGTATCTAGACTCCTGTTAGTACAATGGCACAAGAAGCACAACAACAGACGCAGGGCATCGAACAGACCGGAGCGGTACGAGGCGGCGCGTCGTGGCAACGCGGCGTGGAAGCGGGATTGATCGGCGGGTTCGTGATGGGCGTGCTGTTTTCGCTGCTGATGCCGCCCGTAATCGAGAACGCGATACCGGCGCTCGTCGGCCTGACCGGTGGAATCGCTGGCTGGGTCGTCCACATGTCGATAAGCGCGGTGTTCGGCGTCGTCTTCGTCGCGGCCTTGTCACACCCCCGACTGGCAGCGGCCTCAGAGTCGGTGGGCGCTGTCGTCGGTATCGGCCTCGCGTATGGCGTCGTCCTCTGGGTCGGTGCCGCCGGCGTTGGCATGCCGCTGTGGCTGTCGGCCGTCGGCTTTCCCAACCCGCCGCCGCTACCGAACCTCGGCCTGATGGGGCTGGTCACGCATCTCGCCTTCGGGCTGGTTCTCGGCGCGAGCTACCACTACCTTCGCTGAGTCCTCGTGGACCGCCGCATCGAAGCGAGGGCGAACGAACCCCTCTTGCAGACGGTATCCTGAACACACGCTGTACGAATAGCGGGACCCGGTCGGTTGCCACGATATTCCGGACCCGTCGTCTGAAGCGACGCCTCCCGGGGCCTGGGGATTGCTGACGCTGTTCCCAGTCCCCCCGTCCTTTCTTGACTGTGACACGCGCTGTAAGTGTCGGATAGAGGGCAACGATAAAGACTGAGCCGCGAGTCGGAGTACGTATGTTCTTCTCTGAGATTCCCGGTGTTGCCGTCGTATTTCTCCTCGTCCTGGTGACACTCATCGCGTTTATCACGGAAATCCTGCCGAACGATATCACCGCAATCGCCGTAGTGACCGCGCTCGTTGTGCTAGAGCCGTGGACCACCGTTGGTGCCAGTGACGCTATTTCCGGGTTCGCGAACCCAGCGACCGTCACGATCATCGCGATGTATATGTTGAGCGCCGGAATCCAGGATACGGGTATCGTCGCACGGCTGGGTGTCTATCTGGCCGATTTCACCGCCGGCCAAGAGTTTCGCGCGCTCGTCGCCACGGTGTGTGCGACCGGCCCCATCGCCGGGTTCGTGAACAACACGCCGGTCGTGGCCGTCTTCGTCCCGATGGTAATAGAGCTCGCGGAGAACGCGAACATCAGTCCGTCAAGACTCCTCCTACCGCTCTCATACGCCGCAATCCTCGGTGGCTTGCTTACCCTCATCGGAACGTCGACAAATATTCTCGCGAGTGATTTCGCTCGGCTTCTCATCGACGGTCGCGACGGAATCGGGATGTTCGAGTTTACCGGCCTGGGACTCGTACTGTTCATCGTCGGCCTCGCGTACCTGTTGACAGTCGGCTGGCGGCTCATCCCCGCCCGCATTCCCGCCGACGTGGACGCAGTTTCGGAGTTCGACCTCGATAACTATCTGACACGCCTCCAGGTACGTCCGGACTCGACGGTCGTTGGGACGTCTATCGACGCGTTCGACGAAGCCCACCCCGATGTCCGTATCCTCCAGGTGCGCCGCGATGGCGACGCCTACGCCGGCCCGCACTCGGATCGGCCCATCGAGGCCGGTGATACACTTGTCGTCCACGGGTCGCTGCAGGCCGTAAACCAGTTCCGCGAAGCAGCCACCCTCAGACAGCGCGTCAGGGACCCGGTCACCGAGGACACCTTCGAGTCGACGGCGACCGATGGTGTCCTGGCGAAAGCAGTCGTGCCCGAGCATTCGGCGTACGTGGGCGAGACGGTCACAGAAACGGGGTTTCGAGACTACCATCGAACGACAGTCCTCGCCGTGCGCCGCGGGGGCGAACTGATTCGCACTGACATACCCGAAACGGTCCTCCAGCCCGGAGACTTGCTCTTGATGCGAACGACGCCTGCATCGATTCGGTACTTCACTGATACAGGGGGCCTGATTGTCGTGGACGAGAGCGCGTTCAAACGGTTGGCTACGACGGACATCGACGAAATCGCACCCCTATCCACGAAGACACCTGTTGCAGTGGGAATCCTCGCCGGCGTCGTCCTCGTTGCGGCCCTGGACCTCCTGCCGATCGTAATCGCGGCACTCGCCGGAGTCGTCGCGATGGTCGTCACCGGCTGTCTGACGCCGTCGGATGCCTACAGAGCGGTCTCCTGGAACGTCGTGTTCCTGTTAGCGGGCGTCATTCCGCTGGGAATCGCCCTCGAAGAGACAGGGGGCGCAGCCATCGTCTCGGGGATTCTGGTCAGCGCCGCAGAGATCATGCCGTTGATCGGTGTGCTCTTCAGTCTGTACGTGATGGCGAGCCTGTTAGCGAGCGTCATCACGCCGGTCGCGACGATAGTCCTCATGATTCCGGTCGGCGTCGATGCAGCTGCCCGACTCGGCGCAAACGAATTCGCGTTCCTGCTTGCGGTGATGTTCGCTTCCGCTACCTCGTTCATGACGCCGGTTGGCTACCAGACGAATCTCATGGTCTACGGTCCTGGCGGCTACAGGTTCACAGACTTTCTGAAAGTCGGTGGTCCGCTCCAGTTACTGCTTGCCGTCGTTGCCACTGTCGGAATCTCGCTCGTCTGGGGCCTTTGACACCACGCTACTTTACGCGTCACATCGTATCAGCACGTATGGACCACGTCGAATACGTGTACACGAGCGGAATGACCGAGGCAGACATCGACGACCGCCTGCGGGCCGGCGAACACGGTGTCCTCGGACTAGCGGAAGACAACGAGGCGTACGCGATCCCGCTGAGCTATCACTACGACGGGAGCAGGCTGCTCCTCCGAGTGAGCGATCACGACGAAGAGAGTGAGAAGGGGAGATTCCTCGAGACGACCGAGACTGCAACGTTCGTGTGCTACGAGGCCTCTACGAAAGAGTCCTGGAGCATCCACGTGCGTGGGCCGGTGGAAAAATGGGAGGCCGATATCGACGAGACAACGCTCAACGAGTGGTTTCAGCCGTTTCGGGTGTTCGACGAAGCGACCGAGAACGTCGGCTTCTCCCTGTATGACCTGGGGATGGAGACCGTTATCGGTCGAGAAACAGTCGAGTGAATGCCTCGCCGGACGGCGGTTGGAAGCGCTACAGTCCCGGGTTAGCCACCCTGAGTCAGTCGCTCCCGGAGACGTGGTCGGTGTCGTCCGGACGACGTCCCGGAAGAGAGTCGGCGTGGTGCGCCAGCGCTCTCACACCTTCGGCGCGGGCGATTCGACGCCGGGCCTCGAGAAGCTGGGTCGTTCAGCCACGTTCGTGTGCCCGTTCAGGCTGAATGACGCTCATCACTGCCTGTCCGGGCCGGCATCCGAGGGTCTCCCTGACTGACCGGCCGGTCGTGACGTCCCGCTGTCGAGTCCGAGTACGCTGGTGTCGGGGACCTCGGTACTGGAGAGGCGCTCGGCCCCGAAGACCAGCACGACGAGGACGGCGATGCCGACCAGGACGACGGCCGAGGAGATCTCAGCGAGGAAGTTCAGCCACGGGTCCGGAATCCCGCCCGGGACGAGCGCTGCCCTGTCAGCGGGATGGAAGACGCCGATGCTGTTCATGCCGGCGTGGAAGACGGCGGCCGCGAGGACGCTCCCCGTGTTGTTGTACATCCACGTCCACAGGACCGACCCTGCGAGGATGGTCCCGCCCCAGATGAGTTGCTGTGAGAGCGGCCAGCCGGCGTGAGTCGTGTTGGCGTTCAGAAACAGCGGCAGGTGCCAGCCGGCCCACGCCAGACCGACCAGGAGACTCGTGGCGAGCGCGCTGTATCGCTCCTGGAGCACTGGCACCATGAACCCGCGCCAGCCGAGTTCCTCCTGCCCGCCGCCCCAGACGGTGCCCCAGACCATCACGAACAGGTAGATGCCCGGGAACGGCAACGCCGCGATGTCGACGGGCCCGCCCAGCGCGACGTAGAGACCGCTCCCGAGCGCGAGGACGACCAGCGGAACCAGGAGGGCTGCCGCCCACCAGCGCCCCCCGATGCGCCAGCGGAAGAACTGGCCGACCCACGAGCGGAGACTGCCGCCAGACGCCCAGACGACGACGGCAGCACCGACTGGCGGACCGAACCCTCCGAAGCCGACCAGAATCGAGAGCGTCCACGATGCCCCCATCCCCGAGGCCGCGAGCAGTCCCTGTATCGTCCACGTGAACCCGTAGGTGACCGCCAGGAAACTCGCGATTCGGTGGTCGTCGACCCACGTGCGAACGGAGGACCTCATGCGCTACTGTTCCTGAAAGCTGCGGCTGGTCGCTGCCGCTGGTTCTCCTCGAGTCCCACACCGCGAACCTGAGCAGTGGTCATGCGAACGGTTTTGTATCTCATCTTACAAGTACTTGGGTGAGAGCCATGTACCGACGGTCACTTTCGATTCTGTTGCTTGCGTGTCTGGCGCTGACAGCGGGGTGTGCGTTTCTCGGGCCGAACCCTGACAGTTACACGAGCACCTACGAGTACACCGTCGGTATCGACGCGAACACGACCATCCAGAACGCGACGATCCGGGTGCCAGTCCCCCACGGTACCGACTCGCCAGTAACCAACACCAGCGTCATCGCCCCCAACGGGACAGTCGACGGCGCGTTCGACGCGTCTATCGTCCAGACCGAGTCCGGCCCGATGCTGGAACTCACGACCGACGAGTTGCACGTGGAGCCGCGGTACTACCGGATCGTCGAGGAGGGCGACCTGGGACGCCGCGAGGAGATCTCGGAGTCCGAGTACGACCCCTCGAACCCGGACCACCAGCGGGTCGCCTTCAGGACGGTCAGCGCTCGCGTCTCTGTGAACGCCGAATACCCGCTGGAAACCCGGACGCCGCTCGGGACAGAGCCGACGTTCTACGCCGACGAGGCGGTGACGCGAAGGGCGACAGAGTGCCAGCTCCCGAGTCAGGGAGAGTCCGTCTGTTTCGCCTACGACGCCCCTGTGTACCTCGCCTACCAGGCGCCGGCGAACGCCAGCGTCGACGGCATTGCCACCTTCGGCGGGTACAACGAGTGGTTCACCGGCGGCTGGACCGGAAACGAGTACAGCGACCGCGTTCAGTTCTCGGCCACTGGCCCGCAGGACGGCTGGACAACGGCCGACGGGTACACCGAAACCGGCCGCGGGAACTACCCATCGCCGGAGCCGTAACTGGTATTTCCGGGCACGGAGACCCATCTCCGGTGTACCACAGCGAATGCGGCGCCTCTTTCAGTCTCCGTCAGAACGAGCGGGGTGGCGCCATCGCCAGCTGACCTTGTGGAGTTCCATCGCTGCCACCAGCGTCAGAGCGATCCCGGCGAGGGTAACCCAGACATCCAGATCGACGGGGGCCGTCCCCAGCACCAGTTGTGCCGGGGGAAAGTAGAGGGCACTGAGATGGACCAGGAATGCTGTCCCAGCCCCGACAAGGAGAATCGGACTCTTCCACGGCGGCATCCGGAAGATCGACCGAGTTTCCGAGCGGGTGTTCCCCAGATGGACGCTCTCGAACAGCACCATCAGGAGAAGCAGCGCGTTCCGCGCCGCCGATTCGGCCATCCCGCTGTCGAGCAGCCACCTGAACGTGAGGAGCCCGGTGACGCCCATCACGATGGAAGCGACGACCGTCCGTTCGATCATGAGTCGGTTGAAGATCCGCTCGTCGGGGGACCGTGGTGGCCGCGCGAGGACATCGTCTTCCTTCGGTTCGAACGCGAGCGCGACGTCCTGAATCCCGTTTGTGACGAGGTTCAGCCAGAGGAGCTGGACGGGCAACAACGGGAGTGGCAGGCCCGCAGCGAGACTGAGGAGGACGAGCACGACTTCCGCGGCACCGGTAGAAATGAGTAGATAGATTACCTTCCGGATGTTGTCATACGCGACCCGACCCTGCTCGATTCCGGACATTATCGTCGCAAAGTTGTCGTCTGAAATGATGAGGTCGGCCGCATCCCGAGCCACGTCAGTGCCGTCTTGCCCCATTGCAATCCCGATATTCGCGATTCGAAGCGCAGGGGCGTCATTGACCCCGTCGCCCGTGACGGCGACGAAATGCCCTGCCTGTTGCGCGGCGCTTACGATATCGAGTTTCTGGTCCGGGGACACGCGGGCGAAAACGCGGGTGCGTTCAATCGCGGTAGCGAACTGCTCTGGGGTGAACTCGGCCAGTTGTGCCCCCGTCAGGACCTCCCCACGACCGGACGCCAACCCGAGTTCCCGGGCGATGGACAGCGCGGTCTCGGGGTGGTCACCGGTCACCATCGAGACTGAGATACCCGCCTGCTGTGCAGACGCGACCGCGTCTCTGACACCGGGTCTGAGCGGGTCAACCATCCCGACGAACCCGAGAAACGTCAGCCCCGTCGGGTCAGACGGGGCCGCTTCGGCGGTGTCGAGCGTGCCGTCGGCGAGCGCAAGCACGCGGTAGCCCTGTTGTGCCATCTCGGTAGCCCTGTCGAGCATCGCCCGATGAGTGTGTTCATCCGACCACGTACACATCTCTAGCACTCGCTCCGGGGCACCTTTAGTGAAGACGCGTGTCTCGCCGCCGGCCGAGTGATACGTGGCTGCGAATCGCCGGTCGGGCTCGAACGGGACCTGACTGGTCTCCGGTAAGGCATCCAGTTCGGATTCTCGGTCGCGACCCGCTTTCCGGGCGAACGACAAGAGCGCGACATCGGTCGGATCACCGCTCCACACCCACTCGCCATCGCGTCGATGGATACTGCCCTCGTTGCACAGTGCGGCCGCTCGGGCGAGGCGTGCGATGTCGTCTGCCACCTCCGGTTCAGGCTGACTCCCGTCCTGTAGCACGGTCCCATCGGGAGCGTATCCAGCACCGGTCACTTCTACCGTCGTTCCGTCCGGAAGTCGGAGTTGCCGAACTGTCAGTTCGTTCTCGGTCAGCGTCCCAGTCTTGTCGGTCGCAATCATCGTACAGCTTCCCAGGCCCTCGACAGCGACGAGCTGGCGAACGATGACGCCGATCCGCACCATCCGGCTGGTCGCGACGCCGAGCGCGACCGTCATGGCGACCGGGAGCCCCTCTGGGATAGCAGACACGGCCAGAGCCACGGCAAACAGGAACATCTCGACGGCGCCGAAGCCACGGACGAAAACCCCCAGCAGCGCAGCGACGACCGCCGCCAGAAGGACCACGACGGCCACGATACGTGTGAACCGCTCCATACGGACCACCAGCGGGGGAGCGCCTCCCTCGACAGCGGATACATCGCCAGCGAGGCGGCCAATAACTGTCCGGGCGCCGGTTTCGACGACGAGGCCGCGCCCTCGTCCGCGGGTGACTGTCGTGCCAGCGAAGGCCATGTTGCGCCGGTCTCCGAGCGGGGCGTTTTCCTCACCCCGCCAGTCGGGGTCTTTCAGAATCGGGACCGATTCACCGGTCAGAGACGACTCGTCGACTTCGAGATTCGACGTCGAGATCAGTCTGATATCCGCCGGGACCCGGTCACCGGACTCCAGCAGAACCACGTCACCGGGAACGAAGTCTTCGCCGTCGATATCGACCGTGTCCCCGTCCCGGACGGCCGTCCCTCTCGTCCGGAGAAGTCCCTGCAGTGCGCGGCTGCTCCGTTCGGCTTGAAACTCCTGTGTTCCGCCGATAATCGAGTTGACGACGAGAACGAGGGCGATAAAGCCGGCGTCTGTCGTTTCTCCGATCGCAATCGAGATAACTGCCGCCAGACCGAGGATGTATATGAGCGGGCTTCGGAACTGTCGGAGGAAGATGAGCCAGGCAGGAGTCGGCTCTTTCTGCGGAAGCCGATTCGGCCCATACTCCGACTGGCGCGTAGTAGCCTCGTCCGAGGAGAGCCCGTCGCTGTCCGTCTTCAACCGAGAATATACTGCCTGGAGGGCCAGCGTATGCCACGGGAAATTTTCCCCAGAACCGCTCGCTGTCATATCGGAGTTGCCTGTGAGTTGACAATACTGGCCAGTGATTTAGGCGTTTGTACGGTACCCATCAGAACCCCTGAATTTACAGGCGGTGTGTCAAGCATCGATGGGCGGTCCCCGAGTTGTGTCGTATATGATGGGGCAACGGCCTCCAAGCCGGTCACAGAGGTCGGTGGCGGAGCGTGAAACTGGAACGGTGGCTCTCCGGGTGGATAGGCCCGAACGCCTGTCACAGAGGTGCCAGGGAGACGAATATCTCGTGTGCGTTCGACTGTAGCAGGACGAATCTCGAACAGTCGGGTAATCTGACCTGGTACCGCCAAACAATCTTATGAGTGGTGACGGTATAGCTGGTATGCCGAGCAGGCGCCAGTTCATCGTCTCTGTCGGAACCATCAGCGCTCTCGCGGGTTGCACCGGAGCCCGGGAGACAGCCGGTCCGGGGTCGGTCTGTGAAGCCGGAATCAACAGCGAGAGCGGCGGTGATGTGTTCGCACTGACTCCACAGATTACCTCCTACAGCCCTGGGCAAGAGCCGCTGGTGGAACTGACCGTTCCGATACGGCAGGCGACAGTCCGTGCCCGGAACGTCGACCAGTTTACTATCTACAGTAACGCCACAGTCCTGTATCAGATGCCGGTAGATCAAAACGACGCCCCGGTCGGGACATCCGGCCGATACGATTCGGCAGATGTCGTCGAGTATAGCCAGTCGCTGGGGCACGTCCCACAGACCGGAATCTACCGAATCGCGGCGCTTGACCCGGACGGGGAGCAACTGGCTCAGATACAGGTCGAGTTCCGATGTTATCGGGACAGGGACGAGGGGTCACAGTGAAGACGGTGGCACAGACGGGGAGTCTCTATGCTTCGACCAGTGTGTATCGCGGCGAACGAGTATCGAAAAACAGTCTCAGTTGAGATGTTCCGGCGTGATGTACTTCCGACCGGGGCGGTTATCGGGGCATCCGGGTTTACCGGGTGCACAGCGGGGAATAGCAGCCCGGAGTTTAGTGAGGGATTCGAAGCCGGGCTCGATACATTTTGCCGTCGGAACCGCCGTCATCTGGGAAGCTGATGCCACACATTACATCGACGACCTGTCAATGACAATCGAACCGGCATAAACGGACACCGGGACAGTCTGGTTCAGACGATGGCAAGGGTCACCCGTACACGTCGATGAACAGACGGTCGCTCCTCGCTGCAGCGACTGCCGGCGTCATCGGGGAACGGAGAGCGTCGACCCATACATGGCCTCGGGCGTCATGATTGCTGCAGCCGGTCAAACAACTGTTCGAACAGCGTTCGCTCTGCGTGTCGCAAATGATATGAGACGGTCGATTGAGTGAGTGAGAGCGCGTCGGCGATCTCGGTTGCCGTAGTCCGTCGCGGTGAGTTGAAGTAACCGCTGTACACCGCGACTCGCAGGACTTGCTGCTGCCGGTCCGTGAGTTCGTTTTCGAAAACGTCTCCAAGCACCGACCCGACTGTGTGTGCATCTGGTCTGGAAGCGGGGGTGGAGTCACGTTTCGAGACGAACGTCGTGTCCGGGAACGAATCCTGGACGCGTGTCACCAGTGCCCCGATATCACTGCCGAGCGGAACTTCACAGACGACCTCGGCTCTACCATCAGTTACCGTATCTGTCGTGACAACTGCACCCTCGGTAACGAGTGTCTGTGCCAGGGACTGCCCCTGCAGTTCGATTTCCACGTCCCCGCCGGGCCGATTCTCGACCTGTCGAACCTGTCGCACCTTGGCTTGACAATCCGCGTTCTCTGCGAAATCACTCAGGGCATCCGTCGGGGCGTCTCGAACGGCCGCGTAGTGGACAACGGTCTCGTCTGACACCGGAACTGTATCCCTGACCTCGATCGTACAGCCGAGCTTCTCCGAGGCGGAGACGAAAAACGACCGCGAGTCGGTGCTCTCAAACGTCAGTTCGGCCACTCTGTCGGCGTGGAGTATGCGCTCTGTCGCGTGGTTCTGAAGAACCTGTCCGATGTTGTTCCCGAGCGTCGTCAGAAGCGACTGCTCGCGGTCGCCGAAGGCCTCCCCGCGGTCTGTATACAGTACGAGCAGGCCGTAGATGCGAGTTCTATACTTGAGTGGAACGATAGCGCCACCGTGGAACCCCTGACTCAGTGTGGACGCCCGCCACCGCTCAAACCGTGAGTCGGTCCGGTTGCTGGTAACGACCTGTATCTCGCCTGTTTCGACGGCGACTCGTGCCGGAGCGGCCTCTGCCCGGGATCGTATCGGAAGGGTCACCGACTCGCTGGTAGCGACAGCCTGTGACCGCGCCCCGATATCGGATCCGGTCAGCGTCGTGCCCGGGGTACTCGTATGGATCCGTGCGTACTGGTATTCCCGCGTTTCAGTCAATAACTCACAGATAGCCTGTTTGGTCTCCTCGTCTGCGGTTACACTGTAGAGAATCTCATCGACCGGCTGGAACGTCTCGATGAGCTGTTCGAGACGCTTCGGCACGGTGATATCTTCCAGCGCGACGATGACCTGCTCGACCGCACCGTCCTCACGCCTGATGGGGGCAACGTTGCTTGACAGCCACCGCTCGGAGCCGTCCGGGAGCGTGATCCCGTGGGTGAATCCTTTGACAGTCTTGCCGGTTCTGAGGACCTGCGAGACCGGATGGTCGTCGCTCGGAATCGGGTTGCCCGCCTCGTCCCAGATGTCCCAGTCGGGGTGGTCGTACTCCTTTCCCTCGATGTCGCGTCCGGACAGGCCGAGTAACTCTTCTGCGTGGGTGTTTGTGCGAGCGATTTCTCCGTCGCCATCCAGGAGGACAATCCCGATGGGTGTCGTCTCAAGGACGTAGTCGAATTCCCGTTTGGCTACCTTCGAGTCGGTGATGTCGGTGAATACGATGATGATGCCGTCACCGATTGGATGGATCCGGGTCTCGAACCACTGCCCTTTCTCCGAATTATATCGCTCGAAGGACGTCGGTGACTGGGTCTCGATAGCCGTCTGGATTCTGTCTTCGGCGACAGTGTCTGCCGCTTCGGGAAAGAGGTCCCAGACGTGGCGCCCACGCATTTCCTCGCCGTCCCGTCCAAGGAGCCGCTCGGCCTGCTGGTTCACGTAGGTGTAGTTGAGATTCCCGTCGAGAACGGCAACGCCATCTGAGACGCGCTTCAGGCTGTCTATCTCCCACCGACTGATACCATCCCTGATGAGTGAGACGAGCGTCTCCACCAGGTCTCGTTCGCTCGCGAGCCAGGTCTCCCTGCCCGTACTGGACACCTGGTCAATGCAGACGACTGTCACTGAGACTCGCGTCCTGGTGCGTGTGCGAGCGCTGGCTGTCAGCGGATTAGTACCGACGCGAAACTCATCGGTTTCGAAGCCATCGCTTCCGACCCGGATCTTTGCCTCGATTCGACCGGGATGCCCGAACCACTGCGGAAGTTCTGTGACGTAGGTACGGAGGCTTTCCTCGATTGGGTTGGACAGACCGACGAAGAGTTCGCTCGCCCGTTCGAGCGCTTCGAGTGCCGCTGGTGGGTCTTTTTCCGCTTCTCCGGCGTCCGCCTCCCCGTGGTGCTCGTCCGGTATGTTGTCTCGCTCCCGTGTGCGCGCTTCGCTCGCGAAGAAATCGGACCATTCGACAGAACCGGCTTCGACGGAACCACGGCGGTCAGACTGGCACCTCTCGTTGTCTCTTTCCCCCCGATTCTGTCTGCCCATACGTACCACTCACACATCACAGTAACAAGTATCACGCTGTCAGTTATCAAACAATAAGAAAGCACGCGGTATCGATCTGTTATCGTCTGTGTCGTCGTGCCGTTGGCTATCCCGGGAGAACGAATCCGAGAGCCGTATTTGAACAGTCGGTTCAGGGGGCAGAAATCACGTCGCCGGGTGCGACACCGTAGGTGTGGTTCAGATAACCGAGGATGTGGTCGACGAGTTCCGAATCGTACGTCCAGCTCCCGTGACCGCCTCGGCCTGTTCCGCCTGTAGAACACCGTAGTCTGCTTCGACCCCTCGAAGTGATTGACTGGAAGGGGTTCGGGTTCTCATCTGTGATACTCATCCCGGTATCTAGAGCGACTGATTATAATGGTCCTCGGGAGAGAACGACCCATGCTAGAGAAGCTAACAATAGACCGATTCGACCTGCGGCCCAAACTCATTCTGGCGTTTGTTCTCGTGGCGTTGCTGGTCGCTTTGACTGGACTGGTCGGGTACCAGGCCGTGGGGACCGTCGACGCTGAAGTTCACGTCATCTCTGCGGACGCGGATAAGATCGACGCGTCCATGGAGATGCTGGTCGCCGTCGAGGAACAGCAGATAGCGGTTCAAGCGGCCATGCTCGGTGAAGACAGTGCTAGAGCCGACTTTGCGGAGGCCGATTCGAACTTCGAAGAGTGGGCCCGGCAGATGGAGGGGAGCCACCTGAGCGAGGAAGAAAAACAGGCACTGGCAGGTCTGCAGTCCAGACAGCAGGAGTACACAGCCGTCGCACAGGAGGTGTTCGACGCGACAGAGGCCGGTGATACGGCGAGCGCTCGACAGAAAATGGGAGAACTGGAGCCGATACTGAACGATATGCGAGACGACGCACATACGCTCGAAGAACTGGCTGTAGAGGACAAAGAAGCGGCAGTCGCCGCTGCGGATACCACCACAGCGACGGTCCAGTGGGTACTGCTCGGGTTGACTGCGGGAGCGTTCGTCTTCGCCATCGCCATCGGCCTGTTCGTCGCTGGACGGATTATTCCGCCGATCACTCAGTTGGCGGAGACCGCACAGGCTGTCAGTGCCGGTGACTTCGACAACGACCTCGACGACCACGTCGAAGACGACGAACTCGGTCGGATGATCGAAGCGTTCACCCAGATGCAGGCGAATCTCAGGGGCGTTTTCTCCCAGATCGGAACTGCAAGCCGTGGACTGCGACAGGGTGACCTGGGGTGGGAGTTCGAATCGAGCTATCCCGGGCGGTACGGTGAGACTGTCGCTGACCTCGAAGCGGGTGCCGACGAACTGGCGGAGAGCTTCGACGAAATCAGGGGTGTGAGCGATGACCTCCAGCGAGGGGTTTTCGACGGTGATGTCGATACGGACCGGCCCGGACAATACGGCGCCGTGCTCGAGGACCTCGCGACCGGGACGACCCAGTTGTCGGAGGGCTTCGCACAGATATCGACAGTGAGCCAGAGCCTGAAAGACGGACAACTCGACCAGAGCATCGACACAGACTACCCGGGGACGTTTGGGACCGCATTGAGTGATCTGGAGGGCGGAATCGAACAGCTGAATACAAGCGTCGAGCGCGTCCAGGCCATCGCGGACGACGTGGCGTCATCGAGCGAAGAGGTGGCGAGCAGTTCAGGGGAAATCCAACAGGCCAGCGAACAGGTCGCAGAGTCCGTCGAAGAGATTTCAAACGGTGCGGACACTCAGAGCGAGAATCTCCAGGAGGTGGCCGGCGAGATGAACGATATGTCCGCGACTGTCGAGGAGGTCGCCTCTTCGGCCGAGGAGGTCGCCGCAACCGCCAGCACAGCCGTCGAGCGCGGCGAAAGCGGCCGGGAGTACGCATCGGCGGCGACAGAGGAGATCGAGTCTATCGAATCACAGGCCGACCAGGCGGCCACCCAGGTGGAGGCACTTGACGAGAAGATGGGCCAGATCGGCGACGTCGTCGAGATGATAACCGAAATCGCCGAACAGACGAACATGCTCGCCCTGAACGCCTCCATCGAGGCCGCCCGGGCCGGCGAGGCGGGCGAGGGCTTTGGCGTCGTCGCAAACGAGATCAAATCCCTGGCAGAGGAGGCTGCCGGGGCGACGGCGGATATCGAGCAGAGTATCGGCGAGGTTCAGGATACGACAGTCGACACCGTCGAGGGGATGCAACAGATGAGCGACCGCGTCGAACGCGGGTCCGAGACAATCGAGGATGCAATCGAGATGTTCGACGAAATCGCCGATGCTGTGCAGGAGGCCGAAAGCGGCATCCGAGAGATCAGCGACGCGACTGACGACCAGGCGGCGTCCTCCGAGGAGGTGGTCGCGATGGTGGATGAAGTATCGAGTGTCAGCCAGCAGACTGCGGCCGAAGCGAGCAACGTCTCTGCTGCGACCGAAGAGCAGACTGCCTCTCTGTCCGAGACGTCGGAGAACGTCCGGCAACTGTCTACTCTCGCTGAAGAACTACACGACCAGGTATCGGATTTCGATACCGGGTCAGGCGCTATAGCGATCGAGTCGACAACGGGGTCGCCAGCCGCAACCGATGGCGGGTCCTACAGACCAGATAGCGGGGGTCGGACGCCAGACCGCGACGTAGAGAAGTGAGGCCGTAGCTTCACGCTGGGTACTCGAGTTCACACTCGTGGCCCAACGATAAACGGCCCCATGTGTCGCCAGACCCAGACCGACAGCCGACAGTACCAGCGGGCGTGGTCGCCCCGGCAACACCGGAGGCATGCAGACCCTCGCAGGTCGTCAATCCGGGTATGTCCGCTTCGACCAGGCCCGTCTCGATGAATCCGAGTGGCGGTCGGCCGCCTGAGCGTGGTTTTTCGGGTGCCAGTGGTGGACGAGAACACTGGAAACGGGGGTGTACGACCGCCACACGTCACTCGGGACGGGACAATCCGGTTCGCGCCTGGCCACTGCTGGTCCGGGCTCCTCGTGTCGCACACCGCTATTTCGTCTCGATGTGCAGCGATACCGAATCGGCATCGCCACTGCTGACATCGATGGTCCACCCGTGAGCGCGTCCGATTGCCCGGACCATCGGGAGGAGCATACCCGTCTCCGGGGACGGAACCGCCTCGCCGTAGTTCCACGCGGCTTCGATTTCCTCGTCACTCAGCGGGTCCCCGTCGCTCGCAATCACTATCTCGCCGTCCTCCAGGGTGCTGGAGACGACCGTTGCGTCGAGCGCCCGCATGAACTGGAAGGCGTTATCGAACAGGTCGATCAGGTAGGTCTTTTCGGCGTAAATCTCCCCATCTGTCCCGATTGAGAGCGACATCCCGTCGGTATCGGTGATGTCCCAGCTCCGGGTGAGTGTCTCCCGAAAATCGCACTGTTCTTTGTTCTGTGCTGTCTGCCCGTACCGTGCAAGCTTGGCCAGGTCGGTGGTGACTTGTTCCATCCGTTCCACAGCGGAAATCCCCCGTTCATACGACTCATGGGACGCCTCGTGTTCAGCGTCGATGGCTTCTGCCGCCTTCCCGTCGATATGCCCCCGGACAACTGTCAGCAAATTCCGCAGCTCGTGCGTGACGATTACGGCCAGATCGCCGAACTGTTCGTTCTGTTGCTGGAGTTGCTGGCGTTGCTGTTCGATATCCGTGACGTCCGAAAGGACCACCACCTCGCCGACGGTCTGGCGTTCAATTGTGAGTCGCTCTCGCTCGACGGCGAAATACCGCGTCGTCCCCTCAGTCTCGATTTCCACGAGGTCGGCTCCGTCCTCGAGGCTTGCTGCCAGTGCCGGGTATGTGGTATCGAACGGCTGGTCGGCCACAGCCGCTAGATCGGGAAAACAGGTCGTCGCAGCGGCGTTGTAGTCACGGATTCGGTCGTCCCAACCGAACACAAGCACGGGGTCGTCGAGCGTCTCGAGGACGTCCTGTCTCCAGAACGCCGGCAGTGCAACGAACTGGTCGTCGACGATGTAGAACGCGCCGATACTGAACGCGGCTACGCCAACCGGCTCGTAGTTCAGCGTGAGGAGCGTGTTCCCGGTGTAGCTCAGAACGTCTAAGATAGCGGGCAGCCCCGTGATGACAACCAGTATGCTGAGCCCCCTCGTGTCCAGGTTCGACTGGCTAAACAGCTCATACAGCAGATAGAATCCGATCGCGGTCACGACATACGAGAGGCCCGTGACAACCCAGTGGGCCGGCAAGGGTTGAATCGACAGATGCGGAAACGGGTCGGCGGTCAGCGAGGTCGTGAAGTACAGCCCGTGGAGCGGGTTCGTGACTTTCACCCCGACGATGACAGCGTACAGGCCGACGGCAAGACGGCGAAATACCGGTCGGCGGTGATAGTCGTGGCCGGTGTAGGCCGAACAGAAATACAGCCACGCACCGACCGTCGGTAGCCCGACCACCAACCCGAAGATGTACATCACCTCCATAGCCACCGGCGACGAGAAGAGCAACAGACCGAGTTCGCTTACCGCCCAGAGACCGCTGAAGCCGAGCAATCCAGCGAGCCCCCGACGCACGTCGGCGTTTGGGATGCGCGAAACCCTGCTGGTCGTTACAAAGCAGGCGACCCCCGATAGCGCAAAGAGTAGTATCAGGAGAGCTTGAGCGATACCCATCGAATGGCCGCCCTAAGCAACCAGATTACTTAAATTCGATGCTGAAAGTGGCATCTATTAGACCTTTTCGGGGCTCTCAGCTACGGTACTGTACCGCGGTGACTAGCGGACAGCACGGGTTCCTCGGCCCGGTGATCCGCTCTCTCGACGGCGGACGCCTCCAGAGACCGAGTAGTCGCTGCCAGACGTACTCGAAGAGGATGTCGCAGAACTACCCCGAAAGCGAGGTGGTGTGATTGGAGCGGTCACGGAGCCGACTGGTCCGGACTGACCGTCGCCCTGACCGTCGATCCACTTGCGTCCCGTAGCGTCTCGAGGAACTCCTCGGCGTCGAGCGCGGCCATACTCCCGGTGCCGGCGGATGTGACCGCCTGCCGATAGCGGGGGTCAGCGACGTCGCCGGCAGCGAACACACCGTCGACGGACGTCCGTGCCGTTGGCCGCCCGGCGTCGTCGGTCTGTGTGAAAACGTAGCCACTCTCGTCCCGTTCGACACCAGTCCCGTCGAGGAACTGCGTGTTCGGTGTGTGGCCCACGGCGTAGAACACGCCGCCGACATCGACCGTCTCCCGTTCGACAGCCGTCCCGGACTCGGCCTTCTCCCTCGGGTATCCGTCGGGGTGGGAAACGAGTACGGCGTCGGTGACGCCTTCCGCCTGCGAGCCCTGGACGGCTTCCAGTTCCGTGTTCCAGCGGAACTGGATTTTGTCGTGGTCGCGGGCCCGGTCGGCCATGATCTCGGACGCACGCAGTTCCTCGCGCCGGTGGACGATTGTCACGGAGTCGGCAAACTTCGCGAGGAAGAGTGCCTCTTCCATCGCGCTGTCGCCACCGCCGATGACGAGGAGGTCGTCGCCGCGGTGGAACGCGCCGTCACAGGTCGCACACGTCGAGAGCCCGTGCCCCATTAGTTCCCCCTCGTTTTGCGCACCGACCCAGCGGGCGCTCGCACCGGTGGCGACGATCAGCGACCGTGCGTGAATCGTGTCGCCGGTCGACAGCGACAGCTCCAGGGGCTGGCCGTCAAGGGCCGCGTCGTCGATGCGGCCGTGCCGGAACGCTGCGCCGAACTGTTCGGCCTGCTCCTTCCCGCGCTGGACCAGCTCCATGCCGCCGACGCCGTCGGGGAATCCGAGGTAGTTCTCGACATCGGTCGTCAGGGTGAGCTGACCACCCGGCTGTTCGCCCTCGAGAACGAGGGGGTCGAGGTCGGCCCGTGCGGCGTAGACCGCTGCCGAGAGGCCAGCTATCCCCGAGCCAGCGATAACGAGATCTCGTTTCTCGTCGGTCATTTACTCGGTGTACCTCGCGAGCAGGGAGCGCAGTTGCTGTTCGCCCTGCACCCCGACCATCTCTTCGGCCTGCTCGCCGTCGACGAACAGAATCAGCGTCGGGACGCCCCGGACGCCGTACGCCCCGGCGAGTTGCTGGTTGGCGTCGACGTCGACCTTCGCGACAACCGCGTCGGTCTCTGCCGCGATCGTTTCGACGATGGGTTCGAGCATCTGGCAGGGGCCACACCAGTCGGCGTAGAAGTCGACCAGAACGACGTCGTGCTTTCCGACGATATCATCGAGGTGGTCCGCTCCGTCGACATGAATGGGTTCGTTCGTGGTGTCGGTGCTGTCCCTGGGTGCAGTATCAGTTGCCATCACCAGTTTCTACGCACCAACACCAGTTAAGGGTTGTGGATAGTACGCACAATATTATGAAAGAGTGATGGACAACCTGAGAGACCGGTACTGTACCGCTGTTCCCATACCGGAACCAGTTCACCAATCGAGAACGAGGGGCCACGCAGAAGCGCCGGAGTTACTATTCGACCGCGGGAGCCGAGGTTTCGGACCCCTCGTACTTGTCCTCGAACTCCTGGATGAGCTGGCCCATCTTCGCGTACCAGTCGTTGAGGAGCCGCTGCATGTCGTCTGCGATCTGCGACGGGTCCGTCGGCGAGTAGACGTGGTAGTATCCGCCCTGGTCGTAGTTGACCTGGTCCTTTTCGATGAAGCCCGTCTGGAGGAGTCGCTGGACGGCGCGATAGGCGGTCGACCGCTCGCGGTCGACTGCCTCGGCGACCTCGTCGACAGTCAGTGGTCCCCCAGCCTCGACGAGCGCTCGAAAGCACTCCTTGTCTAGTTCCTTGAGACCGTGGAAACACCCCAGCAGTCCCTCACACACCATCTCTCGACGGAGCTGTTCAGACATCGAATCCGGCATCGGTATCATTGTACTGTAGACACTGGGCTGATAAAACACTTTTGTACGTTTTGCACAATTCCACGGGCGTCTAGAATGTACCGAGACGGGAACACCGCGCAAGCGGCAGGCCGTCGGCCCGCAGACGTCGGCGGAAGAGACGGCCATCCACACGGGACTGGGCAACAGTCTGGCGCGAAGACCGATCAGTCCGCAGCGGAAGTCTGCTGGCGATTCGTCACGCGGAGTGAAGATATAGCCGTATAGAGAATTGCGAGAGCGACGACGACTGCCGCGCCGATGACGAGCACCAGTCCGATCAGTTCGAGGGTCGGACTACCGATGTAGGAGCCGACTTCCCCGACGCCCACCGCGATGGCACCGACCAGTAGCATCCCGCCGAAATAGATCTTGATGCCGTCGGCGTCGACAACGGCGGTCGCTGCAGAGCCGATACGGGCACCGAGTGCGCTCCCGAACAGCAGCGGGACGACGATACCGAGGTCGACGCCGCCGCCCTGTCCATAGAGGTAGCTCCCGAGGCCACCGGAGAAGACGATCTCGAAGAGGTCAGTCCCGACAGCGACTGGCACCGGAACGCCGATGGCGTAGATCATCGCGGGCATCCGGATGAAGCCGCCACCGACGCCCAGAAAGCCCGACAGGAGGCCGGTCGCGAAGGCGACGGCCGTGATGACCCACGCTGAAACGCGGACGTCACCGCGAAGCGTCACCATCGGTGGAATCCGAACGGTCTGCTGGATGGTCCTCGCGATTTGGGGAATCTCGTACTCGCTGAGGTCCTGGTCAGTCGCCTCGTGGTCGATGCCACCAGCGCCGTCACCCGCCAGGGCGTCACGGGTAACCATGGCCCCGACGCCGCCGAGCAGGACCACGTAGGCGACACTGATGATGCCACCGGCAAGTCCCAGCGATTCGAGGTAGTAGACGCTGGCGCGTCCGGCCTCGATGCCGATGGTCGTCCCCGTAATCATAATCACGCCGAGCTTGTAGTCGACCTGCCCGAGGTCGTGGTGTTTCAGGGTCGCGATGACAGCCGTCCCGAAGACGAACGCCATCCCGCTACCGACCGCAACGGGCGCCGGGTAGTCTAGCATCAGCAGTGCAGGGGTAACGAGGAACGACCCGCCCATGCCGAAAAAGCCGAACAGGACCCCGACGACGAGCCCGAATCCGACGAACAACGCCAGCATCTCGGGACTGGTCCCCAGGATTCCGAGTCCGTCGAGGACGCTATCGAGCATCCGCCTCACCCCCGACCAGGAACTTCATGAGATATGGCCCGAAGAGCCGTTCGAGACTGCCATAGCCCACGTACAGCACGATCGCTTCCAGTAGAATCGTGCCGATGAGCAGGGCCGTCTCCGGGTCCCACGTGGGAACTTCTAGTCCCGCCATCGATTCACCCTCCGACTTCCAGACGTGGAAATTCGGTGTTGACACATTTCTGTTCAATACCCTCTACCCGGTTCGAAGGTATAACGGTTTTGGGACCAGCGCACAATACTATATTCGGGTAACCTCGACTGGAGTACTGGTAACTCATCGATAACGTATGGCAGCTGTGCAGTTTCCGGAAAACGGTCGCTGACCGTCCGAGCGTCGGCCACGCGCGAATGGAACAAAACTGTGTTGTCGGTGCTCGACGAAGTGGTCGATATGAGGGCCCTGTGTGCGACCGACCTATCGGCCGCCAGCGAGGCTGCAATAGAGAACGAGACCTGTCTCGAATGTCTGGGGCGTATCGGCATCGATACGATTCATCTCGTGACGGTTGTTCCGGCGAACGTCCATTCCGGGATGCCCGGCGTGGACTTCGATGGGCGACGCCAGCGGGGGTTAGATCGGTATCGGGCCGTGATAGAAGGGGCGGGATTCGACGTCGAGACCCATGTCGTCCGTGGGACGCCGTATCGCCGTATCAACGGTATCGCCGAAACCGTCCAGGCCGACATGACGGTCGTCGGGTCACGGGGCCAGAGCCCGCTAGAGAACCGTATCATCGGCTCGACCGCACGCAACCTCGCACGGACCACTGTCGTTCCACTGCTGGTCAACCGCGTCGAACGGGCGACCGACGACCCCGACGTCCTCCGCGAACACCTCTTCCAGCGAATCCTCTTCGCGACGGATTTCTCCGAGCACGCCGACCGGGCGTTCGACGCCTTCTCGTACCTCCGGCACGCGACCGAGGAGGCAACGCTCGTTCACGTCCAGTCGCCGAAAGACGAGGGAGCTGACGCCGATATCGACCCGCGTGAGCGGCTAGCCGAGCACGCGAGCACGCTCGAAAACTGGGACATCGAGACGCGGACCGAGGTCCGGCAAGGCGACCCCGCCGACGAGATCCTCGCCGTCGAAGCGGCGGTGACGCCGTCGACAGTCCTCGTCGGAGCAAAGGGGCGAAGCCGCATCCGGCGACTCCTGCTAGGCAGCGTCTCGGAGGAGATCGTCGCACAGGCGACGGGGAACGTTTTCCTCGTCCCACCACCCCGGGCAGTCTGAGACGGGGCAAACGAGACACGGCCACACGCTGTCGTCGGACGCTGGCAGCACACGCCACAGGTTACCGTCCGGAAAGGCTACAACAGGAACGTACCGGCAGCGTATGCGAGCACGAACGAGAGGGCGAACGAACCGGCCCACGCCCCCACAGTCAGGACGATTTTCTCCGCGTCCACCGCTTTCCGGCCGCCGACCGCGGCACCGCTCCCGATGATGGCGCTGACGACGATCTCGTTGAACGAGACCGGGACGCCGAACAGGACTGCAACCTGTGCGATCAGGAACGACGGCACGAGTGCGGAGATGGAGCGCCGCGGCCCGAGCGACGAGTAGTCCTGGGCCAGAGATTTGATCATTCGGGGTGCACCCGTCCACGACCCGGCCAGCATCCCCAGACCGCCACCGACGAGTACGGCGAACGAGGAGACCAGTCCAACCTCACCAAGGAGCGGGAGCAACGGCCCGACGGCAAGTCCGACCTGACTTCCGCCCGCAGAGAACGCGACGAGGGAGCCAAGCGCGAGCAGCACGCGCCGCAGACCACCACGCTCGTCACGGCTGATGTCCCACCAGACGACGGTGGCCACGGCCAGCGCCGCGACGCCGGTGATGACAACCCCCGACGCGAGACCGTCGACCGCCAGCGCGCGCTGACTGAACCCGCGGACGGTCCCTGACGCCGCCCCACGGCCCAGAAAGCTGAACTGTACGTTCACGAGGACGGCTCCGACGAGGCCCGCGAGCGCCGGAACGCTGTACCGCTCGGGGGCATCGGGACGCGGGAGGACACTCGCAATCCCAAACGCGATGCCGCCGCCGACGAACGGCGTCAAAACCCACACGGCTGCTATCTGCTGGTACTTCGGCCAGACCGGCGTCCCACCCAGTGCGAGACCGACGCCGATGACGGCGCCGGTCACCGTGAACGCTGTCGCAACCGGGTATCCGGTGGTGATACCGACCGCCATCAGTCCGGCACCCAGCACTAACACCAGGATGACGCCAGCGACGGGCAGGCTGATACCGCCGACAAGGCCACTGCCGACGGCTTCCGAGACGTTGCTGCCCTGCGTGACGGCGCCGACGAACCCGAAGACACCGACAAGCAGGGCGGCCCGCATCGTCGGAATCGCGTTCGCCCCGACGGCTGGGGCGAACGGCGTCGCGCCGCTCGACCCGGCACCGATGACCCACGCCATGAACAGGCTGGCGAGCGCTGCACCGACAAAGAGAGCGATCAGGGAGGGGTTCATAGAATTGTGATATTAATCCGCGCCCGTCACGGCGGCGTCGCGAGTCTCGCTCCGACTCTGCCAGTAGCCCTGGAGATACGCGCCGACGAACATCCCGGCCAGCGCCCAGAGGATAGTGACGTTACCGACACCGAGGCTCGCGTACGCCGCGCCCGGACAGATTCCGGAGAGCCCCCAGCCGACGCCGAAGATAGCACCACCGACCAGGACGTTCCGGTCGAAGGGCTTCAGCCGGCGTTCGAAGCGGTCGCCAGTCAGCGGCGCGCGGCCGAGGAGTCGGGGTGCCAGAATGAAGGTCGCTCCCGTCACGGCAGCGCCGCCGAACATCACGAACACCAGCCCGAAGTCCTCGAACTGGAGGAAATCCAGAACGACTTCCGGCCGCGCCATGTGGCTGTACGCGAGTCCGAACCCGAAGACGAGCCCGCCGACCAGAATCAGCGGCATGAACGCGGTGTGGCGGTCGTCGCTCACGTGTCGCTCCCTCCGGTCGGTCCCGGTCGCCCGTTTCGAGACGCTCGCTCCGCTGGAGTCTCGCAGCT